>JBIIOM010000011.1:0-30053 GCA_044336925.1 Pirellulales bacterium
TTGGCGATCCGCTTCGGGACGAAGCGGTCTACCTTCTGCGCAAGCCCGGCAATCTGCGCAAACTCACCTGACAGGGCTGTTTGTGCCGATAAATCAGTCTGTATGCCCACGCGCGCCGACGTGAATGACACGAGGCACTTCCACCAAACGTGAACTGCTTTCCGGCAGGTGTGTTGTGCTTTCTTTCTTCACTGACCAAAAACAGTTGCTCCCTCTGGCGGCACTCGCTGCGTCGTGCCTGCTCGCGCTCTCATCGCCCGCAGCCGCGCAGCCACCCGTGATCGCGGAGGAGATCCCGCCCCCCGCCGCGGTCGTCGAGGGTCTGCAGAAAGATCTGGGTCGCCTGGAGAAGGAGATCCAAGCCCTCCGTGCCCAGCAGGAAAAGGCCGCCGACGCCGTCGACAAGAAGAAAAAAGAGGACGCCAAGAAGCCCGCGTTCATCCTCAGCGGCCAAATGCAGGCCGATCAGATCTACTTCGGGCAGGATCAGGTCAGCCGCGACGCCGTGGGCGATCTCCAGGATGGCGCCCAGTTTCGCCGCCTTCGCATCGGCGGCCGCGGCACCTTCCTCGACGTCTTTGAATATTCGCTGGGCGTCGACTTCGCGCTCGCCAACCAGCCGAGCTACCTCGACAACTACATCGAGTGGAAGCAGCTGCCCTATCTGCAGAATGTGCGCGCCGGCCATTACTTCGAGCCTTTTTCGCTCGAGCGCGTGACGCAGAACCGCAACAACACGTTCATGGAGCGGTCGCTCGTCGACACGTTCGCCCCCGCCCGCAACATGGGCATCATGGCCTATGGCAACACGGAGGATGAGCTTGCCACCTGGGCGATCGGCACCTTCCGCACCAACAGCGACAACACCGGCAACGACTCGTTCGACAGCGGCCAGGCCCTGACGATGCGCGGCACCTGGCTGCCGTGGTGGGACGAGGCGAGCGACGGCCGGTATTACCTCCATCTCGGCAGCGCCTACAGCTACCGCGATGCCACGCAGAATCAGGTGCGGTTCCGCAACACGCCGGAAATCCGCAAGCAGCAGCCAGCCAACGTACTCGGCCCGGTCGGCCAACCCTCACCGAGCAACTATCAAAACGGCCAGCCCGGCCCCTTCGCGCCGATCTTCGTCGACACGGGCAACATCAAGGACGTTGACCACTTCCAGCTCTTCGACCCGGAGTTCGCGCTCATCCTGGGGCCGTTGTCGCTCCAGTCGGAATATGCGTTCGCCGCGGTCCATCGCACCGGCCGGCCCGACCTCTTCTTCAACGGCTATATGGCCCAGATCAGCTACTTCCTGACCGGCGAGCACCGCCCGTACGACCGCAAGCAGGGCATCCACAAGCGGGTCGAGCCGTTCGAAGACTTCTTCCGCGTCCGCACGAAGTCGCAGGGCGTCCAGACGGGGCTCGGCGCCTGGGAGATCGCGGCCCGGTTTTCGAACATCGTCCTCAACGACAAGGACATCAAGGGCAACAACCTGACCGACTTCACCGTCGGCCTCAATTGGTACCTGAACCCCTACACACGCTGGAAGTTCAACTACGTCCGCGCATTCCTCGAGGACGAGCGCGCGGGCAACAGCCTCACCGATGCCTACGGCATGCGGTTCGACTACGACTTCTAACGGGGAGCCGAGAGCCGGAGACTCACGCCATGCACAAGCCGATCATCACCGCCATGCTCCTGACCGCCGTCCTGCTCGCCTGCGGAGCGGCCGACAAGGAGAAGGCCACCGACAAACCTGAAGACTCGAGCAAGCCGAAGGCCTCCGAAAAGGTGAAGGGCAAGGACGACAAGGGCAAGGACGACAAGAAGAAGTCGAAGGAGGATGAAAAGCCCGCCTGCATGCACTGTGGCGCCACCTGCGGCCTCGCTCCCATCTGCGTCTGCGAGCCGGGCACGAAGAAACAGCCGAAGGTGGAATTCGACGTGAAATGCGAGCCGATCTGCGTGGCCGGCTGCAGCACGAAGCCCTGGCCCTTCGGCCGGTGCGGCGCACACGTCGGCTGCACGACCTGCTGCGAGGAACCGTGCCGCTGCCCGGGCTGGGTGCGAAACTGCAAGAAGCTGAAGAAGGAAACGACCGACGAGGAGGTGCCCACGATCAAGCGGAAGGTGGCCTACGTGTGCGACTGTTGCGCGGGCCGGTGCACCGCCGGCTGCTGCGAAGCGACGCCCCACCCCCGGCAGGCCTCGTGGTGGACCCGACTTGCCTGGTGGTAGCCACGAAAGCCCGCAGCGCAAGCAAGGTTCATCCGCGCCGCTCCCCAACCCGGCACCGAAGCCATCCCAACTCCCCTCGCTCGCGCGTCGGGCTTCCGTGGCGATCGCCATAAAACTGGCTTCTCAAAGCGCCGTAGATACGTTCGCGCTGCGAACCCGGGCGCGCGAAAAAAGCCCCCGGCCATCCTGGCCAGGGGCTTTCGCCAGACGCTCGCGCGCGAGGGTCCGAATAACTCCTACTGAGACAAACTCGAGATGTTTCGCTCGTAGGCCGATTGGTCACGCGTGAGCAGCGCCGTGAACAGTTCGATCGCGACGTTTTCGTCGATGAACCGCACCGCGCCGTCCCCGAGCGTGACCTGTAGACCGCCGGAGTGGAACGAGTAGGGCTGGCTCGAGCCCTCGGTGCCGTACGGAGCCGGGTATCCCGTGGACCCGTAGGCTTCCGACGCGTGGTTGTAGCCGTTGGTGCGGTTCAGGAATGGACCGCCGACGGTCGTGCCCGCGGCATTCGAACCGAAGAACAGGATGTCACTCGCCGGCCGGCACCAGCCACCGGCGTTCGTGTGAGCGGTGGTGAGGTTGTTGCTCACCTGCTTGCCACGCTGGTACACGAACGGCCGGCCACCCGATTCGACGATCGCGATCGTATTCGAAAGGCCGTCGATGACGTCCTTGAAGTTGATCGACGCGTTCTTGGGGAGCATCCCGTTCGTCGTCGTTCCACTCGACGACGTCCAGGCCGGGCTCTCCCGCACAAGCGTGCTCTTGGCGACGGACGTGCCACCGATCGTCACACTGCCCGTGACGGTCGTCGCGAGTCCCGGAGCCACACCGAGACTTGACGCATAGTCGCCGTTGGCCACGATCCCCGTGCCGAAGCCGGTCGTCCCGTCCGGATTGTGATCAAGCTGATTGTTGTGCCGCGGCGCGGAGGGGCACTCGAACTCGGGAACGCGCACTTCCGTCACCGGGAGATTGTTGGCGTGGCTCCAGGTGACGCTCGTGTCGTACTTGTCCCAGAGCGGCTTCTTGTCGAGCCAGGGAAGCATGTAGACGAACACGCCGCAGCGCACCGTCGCTGCATCCGGCGGCCGGCCGCCGCTCGGCAGCCTGTTCCTGGCATCGTGGAACCCGTGGATCGCGAGGCCCTGCTGCTTGAGGTTGTTCGAGCACGCGGAGCGGCGGGCCGATTCACGGGCCGACTGGACGGCGGGCAGGAGCAGGCCGACGAGCGTGCCGATGATCGCGATCACCACGAGCAACTCGACGAGCGTGAAGCCGCGCGGGGAAGCGTGCCTGCCCTTTCGAGGGCGAAAGAGGGAATGTTTCACGGTCTTAACTCTCCTTGAGATGAAATCGAACTGGACAACACTGAAAAACGGAAGCGAAACGGACGGTGCGGAAATCAACGGTGAAACGTGAACGGCGGGAGGTCGTTCTTACCCTCACGGATCGTCACGCTGAGCGGGGATGTCGTGGGGGACGCATAGCGCTTGGGCAAGGAGTTGCCGCCCACGGAGCCGTCCTTGGCAACGCGAAACCACTGCACGGTGACCACGTAGTCGCCGGGGGGGGCGCCATCCCCCTTGGTGAATGTGGTGAGCGCGAACGTGCCGTCAGCCTGCACCGTGGCGGTCGGCACGGCGTCGTCGGGAAGCGCCATGCCGCGCGGGTGCAAACGGATCTGCGCCCCGACGAGCGGCGTCTTTCCCGCGCGGGCGATGCCCACGGCGGGATGAGCCATGCATTTCGGCCTCGCCATGAGAGCGCCCGCGAAGAGCACCCCGCCGACCGCCAGCAGGACGGTGACCGTCAGAATCCAGCGCACGGGACCCAGCCGCGCCACCGATTCGCCGATCGTGTCCGACACCGAGCCGATGGCGCCGCCAAGGGCAGACTCCCGCCGCTCCGGCTCCGAACCATATTTATTTTTGCGGCGGCGGCGATCGATGATTTGCCGCAGCGCCTCGTCCGCGGCGGCCGATGTGGCGCTCCCGGGATTCTTGCTGCGGCCGGAGATCGAGATCCGCGCTCGCGGATCGGACGGCATCGAGAATGCTGCGGTGGCCATGTCGAGGGCTCCTTGGTTCGAGCCATCGCGGTCCTCCGGTCATTCCGGTCAGCGTCGCGGGGGGGAATCGGAAAAAAATTTATTGTGGGGTTCTTAGCATTGACTTCTATCGTTGACTTCTATCGTTGATTTTTTGGCGGACTGGTCTTTTCGAGCCTTGTCTTCTCGGTCCGTTCGATCTGCACGACCACGCCGTCCTGCACGATGGCCAGCACCGACCCGAAACGCAGGCCGTGCAGGGCATCGCCGATCCGCCGCAGCGCCGCGTCGGTCCGCGGAGCCTCGGTTCGGGCGTCTGACGCCAAGGCAGGCGGATTGTGCGTTTCGTGCGTCATGTCGAATCAGACGAAATATTCGGGGTCAGATGACGTATTCAGGACCGGGAATGAACACTCGTGCCCGCCGCGGCGTGATCGCCACATGCGCGCCCGGCTCCAAATTCATTTGCAAATGCCGTGCCGTTTCCGTCGGAATATCGACGTGGAGCTCCTGATCGGAGCCGTGGGGCTGGCAGGCCACCCGTGTGATGGCCCCCGCCCGGCTCACCCGCAGCACGCTCGCCGGCAGGGACGTGCCGAGGCGATTGGCCACGGCCGAAGGCGGCGAAAGCTCGAGCTCGTGCGGCCGCAGATAGACGCGGGCCTCGCGGGCCTGGGCGTGGGGATATTCGGGATAGTCGATCGGGATCCCGTGCCAGAAGGCCCGGCCATTCTCCACGCGGCCGTGATAGACGTTCACGTTGCCGAGGAAGTCCATCACGAAGGGCGTGGCGGGATGATCGAACACGTCGTCAGGCGTGCCGTTTTGCTCGATCTTCCCGTGATTCATGACGACGACCCGGTCGGCCAGCTCGAAGGCCTCTTCTTGATCGTGCGTGACGAAGACGCTCGTCATGCCGATCTCGTCGTGGAGCCGGCGGAGCCACTGCCGCAGTTCGACCCGGACCTTCGCGTCGAGCGCACCGAACGGCTCGTCGAGCAGCAGGATCTTGGGCCGAATGGCGAGCGCCCGGGCAAGGGCCACCCGCTGCCGCTGGCCACCGGAGAGCTGCGAAGGCTTGCGGCCACCGAGCCCCTCGAGCCGCACGAGGTGGAGGAGCTCCTCGACTCGGCGGCGCACCTCTTCGTTCGGTGTCTTCCGCACCCGCAGGCCGAAGGCGATGTTTTCAAAGACGCTCATGTGGCGAAAGAGGGCGTAGTGCTGAAACACAAACCCCACCTCCCGCTGCCGGGCGTGCCGCTCGGTGATGTCTTCGCCGTCCTCCTCGATCAGTCCTTCGTCGGGGAATTCGAGGCCGGCGACGATCCGCAGAAGCGTCGTCTTGCCCGAACCGGACGGGCCGAGCAGGGCCAGGAGCGTGCCGTCTGGCACGTCGAGCGACACACTGTCGAGCGCCCGGAACGAGCCGAAGGATTTCGAGATGTCACGGATATGAATGCTCATGCGACGGCACCCTCCACGTTTTTGTGGTCAAGCGAATCGGCCAGTGATCGTGCGGCTTCCAGCTCCCGTGACTCCGCCTCCAGCCGCCGTTCGATGACGAACTTGGCGACGAGCGTGATGAGCGCGAGCCCGGCGAGCACGCTGGCCACGGCCATCGAGGCGGGCTGCCGGTATTCCTGGAAGAGCTTTTCGACGCGGAGCGGCATCGTGTCGGTGGCGCCGGCGATGTGGCCGCTGACGACGTAGACCGCACCGAATTCGCCCATCGCGCGGGCGTTGGCGAGCACGATGCCATGAAGCAGCGCCCAGCGGATGTTCGGCAGCGTCACATGCCAAAAAACCTGCCAGCCGCTCGCGCCCAGGCTCACCGCCGCCATCTCCTCTTCGGGGCCGATCGACTCCATCACCGGAATCAGCTCGCGAACGACGAGCGGCAGCGTGACGAACGTCGTGGCGAGCACGAGGCCGGGCCACGCGAAGATGATCTTCCAGTCGAGCCATTCGAGCGTGGGGCCGAGCAGTCCCTGCCGGCCGAAGATGAGCACGAGCGCCAGCCCCGCCACGACCGGCGACACCGAGAACGGCACGTCGAAGAACGAAATCAGAAGCGACCGCCCCGGAAACCGGAACCGGGCCACGAGCCAGGCGGCTGCGATGCCGAAGACGGTGTTGATCGCCACCGCCACCGGGGCCACCGTGAGCGAGAGCCAGATCGCATGCCGCGTGTCGGGATCGTGGGCCAGCGCCTCCCACCAGGCCTTCGCACCTCGGGCAAACGCCTCGTAGAAGACGCTCGCCAGCGGCACCACGATGAGCAGGCCGACGACGCCCACGGCGGCGACGACGAGCGCGACCGAAAGCGGTGTCGAGGCGGCGGTTGTGGCGGGCTTGGCGGACATGCGGGTGCCGTTGGCGTTACTGGGCGTTGCGGGCAAGCCGCTGCTGGAGAGCGTTGACGACGAAAAGCAGCGCGATCGACATCGCCAGCAGCACGACCGCGATCGCGGTCGCCTCGGCGTAGGCAAATTCCTCGAGCCGGGCCACGATCAAGACCGGGGCGATCTCCGTCTTGAACGGCATGTTGCCCGAGATGAAGACGACCGAGCCGTATTCCCCGAGCGCACGGGCCAAGGAGAGGGCGAAGCCGGTCACGACGGCCGGCAGAATCGCCGGCAACACGACCCGCTGAAACGTCTGCTGACGGGAAGCGCCGAGAATGCGGGCCGCCTCCTCGGTGTCGCGGTCGAGGCTCTCGATCACCGGCTGCACGACGCGGATCGCGAAGGGCAGGCTCACGAACACGAGCACGAGCACGATGCCGAGATATGAATAGGCCCCCTGGATGCCGAGCGGCACAAGCCACTGGCCGAGCCAGCCCTTCTTCACGTAGAGCGCCGAATAGACGAGCCCCGCCACGGCCGTCGGCAAAGCGAGCGGCACATCCACAAGCGCGTCGAGCAGGCGGCGGCCGGGAAACTCGATCCGGGCCAGCACCCAGGCCACGAGCAGGCCGAGAAGCGAACTGGCGACCGCCGCAATCACCGATGCCGAGAGCGAAACGGCATAGGCCGCCCGCGAGCGGGGCGTCCAGGCCGCCTCGAGGAAGCCGGCGGGCCCGAGCGATGCCGCCCGCAGGACGAGCACCGCGAGCGGAAACACGATCAGCGAGAGCACGACGAGCGACGTGATCGCCGCGCTCGTGCCGAACCCCGGCAGCACCGCGGCATACCGGCGCCGGCGCGGCGAGGCGGACGCGGTCCGACGCGGACCGGCGGCGAAGGCGGAGTTGTCTGCGATCGCGATCATGTCTGCGGTTGATTGGGGCATGAAGGGTTTGCGGTGTTTTTTCCACGGAAGCCCGACGCGCGAGCGAGGAAAGCCGGGGCTGTGTCGGAGTTGGTGGCGAATCGACCTTGCTTGCGCTGCGGGCTTTCGTCCGGAATTGAATTGCCGACGCCGTCTCAACGGCCGGGCTGGTAGATGGAATCGAACACGCCCCCCTCGCCGAAGAACTTCTTGGTGGCCGTCGGCCAGCCGCCGATGACGTCGATCGTGAAAGTCTCGATCTCCGGCCAAGCCTCGCCGGCAGCCGGCGTCGGCGGGTTCTCGCCCCACGGGCGGTAGTGATGCTTGGCGATGATCGCCCGCCCCTCCGGGGAATAGAGGAAGCCGAGATAGGCCTCGGCGGTGTGCCGCGTCCCCTTCTTGTCGACGTTCTGGTCGACGACGGCCACGGGCGGATCGACGCGGATCGACTTCTTCGGGTAGACGATCTCCAATTCACCGCCGGCCTCGTTCACCTCGAGGTGAGCCTCGCTCTCGAACGTGAGATGCACGTCGCCGAGCCCCTTCTGGGAAAACGTCGCCGTGGCGGCGCGGGCGCCCGTGTCGAGCACGGGCGTGCGCTTGTAGAGTTCGGCGACGAACGCCTTGGCATCCTCCTCCGAACCGCCGCCGGTGACCACCGAACCCCAGGCGGCGAGAAAGCTGTATTTCCCGTTGCCGCTCGTCTTCGGGTTGGGCGTGATGATCGAAACGTCGCCTTTGACGAGGTCGCTCCAGTCCTTGATCCCCTTCGGATTTCCCTTGCGAACGACGAAGACGACGACGGAGTGATAGGGCACCGACTGGTTGTCGTAGCGATTTTGCCAGTCGGGGCGCACGAGGCCAGACTTGGCGACGGCCTCCACATCTGGCCACACCGCGAGCGTGACCACGTCCGCATCGAGGCCGTCGATCACGGCGCGGGCCTGGCTCCCCGAGGCGGCGTGCGACTGCTTGACCGACACACCCCGGCCGTGCTCAGCCTGATACTTCTTCGCGAAGGCGTCGTTGATCTCGCGGTAGAGTTCGCGGGTCGGGTCGTAGGAGACGTTGAGCAGTGCCACAGGGCCGGCATCCGCGGCAAGCGACGCGGCCCCCGCGAAGGCGACCAGCAAGGGAGCGGACAGGAGGGCGAACGAGCGACGTGGCAGCTTGGTCATGGATGTCTCGGAAATACGGAAGGCTCGAAAACACGACTCAGGCACTTCTAAGAGCAATGGCCGTGCCAACCGCACGACCGCTCCTGACCGCCTCGCGTAGCGCCCAGAGTGACGCTTTATTCGGCCCAATGCCCCGAACATCAGAAAGTACCGAAATACCCGTGCTATGTGCCGGACAGGCAGCCGTGATATCCGATGGGATCCGTGATTATTCACGGGGCGGCGGTCAGCCTTCGCGATAGGTTTTCTCGACCCGCTGCCGTTCGCGATCGATCTGCTCGCCGGTCGCCCCCAGCCGCTCGAGGATGCGGGCCGTAAACGCCAGCGCCACCTCCCCCTCGCCGGAAAACACGTCCTCGGCCCCCGCCTGGCGGAGCTTGGGGAGCTCGCGCACGTAGTGCGACCGCGCGAGGACGTGAACCTCGGGATTGATCTCCTTCGCGCGGCGGACGATCTCCTCGTCAACCGTGCCGGAGCCCGAGGTAAGGATCAGGTTTTCGGCGGCGCGAATGCCAGCCTCGACGAGCGTCTCGGGGCGGCTGGCATCGCCGTAGATCGCATTGACGCCGAAAGCCTTGAGCCGCCGCACGGTTTCCAGGTTGAGCTCGATCACCGTCGGCTCGATCTCGTTGTCGAGCAACAGCTCCGTGACCGTCTGCCCCACTGGGCCATACCCCACGACCACCGCGCGGTGATGCGGCAAGCCCCCTTCATCCGCCGCCGCTTCGTCGGCATCGTCCATCGACACACCACCACCGCGCGACAGCCACCCAGCCAGGCTGTCACTGGCCCGATAGAGCAGCGGATTAAGCGTGATCGAGACGATCGCCGTGGCCACGAGGCTGTCGAGAACGACGTCGGGCACCGCGCCAAGCTCCTTCCCGAGCGATGCCAGCAGGAACGAAAACTCGCCGATCTGCGCCAGCGATAATGCCACCGGCATCGCCGTCCGCAGCGGATAGCCGAGCGCTGCCATGATCCCCAGCGCCGCCAGCGGCTTCGCCACCATCACGATCGCCATCGTCGCCGCGAACGCCCCCGGCGCCTGCACGATGGCAAAGGGGTTGAAGATCATGCCGACCGACACGAAAAACAGCACCGCAAATGCGTCGCGCATCGGCAACGCCTCCGACGCGGCCCGCAGGCTGAATTCGCTGCGGCCCACGATCATGCCGGCCAGAAACGCCCCGAGCGCCATCGATACGCCAAACACCTTCGTCGCACCGACGGCGATGCCCAAAGCCACGACGAGCACGGCGAGCGTGAACAATTCGCGCGACCGGGTGGCTGCCACCCGATCGAGCAGAAACGGAATGACGCGGCCACCGATGACGAACGTCACGCCGACGAGCGCGAGGATCTTTGCGCCGGCCATGCCGAGGGCCCCCGCCACGCCCTCGAGTCCAAGCGCCCGGTCACCGACGAGCGCGGGCAGCAGCACGAGCGCCACCACCGTGAGCAAATCTTCCACCACCAGCCAGCCCACGGCGATCCGTCCGGAGCGCGTGTGCAGATCGCGGTTGTCGGACAGCACGCGCACGAGCACGACCGTGCTGGCCACGGAAATCGCCCCGCCATACACGAGCCCCGTCGCCCAGCCCCAGCCAAGCAGCTGGCCCACCAGGGCGCCGAGCGCCGTCGCCACGCCGCTCTGCACGAGCGCTCCCGGCACCGCCACGCGGCGCACGTCGAGCAATTCCCGCAGATGAAACGTCAGCCCCACGCCAAACATGAGCAGGATCACCCCCACTTCCGCCAGCTGCTGCGCGATCGGATAGCTGGCCTCGAAGCCGGGCGTAAAGGGACCGATCGCGACGCCGGCCAGGAGATAGCCCACGATCGGCGAAAGACGCATGCGCTGCGTGACGTAGCCGAGCACGAGCGCCGCGGCGAGGCCGGCGGTGAGCGTGAGAATGAGGTCGATGTCGTGCATGGCAGTCGGCTCCGAGCGGCACGTTATACCCGTCTCAGGGGGAACGGCAGATGCGGCCGCGAGGCCACATGACGATCGCCATCCACATGCCACCGACATTGCGGCGCCCCACGCGATGCCCCTCGATCGTCCTCACCCGCGCATTCGATTGACGGATTTGACGGCTCGCGATCCTGCAAATACGATCGCCCTTCCGGGACATGTGCCCGTGTCATTTCACGGGCGGCCTCCTTTTGAAGGCCCTTCTTCGCTGCAGGAAATGCTCCAGTGCCAGCAGATGACGTCAGCCGTGTGGTGGCAGAAGTGTGGCGGGAGGCGTGCCGCCACATCGAACTGGAATCGGCCGTGACCGCGATCGCCAAGACGATCGCGGCGCACGGACCGTTTCGTGCCGTCGCGGTGATTCGCCCAGATTCCTCGACACGGATCGTGGAGACGCGAGCCGTCGGATGGGTTGGCCGCAGCGCAGAGGTGGCCGCGTGCACCGCCCCCCTCGGGGTTGCCGCATGGCAGAAACTGCTGAAGTGGTTGCGCGAGGGCGACCTCGTGCACGCCACGATGGCCGGCGGTTCGGAATGGCGATCTCTCTTGCCCCCCGGACTCGACGGCGACCTGTTGCTCGCGCCGCTGAAAGCCCAGCGCCCGCTGATGGGCGGCATGGTGATCATGGCCGATCCGGGCCAGTCGTTCGCGCCCGCGCAACTCGCGCTTGCGATGCAGCTCGTCGAGCCGCTCACGGTCGCACTGGAAAACGATGCCCGAGTTCACGAGCTCGAGTCGTTGCGGGAGGCCGCCGAGGCCGATCGCGAGACGCTGCTCACCAGGCTCGGCCGCCAGGACGTCAACGAGGAGGTGGTGGGAGCCCGCACCGGGCTGCGACACGTGATGGAGCGAGTGGAACTCGTCGCCCAGTCGGACGTGCCGGTGCTGATCCTCGGCGAGACGGGAACGGGCAAGGAGGTGGTCTCGCGCGCGATCCATACGCGCTCTGCCCGCCCGGAAGGCCCGTTCATCCGCGTCAACTGCGGCGCGATTCCGCCCGAGCTCATCGACTCGCAGCTCTTCGGCCACGAGAAGGGAAGCTTCACGGGCGCCTCCGATCAGCACAAGGGCTGGTTCGAACGGGCCGACCGGGGCACGCTGTTCCTCGACGAGATCGGCGAGTTGCCACTGCCGGCGCAGGTGCGGCTTCTACGGGTCTTGCAAGACCATCAGATCGAGCGGGTCGGCGGAAAGTCGCCCGTGCATGTCGACGTGCGGATCGTCGCGGCCACCCATCGCGATCTTTCGGCGATGGTGAAGGAGAAGACGTTTCGCGAGGACCTCTGGTATCGGATCAACATCTTCCCCATCCTGCTGCCCACGCTTCGGGAGCGGCTCGAAGACATCCCGGCGCTCGCGAGGCACTTCGCCCAACGCGCCGCGTCGCGGTTTGGCCTGCCGCTGGTCGAGCCCACGGAGGCCGACCTGCAGGTCCTCGCCGGCTACGACTGGCCGGGAAACATCCGCGAACTCGGCGCGGTGATCGATCGGGCCGCCATTCTCGGTGGCGGCCGCCGGCTCGACGTTGCCGCAGCGCTTGGCCTGGGCAGGCATCACACGCCTCCGCCGCCGCGTGGCTTGCCGGCCGAAGTGACGCTCTATGAAGTGGTGCCAGAAGAGCCCGAGATCCCGGCCGCGGCCGCCCCCGCGCCCGTGACCGCCGACGTCGTGCCGCTCGCCACGGCGATGCGACAGCACATCGAACGCGCCTTGATCGCCACCCGCGGGCGGATCGAGGGCCGCCGCGGGGCCGCTGCCATCCTCGACATCAATCCGCACACGCTCCGCGCCCGGATGCGAAAACTCGGCATCGACCCCGGCGCTTTCCGCGAATGAACATGCCGACGACCAAAAATCATTTGGCGACGCTTCCCAAAAGCGGGTGGGCTCGCTAAAGTGCGCAAACTTTGCGTGCGCCGATGCGAACAGCCTGCATCGACGTGATTTCAAATAAACAGTTTCCGCGTTGCTGACCGGACCTTTAGGAGGCGCGCTTGCTCGATCGAGAGCAGGAGGCCCTCATGCCGGTCTATGCAGACAATGTCGACGCGATCGGCCGCACGCCGCTCGTGCGAATCAATCGCCTGACGCAGGGCCTCGATGCCCGCGTGCTCGCGAAGATCGAAGGCCGCAATCCGGCCTACAGCGTGAAGTGCCGCATCGGCGCGGCGATGATCTGGGATGCGGAGCGGTCCGGCCGGCTCAAGCCCGGACAGCACGTCATCGAGCCCACGAGCGGCAACACCGGAATCGCGCTCGCCTTCGTCTGCGCCGCCAAGGGCTACCCGCTCACGCTCTTGATGCCCGAATCGATGTCGATTGAGCGGCGGCAGTTGCTCAAGGGGCTTGGCGCCCATCTCGTGCTTACGCCCGCGGCCGAGGGCATGCGCGGTGCGGTCGCGCGGGCCGAAGAGATGGCGCAAGACCCGACCTACTTCATGCCGCAGCAGTTCAAGAATCCCGCCAACCCCGAGATCCATTTCAAGACGACGGGCCCCGAGATCTGGAACGACACCGAGGGCAAGGTCGACGTGTTCGTGGCGGGCGTCGGCACCGGCGGCACGATCACGGGCGTGTCGCGGTTCTTCAGGCAGGCCCAGGGGCAGAAGCTCCACACCGTGGCCGTGGAGCCGGAGGCGAGCCCGGTGCTCTCCGGCGGCAAGCCGGGGCCGCACAAGATCCAAGGCATCGGCGCGGGCTTCGTGCCCGAGGTCGTCGATCGCTCGCTCATCGACGAGATTCTCACCGTCACGAACGACGAGGCCTACGCGGTCGCACGCCGCCTCGCCAGGGAGGAGGGGATTCTCTGCGGCATCAGCTGCGGCGCCGCCATGCACGCCGCCCTGCGGGTGGCCGCCCGGCCCGAATCGGCGGGCAAGACGATCGTCGTCGTGCTCCCCGACTCCGGCGAGCGCTACCTCTCCACCGGCATCTACGAATCCTGAAGGAATGACTGAAGACAAGCGAAGGGATCGGCGGAAGCTCGACGAGCATTGGGGCGCTTCGGCCCACCGCGAGGAGACTTCTGCCGTCCCGAAGCGACCCACACGAGCACTGGAGACTCACCCATGAGCGATAGCCTGCTGCAGCGCAGCGTGACGACGGCGGTGGCCCGCAACCTGGCCACGACGTCGAAAACCCGGCCGATGATGATGTCGATCACGCCTCGGCATTTGCTCCACCTGCTGCCCTGGGTGCAGGTGGAGGGGGGGACCTACCGCGTGAACCGCACGAAGGTGGAACTTTCGAAGGCGGAGCGGATCGAGATCAGCGCGGCACCCGACGGCCTCTCATTCACACCGGGGGCGCTGCGGAGCGTGCCCCTGCTCGCGAAGCTGCCAGACTCGGTGCTCGAGCGGATGCAGCAGCGGTTTCGCACGGAGGAGGCGCCGCTCGGCAGTGACCTGATTATCGAAGGACAGGATCGCAGCACGTTCTTCGTGATCGCCCAGGGCCAGGTGGAGATTCTCTCCAAGGGCGCCCATGGCCGCGACCTGCGTGCCGCGCTGCTCACGGAGGGGGAGTTCTTCGGCGAGGTGGATCTCGTCAGCGACCGGCCGAGCGACATCACCGTGCGCACGATCACGCCCTGCGTGCTCCTCACGCTCTCGCGCCGCGATCTCGACGCCGTGCTCGATGACCTGCCGAACCTGCGGGGCGATTTCCAGCGGGCAATCGACGAGCACCTCGAGTTGCGGAGCACGGTCAACCGCTACGGCGAGCGCAACATCGACCTCGTCAGCGGGTTCGCCGAAAACGTCGAGATTCCCGAGACGTTCGTCGACTACGCCGCCAATCCGCGGGAGTATTCGCTTTCGGCGATCCAGACGGTGGTTCGCGTCCACACACGGGTGTCGGATCTCTACAACGGCCCCTACGACCAGCTCGAGGAGCAGATCCGGCTCACGATCGAGGGAATCAAGGAACGGCAGGAGTGGGATCTCATCAATAGCCAGCGGTTCGGCCTCCTGCATTCGGTCGATCCGGCGATGCGGATCAGCACGCGGTATGGGGCGCCCACGCCCGACGATCTCGACGAGCTGCTCGCGCTCGTGTGGAAGAAGCCGGCGTTCTTCCTGGCCCACCCCAAGGCGATCGCCGCCTTCGAGCGGGAGTGCACGCGGCGCGGCGTGCCCCCGGTGACGACGATGCTCCACGGCACGCCGGTGATCATGTGGCGCGGCGTGCCGCTCGTGCCCTGCGACAAGCTCGAGGTGAAGAGCCGGTCGGGCTACAGCCAGTCGTTCGGTACGACGAGCATTCTGCTCCTCCGGATGGGCGAGGCCGATCAGGGCGTGGTCGGCCTGCATCAGACGGGCATTCCGGGCGAGATCATGCCGAGCCTGTCGGCGCGGCTGATGGGGCTCGACAGCCTGGGCGTGGCGTCGTACCTGCTCACCAACTACTTCTCGCTCGCCGTGCTCACCGACGACGCGCTGGGCGTGCTCGAGAACGTGGAGGTGGGCTACTACCACGATTACCGTTCCGATGGCCGCACGGCCTACGTCGAGGGATCGGGCATCTGATGCACGGCGCGGACGACATCACGAAGGCTGCCCGACAGCTGCTCGCCGACGCGGTCGCCGCGGGTGGAGCGGGGTCACCACGCATTCCCGAAGCCGAGCCGGTCGGTCCGGCCCTGCAACCAGTCGTGCCGGCCCTGCAGGAAGTTCCCCTCGACCCTTTCTCCGCGGTCCGCCCGGCCCCGGCGGCCGCCCCCGCGTTCATGCCGCTCCAGTCAGCGCCGCCGGTGACCGACCTCTCGGGCGTGCGGGCGTTCGTCGGCCGGATTCGCGGGCTCGATCACCTGCAACTCCCGCCGGTGCGGTTCGAGCGGCCGCTTGCGCCGTCCGTCGCCGCTATGCCGCTTGGCCTCGTAGACGTCGATGCGATCCGTCGCGACTTTCCGATCCTCCGCGAGCGCGTGCACGGCAAGCCGCTCGCCTGGTTCGACAACGCGGCCACCACGCAGAAGCCGCAGGTGGTGACCGATGCGATCGCGCATTTCTACGCGCACGACAATTCCAACATCCACCGCGGCGCCCACACGCTGGCCGCCCGGGCGACCGATGCCTACGAGCAGTCGCGGCAGACGGTGGCAACCTTCCTCGGCGCGAACTCGGCCGACGAGATCTTGTTCGTGCGCGGCTGCACCGAGGGGATCAACCTCGTGGCCAATATCCTCGCCCCGGGCCTCTCCCGCGGCGACGAGATCGTGCTCACGGAGCTGGAGCACCACGCCAACATCGTCCCCTGGCAGATGGTGGCCGAGCGGACCGGCGCCGTGATCCGCGTGGTGCCGATCGACGACCGGGGCGAGGTGATCCTCGAGGCCTACGAAAAGCTGCTCGGCCCCCGCACGAAGGTCGTGTCGCTGTCCCATGCCTCCAACAGTCTCGGCACGATCCTGCCCGCCGAGCTCATGACGGCGATGGCGAAGGCCCGCGGCGCCCGCGTGCTCGTGGACGGCGCCCAGAGCGTGTCGCACTTCCCAGTCGACGTAAAGCGGATCAGCTGCGATTTCTACGTCTTCTCCGGCCACAAGATCTTCGGGCCGACGGGGATCGGCGCCGTCTTCATGACGAAAGAGGCGCAGGAGGCACTCCCGCCCTGGCAGGGGGGCGGCAACATGATCAAGGACGTGACGTTCGCCCACACGACCTACGCCGAGCCCCCGGCCAAGTTCGAGGCCGGCACGCCCAACATCGCCGACGCGATCGGCCTCGCCGCCGCGCTCGACTACGTCAGCCGGCTCGGCCGCGAACGGATCGCCGCCTACGAGCACGAACTCCTGCATTACGCGACCGACCGTCTCGCCGCCATCGACGGCCTCCGCTTGATCGGCACGGCCCACGAGAAGGTGGGCGTGCTCTCGTTCGTGATCCCGGGACTCGACCCGGTCGAGATCGGCAAGGCGCTCGACCGCGAGGGGATCGCGGTGCGGGCCGGCCATCACTGCGCCCAGCCGTCGCTGCGGCACTTCGGCCTCGAGGCCACGGTGCGACCGTCGCTCGCCTTCTACAACACCCGCGCGGAGATCGACCGGCTCATCGAGGCCGTGGCGCGAATCGCCCGCATACCCCAGCAGCGTTACGACCGGTCGGAATCGCTGCTGCCGCCCGTCAGGTAGCTGGCGTAATAGAGCAGCGTGAGCACGCTTTGCAGCGTCGCGGCGACGTAGGTCCAGGCGGCCGCGTTGAGCACGTTGTTGACGGCCGGCATCTCGTTCTGCGGCACGATGCCGAGGCTCACGAGCTGGGCCTTCGCCCGGTTGCTCGCGTCGATCTCCACCGGCAGGTTCACCAGCTGGAAGAAGACGGTGCCGGCGAAGAGCGCGATGCCTGCCCACGCCAAGGCCGGAAACTGCATCATCAGACCGATCGCAAACATCGTGATGCCAAAGCCGCTGCCTATATTCGCAAGATTCACCGCCGCGTTGCGAACCGTCATCAGCGAGAAGCTCTGCGCGTCTTGCAGTGCGTGGCCCGCCTCGTGGGCCGCGATGCCGACGGCCGCCAGCGACCGGCTGCCATACACGGCCTCGGAAAGCCGCAGCACCTTCTTCTGCGGATCGTAGTGGTCGTTGAGCTTGCCGGGGATCGCCTCGATCTCGATGTCGGTCGCGCCGGCGGAGTCGAGAATGTGCCGCGCGGCTGCGGCGCCAGAGAGGGGCGCAGCCTCCTTCGATGCCGAGGTGAAGGCGGAATGCACCCGCCACTGGGCCCACATGGCCAGAAGCATGGCGGGCGCGACGGCCAGAAAGTAACCGGGATCGAAGAAGATCGGCATCGTTTTTTCTTGAAAACTCCTTACGGTAACCGAGACTATTCGAGACTATTGTAGCAGGGTCCGTCCCCACGGCCCCTGCTCCCCCGCCCCGCAGCCTTTCGGCGCTGCCCGTCACCCACACCCATCAGCCCAACATGCCCATCTACGGATCGACCGCGGGAACGGTTCGCCTCGGCGCGACACTTTTTTTCCTGGCCGCAGCCGCGGGCTGGGCCGCCGCCACAGAAACGCCCGGCCTCTGCTCGCGGATCGACCGGGCCCTCAGCCATGCCCGCGACAGCCGGCGGCTCGACGCGGGCGTGCAGGGCGCCTGGCAGGTGGTCCACGGCATCCTCGCCTTCGGCCCCGAGTTTCCGCTGGCCGTCGATGGCGAGACGGTGCCCGCGCTCGATCACCTGCTCGGCGGCGGCGCGATCACCGGCTGGCGGCTGCGGCCCGGCGACCGTGGCGTGATCGCGATCGTCGAGGAAGGCAGCACGACCGGTCAGGGGCACCCCGACCAATGGCTCGGCTATCTCTCGCAGTGCGGCACTGCCGGCATCCCGCTCGACACGAAGCTCCGTGTAGCCGGTCGCGACTTCACCGTGAACGACCTGCTCACCCAGGCCCAGGCCGACATCCGCCCCGGCCAGGAGGCCACGTGGACGCTCATGGCGCTGGCCACCTACCTGCCGCCAGATGCGGCCTGGACGTCGCGGGACGGCGCGAAGTGGACGACCGAGCGGGTCGTAAAGATGGAGGCGGAGAACGACATCTCCGCGAGCGCCTGCGGCGGGGCGCATCGGCTCTACGCCCTCGCGCTCGCTTTGAAGCGACACATGGCCACGACCGGCACGCCGCGCGAGCGGCTCGCCGGCGGCTGGGCGGTGGCCGCCGATGTGGTGGACGACGCCGTGGAACGGGCCCGGGCATTCCAGCAGGCCGACGGCAGCTTCTCGATCCACTCCTTCGATCGCCCCGGCACGTCGGCCGACGTGTTCGTGAAACTGAGCGCGACGGGGCACGTCTTCGAGGTGGTCGTGGCCGCGGTCGACGACCAGCGGCTCGCCGAGCCCTGGGTGACGCGGGCGGCCGAAAGGCTCGTCGGATTGCTCGAACAGACCGGCGACATCGACCTGGAATGTGGCGGCCTTTATCACGCCGCCCACGGGCTCTTGCTTTACCGGCAGCGGGTGTGCCAAAACCCGTGAATCCCCGCCGCTCCTCCGCGACATCGCCTCCGACGTCGCCGACGAACTGGCGGCCTTGAAAAAGGCCCACACGTAGCCAATCGATCACGGAAGCCCGCAGCGCGAGCTAGGTCCATCCGCCTTCCACTTCCACCGGTCCGAAGCCACGCCAACTCCCCTCGCTCGCGCGTCGGGCTTTCGTGGAAGCGGCGGTGGGCGGCAGCTTACCGCGCCACCAGCAGCGATCGCACCGCGTCCACGAGCACGTGGATGTCGCCGTGCCAGTCGATCGTGGTGCTCGCCTGCGTCGCCAGGTTTTTGAACTGCGCCGTGCCGGCGGCGAATTCGTCGCTGCCGATCACGAGCGCCGCCGGAAACCCGCGCTTGGCGGCGAGTTTCAGCTGCTGGCCCACACGCTTCGCCTCCGGGAAAAACTCGACGGCCACTCCGGCCTGCCGCAGCGCCGCGGCGATCCGCAGGTAGTCGGCGAGGTGGGCCTCGTCGAAGTGGACGAGAAACACTTCCGCCGGCGTCTCCACGAGTTCGAGCCGGCCGAGTTCCTCGAGGCCCGCGAGCAGCCGGTCGATGCCGAGCGAGGCCCCGACGCCCGACAGCGATTGCTTCGTGTAGAGGCCGGCCAGATTGTCGTAGCGGCCGCCCGAGCAGATGCTCCCGAGCGAGGGGAGCTCGTCGAGAAAGCTCTCGAGCACGATGCCGGTGTAGTAGTCGAGCCCGCGGGCGATCGATGGATCGATGACCACGCGGCCCTCCGCCACGCCCGCCTGCGCGACGCCGTCGAGCAGGCCCCGCAGCGCCGCCACACCGGCCCGTCCCGCTTCGGAAGCGCCCACGATCCGCTCGAGGCCCGCGAGCACCTCGGCCCGCGAACCCGTCAGCTGCGCCAGCGCCAGGAGCTGCGCGGCGGCCTCGGCCGCCACACCATGCGCCTCCAGCTCCGCCCGCACCGCTTCGGGCGTCGCCTTGCCGAGCTTGTCGAGCGACCGCAGGACGTCGGTGGCGCGGCCCGCGAGGCCGAGCGCCGCCAGCACGCCGGCGAGCACGCGGCGGTCGTTGACGCGGATCGTAAACCGCTCGATGCCGATCGCCCGCAGCAGGTCGTGCACGACGAGCACCACCTCGAGGTCGGCCACCGGGCTCGTGGTGCCGATCGTGTCGAAATCGCACTGCATGAACTCGCGATACCGGCCGCGCTGCGTGTTTTCGCCGCGCCAGACCGTGGCCATGTGGTAGCGCTTGAAGGGCGTGCCGAGCGTGGCGATGTGCTGGGCGCAGAATCGCGCGAAGGGCACCGTCAGGTCGAATCGCATCCCCACGTCGCGGCCGCCGTGGTCGGTGAAGCGGTAGAGCTGCTTGTCGGTCTCCTCGCTCCCCTTCCCCGTGAGGATCTCGAGGTATTCGAGCGCCGGCGTGTCGATCGGCGCGAAACCGTAGGAGCGGTAGATGCGGCGGGCGGTGTCGAGGATGTTCTCGCGGGCGAGCGCCTGCGCCGGCAGGTGGTCGCGAAATCCCTTGAGCGTGCGCGGTTCGATCATGAGACGATCGGCAGCAGCGCCGGCTTCGGGCCGCGGATCGACCTGGTGCGGTTCTTCTTTTTGCGGCCGTCGCCGACGTTCTCGCCGCCGGGGCCGAGGACGGCGTCCATGTATTCCTCCACCTGCTCGGCGGTCTCGAAATACTGGTCGTAGACCCAGTCGTCTTCGTATTCGCAGTCTTTCGTCGTGTAGTCGCGGCAGATCTGCGGGCGGGTCTCGTAGATGCCGCAGCGGTTGTCGTCCTGCAGGTGCTTGCAGACGGTGTGCACGCAGACATACCAATCACCGTCTTCGGTGAAGACGGTGGCATGGTCGTGGACGAGGAACCAGCGGATGTATTCAAACTCCTCGCGGGTGGTCGGCGTCTCGAGCGGCAGCGCGAAGTAGCGGCAGCACTTCGCCGTGCAGTATTCGCAGAGCACCTTGTCTTTCGGCACGTCGTCCCGCTTCGGCTTCTTGGGAAGCGGCGGGAACGTGATCTCGGCGACCGACATGCGAATCTCCTTGCTGAAAACCGGCACGGCTCGTGCAGGGCGGGCAATATACCAATCCCGGCGCTCCCCGCCGCCGATGCCGTATACTGCCCCGACTTTTCCGGAGGGATTCGGCCCGATGCCCAAACGCTGGCACATTCAGCCGCACGATCAGGCCGCCGTCGCCGGGCTCGAGCGGTCGGCCGGCGTGTCGAGCATCGTCGCCCGGCTGCTGGCGGCCCGGGGCATCACCGACGCGGCCGCCGTGAAGTCGTTCCTCGCCGGCAGCATGGCCGACCTCCGCGATCCCGACCTCCTGCCTGGCGTCGCCGAGGCGGCCGACCGGATCCTCGCCGCCGCGAAGGCCGGCCGTAAGGTCGTGGTCTACGGCGATTACGACGCCGACGGCATGTGCGCCACCGCGATCCTCATGCACTGCCTCGACGCGATCGACGCGCAGGCGAGCTGGTATGTGCCCGACCGGTTCGAGGAGGGCTACGGGCTCAATGCGGAAGCGCTCGAGACGCTGGCCGCCCGCGGCGAAAAGCTCGTCGTCACCGTCGACTGCGGGATCGCGAGCGTCGCCGAGGCGCGGCGGGCGAAGGAACTCGGGCTCGAGCTCATCGTCACCGATCACCACTCCTTCGCCGACACGCTCCCGGAGGCCGACGTGCTCGTGCACCCGCGGCTGCCGGGGGCGAACTATCCCTTCGGCGAGCTCTGCGGCGCCGGCGTGGCCTTCAAGCTCGCCTGGGCGATCGCCACGCGGGCCAGCGGCGCGAAGCAGGTGACGCCGCGGCTGCGCGAGATGCTGCTGAAGTCGATCGGCTTCGCCGCGCTCGGCACGGTCGCCGACGTGGTGCCGCTGCTCGACGAAAACCGGATCTACGTGAAGCATGGCCTGGAGTGTCTGCGGCAGCGCGGCGGCCCGGGGATCGACCGACTGATGGAGCTCGCGAAGCTCCACGAAAAATCCCAGCTCGACAGCGAAGACATCGCCTTTCGGCTGGCGCCGCGGCTCAACGCGGCCGGCCGGCTCGGCAAGGCGGCCAGTGGCATCGAGCTTCTGACGACGGCCGATCCCGCGCGGGCCGCGAGCCTCGCCGACTACGTGCACGAGCTCAACGCCCAGCGCGACACGCTCGAGCGGAGCATCCAGCTGGCCGCGGCCAAGCAGGCCCGCGAGCAGTTCGACCCGGAGGCGGATGCGGCGCTCGTGCTCGCGGAACGCGGCTGGCATCCAGGCGTGATCGGGATCGTGGCCGGCCGGCTCGCCGAGAAGCATCATCGCCCCGTCGTGATGCTCGCCCGCGACGAGCACCAGGGGCGGCCCGCGATCGGCAGCGTGCGGAGCGTGCCGGGCTTCGACGTGCATGCGGCGCTCGTCGCCTGCCGCGACCTGCTCGTCACCTGCGGCGGCCACGCGGCAGCGGCCGGCCTGCGGATCGAAGACGCGAAGATCGACGCCTTCCGCGAGCGGTTTCTCGGCGAGGTGGAGGCGCGGATGAGCCCGTCGCTGCGGCAGGCGCAGATCACGATCGATGGCGAGGCCACGCTCGCGGGTCTCACGCTCGACACGGTTTCGCAGATGGAACGGCTCGCCCCCTTCGGCCAGGCGAATCGCCGGCCCGTGCTCTGTGCCTCGGGCGTGCGGCTCGGGGAGCCGCCGCGGACGATCGGCGGCGGCGCCCGCCACATCTCGATGAACCTCGTACAGCATGGCGCGAAGGTTCGCGGCGTGGCGTTTGGCGGCGCCGAGTGGCTCGAGCACCTGCCCGCGCCGGGCCAGCCGTTTCACGTCGCCTTCAAGCCGAAGATCAACGAATTTCGCGGCCGACGCACGGCCGAGATGGAGATCATCGACTGGCGGCCCGACGGCATCGACGTCTCCGTCTCGCTGCCCCCATTGGCGGCCACTCAGTAGGACGGGCTTCAGCCTGTCACCAAAAGGCGTCGGCCTGTCACCACATCATCAACATTCCCATGAAACCCGCTTCGCTCCTGTTGATCCTCGTGCTTGCCTGCTGCCCCACCCTCCGCGCCGACGACTGGCCGCAGTGGATGGGTCCGCGGCGCGACGGCGTCTGGCGCGAGACGGGCATCGTGAACGCGATTCCCGCCGCGGGCCTGCCGGTGAAGTGGCGCGTTCCCGTGAAGGGGGGCTACGCCGGCCCCGCGGTCGCCAATGGTCGCGTCTATCTCGCCGACTACGACCATGGCGAAAGCGAGATCGCCAACAGCCCCAACGACCGGACCGCGCTTGAAGGCCGCGAGCGAATCCTCTGTCTCGACGCAGCCACCGGCAGTTTGCTCTGGAAGCACGAATACGAATGTCCCTATGCGATCTCGTATGCCTCGGGCCCGCGATGCACGCCGACGGTCGCCGACGGCAAGGTCTACTCGCTCGGCGCCGAGGGGAATCTCTTCTGCCTCGACGCCAAGACCGGCGCCGTCGTCTGGTCAAAAGACTTGAAGAAAGACTATGCCGCGCCCACGCCGATCTGGGGCTTCTGCGGCCACCCGCTCGTCGATGGCGAAAAGCTCGTCTGCCTGGTCGGCGGCGAGGGGAGCGCGGCCGTCGCCTTCGACAAAGACACCGGCAAGGAACTCTGGCGGGCTATCTCGGCGAGCGAGCAGGGCTACTGTCCGCCGACGATGATCGAGGCCGCGGGCGTGCGTCAGCTGATGATCTGGGATGCCGACAAGCTCAACAGCCTCGATCCTGCGTCGGGGAAACTCTTCTGGTCGCAGCCGCTCAAGCCCGCCTACGGGATGTCGATCATGGCGCCGCAGGTGGCCGACACGAAGCAGGGCCGGGTGCTCTATGCCAGCGGCATCGGCAGAGTAGGCGCGCTCTTCAAGTTGGCCGCCGACAAGCCCGGCGCGAGCGTCGTCTGGCGCGGCCAGCCGAAGACGGCCGTCTACTGCGCCAACAGCACGCCCTTCATCGAGGGCGAGACGCTCTACGGCTGCGATTGCGAGACAGGGTTTCTCACGGCGGTCGATCTCGCCACGGGCGACCGCTTCTGGGAGACGGGCGTGCCGACGATGGGCGATCGCCGCGGCCGGCACGGCACGGCGTTTCTCGTCCGCCATGAGCCCGCCGGCGGATCCCGCGACGGCCGCACCTGGCTCTTCAGCGAGACGGGCGACCTGATCCTCGCGCGGCTCACGCGTGAGGCCTACACCGAGGTCGGTCGGATGCATCTGCTCGACCCCACCAACGAGTGCTTCGGCCGCGAGGTGGTCTGGAGCCACCCGGCCTTCGCGGGCCGCTGCGTTTTCGCGAGAAACGACCGGGAACTCGTCTGCGTGTCGCTGGCGGAGTGAATCCGGGCCGATTCGCGGTTCGGCGTTGTCCCGGCCGGGTGCCGCTGGTAGTCTTCTGTCTCTCTCCCACGTGCGAAACGACGCTTGTCAGTCGCACCCATCGGGGCGTAGCTCAGCCTGGCTAGAGCGCTACGTTCGGGACGTAGAGGTCGCTGGTTCGAATCCAGTCGCCCCGACTTTGCTTTGGAAAATCGCAGTCGTGCGAAGGGGAAAAATTGGGCGTCAACGGCCGCGGAGTCGCATGGCCGAACGCATCATGCGTCTCACCCATCTCACGTCCGCGATGGCGGTCTTCGCCAACGCCCGAGTTGCAGACTCTCCTGGGTAGCGAAAGAGAACGGCATAACTCGTCAGCGTCTCGACTCGAGACCGGGCCGCTTCCCACAAAGGCTCGATCGCAACAACTGAATCCAGCAGCACCGAGAGGTCGTGGGTCTTCGGAATCGGCCGGCCTGCTTCCGCCAGCCGTCCCTTCAGATACTTCTCGATGCATTGCTGGGCAAAAAAGCAGGCCGCATCAAAGTTTGGCCGATTTCGAGCGCGGTATTCGCGGCCGGCACTCACGAAATCGGCTTCGGCTTTTTCGATCCACTCACGGGCCGTGGCTTTCATGGAGAACCTTGCCTTTCTCCAAGATCTCACGGATAAAGCCGTCGCCCATCGCCGTCCGTCTCCGGATAGCTGCCGGAGATCGCACGATAATGTCCAGCGGAAACCCGGCACGAATCCTGCGACGGATGCGTGCCGCCTGTTCGGCTGCGGCCCCACTATGCCTCATCACGACGAGCAGATCGACGTCCGAGTCAGCCCGTGGCCTGCCAGACGCATAGGAACCGAACATCACGACCCGTTCCGGCGCAAACTGCCGAACGAGCTCGCTCACATAATCCTTGATGCGTTGGGTTGCGATCATGAGCTGTGCTCGACTATGCGAGATTCCGCAACGAACTGCCTGCTTTCTCAGAAAGGATCGTACCGAAACGCACGTGCATCGTCACGTGTCTTGCAAATCGGCAGCCTGAAGCGAGCCCGCTGCGCTACGTTCAGGATGGAGAGGTCGCCGGTTCGAATCCAGTCGCCCCGACTCAGCTTCGCTACCGCTGAGTAAACTCAAGACAGCGGTGGGTCGGCCGGCGATCAAGAACCGCCGCCTCGAGACCGCCTCCTCATGATTCACCCCTCCGCCGCTTCAGATCGTGGTCCGCGGTTCGCACGTTTTGCCTGGATCCTGCTCGACTGGGCCGCGAGTGCCTTCTCCACCGTCTTGATCACGCTCGTCGTCACGTACGTCGAGAAAGTGGTCCTCCCGGATGGTGCGTGGGGCATGGAGGCCGGCGTTGTTTGGGCGTGGACGCTCGCCGCCGCGATGCTCGCCTCCGCCGCGCTCGCGCCCTGGGCCGCGGCGTGGGCCGACCGCCACGACGCGCATCAGCAGGCGCTCGTGGCCGGCACGCTCGTCGGCGTCGGCGGGCTCATCGCCCTGGCGGCCGTGCCCACCGCGGCGCGGCTGGCCGTGGTCGCCGCGGTCATCGTCGCCTGCGTCGGCTTCGACATCGCCCAGATCTTCACCGGCAGCCTGCTGCAGCGGATCGCCGGCGGCCACGGCACCGATCGGCTCTCGGCTCAGGGCTTCGCAGCCGGCTATGCGGGCGGCGCGATCGCGCTGGTCGCCGCCACCTCGATCGTCACGGCCCGCGACCGGGTCGGCCTCGACGCGGCCACCGCGCTCAAGCTCGCGTTCGTCGCCACGGCCGCCTGGTGGCTCGTCTTCTCGCTGCCGGCTGCCGTCGCCCGCTTCGCCAGCGGCGATGGCGCGAGGCATGCCGCAAACACCGGCGGCGAACTTTTTCATTTCGCCCGCAGCCTTTTCGGATCGACGTCAGCCGCCGACCGACGCTTCAGCGCCGTGCTCCTGGGCGCCATGCTCGCCCTCGGCGGCATTCAGACCGCGATCGCGCAATTCACGAGCCTGGCGATTCAGCGATTCGATCTCGACGGCCCGGCGCTCGTGCAGCTCGTGCTCCTCGTGCAGGCGGTCGCGTTGCCCGGGGCGCTCGGCATCGGCTGGCTGACGACGCGGTTCGGCAGGCGGCCGGCGACGGCGCTCAGCCTCGGCGGCTGGATCCTCGTGCTCGTGCTCGCCTGGTTCGTGCGGTCGCCCACCGATCTTCACTGGCTCGCGGTGCTGTTGGCGCTCGTGCTCGGCGGCGCGCAGAGCCTGCTGCGGGCAGCCGTGGCCGCGCTCGCGCCGGCCGGACATGCCGGGATCACGTTCGGCCTCTTGCAGGTCGGCACGAAACTGGCCGGATTCACGGCCGGCCTCGCCTTCGGGGCATGCCACCTGGCGACGGGCGTGCCGCAGGCGGGCCTTGTCGCGCTCGTCGTGCAGCTTGTCGCCGCCTGGTGGATGCTCCGCCGGGCGGTATGACGCCGGCGAACGAACGGAGTATTCTTCAGACCTCGAGGCCGGTCGCGCCGCCTCGGCCATCCCATCCCCCGCCCAAGCCCGACGCCCAAGCCCGACAAATGGAACCACGCAGCACGCACGCTCGCAAGGAATACGAGCAGGGGTCGCTCGACGAGGCGACGGTCGACCGCGACCCGATTCGCCAGTTCGCGGCCTGGTATGACGCCGCCGTCGCGGCCGGCATCCCGGAGCCCGAGGCGATGACGCTCTCCACGGCCACGCCCGACGGCCGCCCGTCGGCGCGGATCGTGCTGCTCCGCGGCTTCGATGCCCGCGGCTTCTGCTTCTTCACCAACTACACGAGCCGCAAGGGCCGCGAGCTCACGGCCAATCCCCATGCCGCGCTCACGTTTCACTGGACCGACCTCGAGCGACAGATCCGCATCGAAGGCCGCGTCGAGCGGACGACCGCCGCCGAGTCTGACGAATACTTCCGGTCGCGTCCCAGCACGTCGCGCATCGGTGCCTGGAGCTCCCCGCAGAGCGAGGTGATCGCCGACCGGTCTGCGCTCGAAACGCTCTTCGATCGGTTCCGCGCGGAGCACCCCGACGACACCGCGATTCCGCGGCCGCTGCACTGGGGCGGCTTCCGGCTCGTGCCGGAGCGGATCGAATTCTGGCAGGGCCGGCCGAGCCGGCTTCACGACCGGCTCGTCTTCCGCCGCGAGAGTGCCGGCGCCTGGTCGCTCGAGCGGCTGGCCCCCTGAAGATTCCGCCGATTTCCCGGCGGCCTGCCTCGCGGTCAGTCCGTCGTAGCGTCTGGCGCCGCAGGGATCGCACCATCCTCCGGCTTGGCCGGCTCGGCCGGTGCCGGAGCCTTCGCCCGCTCGGCCGCCGCTCGTTCCGCTTCGAGCCGCTTTTCGAGCGCCGCGAACCGTTCGTCGAGCCTGGTCTTGAGGTTCGTCATTTCGGCATCGAGCTTCTGCATTTCGCCGTCGATCCGCTTGCCCGTCGCCGCGAGGAGTTTTTCCACTTCCGCGGTCGATTGCTGCTCGATCCGCCGCATCTCCGCCTCGATCTTCGCGAGCGTCTCCTTCCGGGTCGCGTCGCCAGCCTCGGTGAACCTGCGCGTTTGAGCCTCCACGGCCTCGGCCAGTTTTTTCGACTGGGTGTCGGAGGCCGCCGCGAGCTTCTTCGCCTCGGCCGCGAGCGCCTGGTCTCGCTTCTGCTGTTCTTTCTCGAACCGCGCGTCGAGCGCGGCGGTCTTCGCGTCGATCTTCTTTTCCACGCGGGCGTCGAGCTCTTCGAACTCCGCATCGAAGAGGTTTTCGAGGTCCTCCGCCTCGGCCTTCGCCTGCTCTTCGAGCTTCGCCGCCTCCGCGTCGACCTTCTCCTGCAGCGATTTCTCCAACTCTTGCTTCGCCGCCTCGACGCGAACGTTCACCTTGCGGGAGACATCCCGCGAGAGCTGCGAATAGAGCTCCGCCTTGCGGCGCTCCCAGACCTGGCGAAATGGCCAGGCGGCAACGGCATCCACCGCCGCCGTGAACGAGAGGACAAGCACGAGGCTGATCGTCAGCACCGATCGCATCGGTGGGCTCCCTGGAGTGGACACGTCGAAGTTCCACCGAAGAATTCGGCCAGTCGAACGGACGTGCGACACGCCGGCTCGGCGGCCTGCGCCAGATTGCCAGGAACCCCCGGTCGAGCCCGATCGATCCTCGCGGCCGGCAGTCTTGCGTCAGGCCGTTTTCCCAGCCCCGCTTCCGCCGGTTTTCCCGCCCGTTGCCCAGGCGGCACGACCGTCACGACCCTTCGGCATCCTTCGACGTTTTTCCGTTTTGCCGATGGCAGCACGAGTGTCGCTCCATGTTTGCGAATCCCCGGCGCATGCCCTATTCTGATCGGGTTCCAAACCGTGAAATGGAGTTCACAGCATGGCGGCGGTGCGTCGCGCGGCGGCGGGAATGACGGCCCGGTCCGCCGCCGGATGGAAAGCCGCGGCGCTGGTGATGCTTTGCATTTCCATCGCCGTGCCATACCGAGCCACTGCCCAAGAGATCAGCCCACTGCCGCCAGTCGAGCCGGCCAACCCGCTGCCGTTGGCCCATGAGCACGCGGGCCATGGCGGCGACGATCTGACGCAGCAGACGGCCGCGGCAGCCGCCCTCAAGAGCCAGGGCTGCATCACCTGCCACGCCGGTGTCGGCGACATGCATCGCAGCCCCAACGTCCGCCTCGGATGCACCGACTGTCACGGTGGCAACGCGTCGGCCCTCTCGAAGCAGGCGGCGCACATCCACCCGAAGGAGCCCGAATCGTGGCCCGGCTCCGCCAACCCGGTGCGGTCATACACGCTGCTGAACCACGAGTCGCCGGAATTCATCCGGTTCGTCAACCCGGGGGATTTACGAGTCGCGGAACAGAGTTGCGGCGGCTGCCACTCCTCGATCGTGCTCCAGGTGAAGAAGAGCATGATGACCCACGGCTGCATGCTCTGGAATGCCGCTCTCTACAACAACGGCTCGATCCCCAACAAGCGGGCGGCCTACGGGGAAAGCTACAGCCACGAGGGCGTCGCCCAACGACTGCAGACAGTTCCGCCGCCGACGAAGGACGAGATCAATTACAAGGCGGTGATGGAGTATCTCGACCCGCTGCCGCGGTTCGAGCGGCAGCAACCGGGCAACGTGCTGCGATTCTTCGAACGCGGCGGACGGTTCCGGCCCGAAATCGGCAATCCGGAAAGACTCGAGGAGAATGGCCGACCACGAACTCGATTGAGCAACCGCGGACTGGGCACCGAAAACCGCACCGACCCGGTCTTCGTGAGCCTCAACAAAACACGGCTCTTCGATCCCACGCTCAACTTTCTCGGCACCAACGACCAGCCTGGCGATTATCGCTCCAGCGGCTGCACGGGCTGCCACGTGATCTATGCCAACGACCGCTCGCCGGTCCATTCGGGGCCCTACGCGGCCTTCGGCAATCGAGGCTTCAGCTTCTCCCCCGACCCCACGATCCCCAAGGGGGAAAGCGGGCACCCGATCCACCACCAGTTCGCCCCGGGCAACGGCATCCCGACCAGCCAGTGCATCATCTGCCACGTCCATCCGGGCACCAACGTCATGAACAGCTATGTCGGCTACATGTGGTGGGACGAGGAGACCGACAGCGAACTGATCTATCCGCGACAGCAGCGTTATCCGACGTCCGAGCAGGTGATCAACAGCCAGTTTGCCAATCCCAACGAGTCGGCCGCGAAAAACCTGCTCTCGGACCCCGAGTTTCTCGCCAATCTCACCGACCTCAACGATCGCACGACGCAAACCCAGTTTGCCGACTTCCACGGCCACGGCTGGGCCTACCGGGCGGTCTTGAAGCATGACCGCAAGGGAAATCTGCTCGACCACAAGGGAGACATCGTCGCCGACACGGGCAACGCGGCCCAGCGGGCCGCCGTGAAGATGCCGGAGCGGATCAAGGAGATCTACCGCAACGCCGACAAGAAGACGCCGGCACAGATCCGCATCGAGGAGGCGATCATGGCCCACGAGCGCGACGGCGTGCCGGTGCACATGCTCGACATCCACATGGAACGCGGCATGCATTGCATCGACTGCCACT
>JBIIOM010000088.1:0-9978 GCA_044336925.1 Pirellulales bacterium
TGCAGCAGGCCAGCCGGTCGAGCGACTACACCGCGTTCATGTATCTCGGCCGGCTCATCGAATACGGGCCGACCACCGAGATCTTCACCAAGCCGATCCTCCGCGAGACCGAAGCCTACGTGACCGGCCGGTTCGGCTGAGCCGCTCTGAACAGAGCCCATGACGAAGCACATCGAACGCCAGGTCGACCGGCTGAAGGAACGGATCCTCCGCGTCGGCACGCTCGTCGAGGAGGCGATCTCGAAGTCGATCACGGCGCTCATCAACCGCGACGTGCAACTGGCCCAGCGGGTCGCCGCCAACGACGAGCAGATCGACCGCATGGAGGTGGAGGTCGAGGAGGAGTGCCTCAAGATCCTCGCGCTCTATCAGCCCGTGGCCGCCGACCTCCGGTTCGTGGTGGCCGTGCTCAAGATCAACAACGACCTCGAGCGGATGGGCGACCTCGCCAAGAACATCGCCAAGCGGGTGGCCCAGCTCGCCAACGGCGAGCCCTGCGAACTGCCGCCCGAGATCCGCGTGATGGCGATGCAGGCCCAGGAAATGGTCAAGCAATCGCTCGACGCGGTCGTGCAGGCCGATCCGGCGCTGGCCCGGCAGGTCCGCGAGGAGGACGACGCCGTCGACGAATACCGGCAGCAGATCCGCCGCAAGGTGCTCAAGGGGATCGTGGAACACCCGGAAAACGTCGAGAACCTGCTCCGCGTGAACTCCGTTTCGAAGCACATCGAGCGGATCGCCGACATGGCGACGAACATCGCCGAGGACGTGATCTACATGGTGGAGGGCGACATCGTCCGCCACCGGTCCACCGACGGGTAGGTGGGTGTAGGCCGCTTCGTCCCCCGTAGACCGCTTCGTCCCGAAGCGGATCTCTCAGGCGTGCCCGTTGTGGAGCTGTGCCGGCGAGCGGGCGGCAGAAGTCGCCTTCGCGGAGAACTTCCCGGCCTCGGGCCGGCTGGGACAGTCTCCGCTGACGACCTGCGGCGCTGCATTTCCCAGAAGGTCGAAAGTTCCTAACGCTCGTCGAGCTTCCGCCGACCCGCTCGCCTCCCTCCCGCGCATGTAGGACGGGCTTCAGCCTGTCGAAGGTAGGGTAGGCTTCAGCCTGCCAGCGTAGTCCGCTTCGGGACGAAGCGGTCTACTTTGGAAGCGGTCTACGCTGGAGGCGGGCCTGCCGCGGGTATTCCGCGGCAAAAACGCAGGTGGGCAGGCCGCGCGGGATCGTGGTACGCTTTCCCCCCACATGACAGGATCCTCGGGAGGAAGCCGGAGCATGCGTTCACGTCGGTTGTGCCCCATCGTCGGAGTTCTCTGCCTGCTGGCTTGCATCGCTGGCGCGGCGCGTGCGGAGGATCCCGTCCTCGTGAACATCACCGGCCCGCTGGCGGCGCGGGTGGGAGAAAAGGTCTCGTTCGAGGTGGAGCTCGTGAACCGCTCCGGCCGGCAGCTCAACGGCCTGCGGGTGGTCGACTATTTCGACAAGGGGTTTCACCACGCCGCGTCGGCGAGCCCGATCGAGCAGCGGGGCACGATCGACATGGCGCCCGGCACCAGCCGCCGGCTCAACCTCGACTTCACGCTCGACGAGCCGGGCCGCCAGTGCCATCGCGTGGAGATTCTCGACCAGGCGCATAACTACATGGGCGGCGCGACCGAATGCGTGCAGGTGGCTGCGGCGACGACGGCCACGATGACGCAGCCGCTCGCCAGCCCGGCCCCATACACCGCCCCGGCACCGGTCGCGAGTCCGGCGCCCTACACGGCGCCGAGCTACGCCGCCCCCGCCCCCAGTCAGCCGCCACTGATGGCCCCGGCCCCGGTCTTCACCCCGCCGCCGGCTCCAGCACCTGTGGTGCAGCAGTCGGCACCCGCGGCGGTGGCTCTGCCACACATGGCGCCGCCTGCCGCGCTGCAGCCTTTGCAGACGACAGTGCCGCCGCTCACCGCGGCGGCCACGGCTCCTCCGGCCGCGCCCACGCTCGAACTCGACATCACCGGCCCGGCCGAGGCCCAGTCGGGCGCGGTCGCCGAATTCGTCGCGACGGTCCGCAACACCGGTGCCGTCGCATCCGGAGCCACCGCGCTCGAACTCTCCTGGGAAAACGCCTTCTCGCCGCTCGAGGCTTCCGACGGCTACAAACTCGGCACGTCGAGCGTCTCCTGGAATCTGCCGGCGATCGAGCCCGGCGGTCAGCTGCGGCGACAGATCAATCTCAGGCCGCAGGCGCCTGCGTCGAGCTATCGCGATTCGCCCGGTTCCCGGGCCTGCGTGCGGGGCGTGCTCAGCGGCCTCTCCGGCGGCGTGATGGTCGCCGACGAGGCATGCACGCTGGTGCGGTCGACCGTATCGCGTCCGCGGACGCCGCGCGAGGCGGGGCTGCGGCTCTCGATCGCCGATCTCGATGATCCGGTCGAGGTCGGAGCCGCCACGACGGTCGTCTGCACCGTGTCGAACAACGGCACGGCCCCCTCCGGGCGACTCGATCTGGTCGTCGTCATCCCCGAGCAGGCCCGGCTCGTCGGTGACCCGCGGCCGTCGCGGGTCCGAATCGACGGTTCGACGATCGCCTTCGATTCGATCCAGAGCATCCCGCCGGGGGGCTCCGAGACGTTCGAGATGTCCTATCGCGTGTCGTCTCCTTCGAGCGCGAAGGCGACGGCCATCCTGACGGGCTCCGATCTCGACGGTTCGCTCGAATCGATCTGCACGACGTCGTTCCTGTCGCCCGTGGCCCCGTAGACCACTCCCGGTAGACCGCTTGCTCCATAGTAGACCGCTTGTTCCACAAGCGGATCCTGATCCGCTTCGGGACGAAGCGGTCTACTTGGTCGAAGCCGGCCCGCGGGCCTGCCTTAGCCGGCACGACCGGCGCAGTTTCACCCCGGTCAGCAGGCAGGGTCGAGCGCGGTGGCCCCGGCGGTCGATGCCTAGAAACGACGGCCATGGCGGTCGTCGGCAGAGGCATTGGTGGGGAATGCTCGTCGTCACCGCAAACTGGTCGATCACCGACGGCACGCTGGTCGACCCGCCCGCGCGGTCGCATGGCGCCGAATTCCTGGCCGGCATCCGCCGCTCGGCGGCACGGGCCGGCGTGCGACGCGACGGCGCGTATCGTCCCGTCGAGCGGGTCGATGTGATCCTGGCGGGCGACACGTTCGACTGGCTCGTGACCTCCGCCTGGCTGGGGAACGAGCGGCCGTGGCAGCGGCGGGCGCGGCGCGGCGCGGCCCGCGACCGCGTCATGCACGCTGCGGTGAAACGGGGCGTGCGACTGCTCGGGAAGCTCGGCCGTCTGGCGAGAAACGGCCTCACGGTCGCCGGCGCCGACGGCCGCGGCCGGCCGGTGCTCGGGTCGCAGGTGCGGGTGCCCGTGCGCGTGGCGATGCTGGCCGGCGACCGCGATGCCTGGCTCGATGAACCGAGGAGTATGGAACTGGCGGAGAGGTTCGGCATCGCCGTAGGCCGTTCGTGGACCGACCACCCCGTGACGGTCGAGCACGGCCACGCGATCGACCCGCTCTGCGGCGCGTGGGGCGCTGCCGCCGACCGCCCGCCGACGCTCCACGAGAGCCTGTCGGTCGATCTCGTCGCGCGGTTTGCGGCGCTCGTGCACGAAACGGAGCCCGCCGCCGTGGCCCGACGGGTGATGGGAACGCTCGTCGCCTCGTGCCCGCTCGACGTGCCGAGGAGGCTGCGGGCGTGGCTCGACCGCGCCGGCGCCGTCGGGACGCTGTCGCATGATTCGCGGGATCGGATCGAGTCTGCCTGGGGACGGTCCGTCGATGGCTGGCAGCGGCGGGCGCGGCGCGATGTGCCGGCGACGGAGTTTCAGTTCGACGCGGTCGATTCAATCGCGCATTGGCTGCGGGCAAACTCCGTGACGATGGATGCGCCGATCCCCATCGCCACGGGCGGCCTGCCTGAAGGCCCTGCGATCGTCGTGTACGGGCACTTGCCCGCGGGCAGCGGAGCCACCGCGGGGCCTGCGGGATTCAAGTCGATTTGCCTCGGGCGGGAAACCGTGCGACGATCCCCGAACTGCGGACTCCTCGGCGGCGATGTCATGAGCGCCGTCGCCATGATCGCACCGGAGGTCGAGGCATTCGACGCGCGGCCGAAGGCCGTGACGATCTTCGAACCGGGCGAAGCGGGGGCCGCGGAGTGGTCGGCTTCGTTCGCCGGCGGCCAGTCGGCCGGTGAGGCACGGCCGACGTCCGCTCATGCCCCTTGGATCGTCGATGCAGCCTGAACGCGAACAGCCACCGGGCAGCAAGGCCACGGCGATGCCGATGCTGACCGAGATCCGCACCACGTTTCCGACCCGCGAGGCGGCCGAGGCATGCGCCGCCGCGCTCGTGGCCGATCGCGTGGCCGCATGCGTGCAGATCGACGGTCCCGTTCAGAGCACGTATCGCTGGCAGGGGGCCGTCGAGCAGGCCGCGGAATTTCGCTGCATCTGCAAGACCGCTCCGGAGCGCGCGAATGATTGCGTCGAATCAATCGTGCGGATGCACGGGTACGAGACCCCCGAGATCCTCGTCTCGGCCGTCGCGGCATCGCCGGCCTACGAGGCCTGGGTGCGATCGAGCGTCGGCCTCGATTCCGGAGCCGCCCGATGAAGACGGAGCCGCTGTATGCCTTCGAGATCACGCTGCACCGGCTCGACCCGGACCGCGTGCGGCCGCACGCGGGCTCCGTGCATGCCGATGCCTGGGGATCGTGGCCCGCGCTCGACGTGCCGCACGACGCGCTTGCGGTGCCGCTCGGCATCGGGTTCGACGAGGCCTTCGAACGCCTGGGGCTTCTCGAGCGGATGTATGCGGAGCCTGATGGCTCCTTCGTCTGGGCGAGCCCGCGCGAGGGGCTCTTCTGGCAGGTTGACGGCAACGCGTTCGAGCGCAATGGCCGTGTGCTCTTCGTCGATCTCAAGGGCTCCTGCCCGCCGCGGGAGTTCGACCGCCTGCTGGCGGCGTTTGGCTGGCCCGGGGAACGGATGCTCGTGCAGCTCTCGCGGCCGGCCGTTTTTCTCGACGAACCGACATTTCGCCGCCATGCCCTGGCGCGGGGGGCGGCGGGGGATGGGGAGAATTTGCGTCCCCGCTGACGGTCGGCGGCTGCCCGCGGTCTGGTTCTGCCGATACCGATTACGGCTTTTGTCACGGAGAAACCAGTCATGCGGTACGCGATCGCCTTCCTGCTCCCGGGTCTCGTTGTTGCGGCACTTAGCGCGCGGCAATCAACCGCCGGTGACATGCCACCGGCCCTCGCTACCGGCTACGGCAACGGCGTGCACGCCTACAACGATGGCGACTACCAATGCAGCTACGATGAGCTGTCGCGTGTGATCGAGGCGGGCAGCAACGATCCGCGCGTGTTTTATTTCCGCGGCTTGGCGGCGCACAAGCTCGGCCGCACGGACGAAGCCGACGCGGATTTCCAGCAGGGGGCGAATCTCGAGGCCGACGGTGTCGGTGGCCGGGCGGTGTCGCGGGCGCTCGAGCGGATCCAAGGCTGTGACCGGCTCAAGCTCGAGCAGTATCGGTCACAGGCGAGGGTCTCGGCCGTGCAGCGCGACCGCGAGGCGATCCGCCAACGCTATTCCGACATCTACGAGGCCGAGCCCGACGTGCTCCGTCGCCGCCGTCCGGAGCCCGTCGAGCAGGTGCCCGCGCCCGCCGCGAAGAAGGCGGAGCAGGCGGCCGAGGCCGAAGAGCCCGCGGAGGAAGCGGCGGAAGAGTCGGCCGAGGAACCGGCCGCGGAGCCCGGCGACACGTCCGATCCGTTCGGCGACGCGCCCGCCGCGGGGACGTAGGACAAAAAGGTGTCAGGACTCTTTTCCGGTCCACCTTTTCCTGTGACCGGATCCGTTCAGGCCGGAAAAGAGTCCTGACACCTTTTTGTCCTCAGGCTTCAGCAAGAGTAGACCGCTTCGTCCCGAAGCGGATTTTAGGATCCGCTTGTGGAACAAGCGGTCTACGGGTGGAACAAGCGGTCTACTTTCGAGCCGGTTTACTTGCTCAGCCAAGCCGCGGCGGCGAGGCAGGCCCAGCCGACGAGCAAGAGCACGCCGCCGATCGGCACGATCGCGCCCAGGATCTTCACGCCCGACAGGGCCAGCGCCGCGAGCATTCCGCTGAAGATCAGCGTGCCGACGAGAAAACTCCAGCCGGCAACCGAGACGAGCCCGCGGGCGGCCGCTGCCTGCGGCAGCGAGGCGAGGATGCCAACGACGAGCAAGGCGATCGCATGGAAGAGGCAGTAGCGGACCGCCGTCTCCCAGTTGGCCGACTGCCCGTTGGCTTCGAGCAGCGATTTGAGTCCGTGGGCGCCGAACGAACCGGCGGCCACGCCGAGAAAACCGAGCACCGATCCGCAGACGAGCCAGAGACGTGGCATGAGGAGGTCCATCAGGGCCGGGAGTCACCGAGGAGTTTGTCCTCCTCTTCTTCCTGGATGATGATTCGCGGCGTGACCATCAGCATCAGGCTGTCGGTCGTGCGGCCCAGGCCGACGTTCTTGAAGAGCCGGTTGATGTAGGGGATCTTCGAGAGGATCGGCACGCCGAACTCGTTGCGGCCCTCGCGGAGCCGCTTGATGCCGCCGAGGAGCACGGTGCCGCCGTCCGGAACGCTGACGGTCGTCGTGACCGTGGTGAAGAGAAACTCGGGCAACTGGATCGTGGTGCCGCTCGAGCGGACTTCCTCCTCGCGCTCGCTGGCGGCGCCCGTGTTCAGGCCCGCCTCGAGATCGACGACACCGGCGGCGTCTCCGGTCACGCCCGACTTCTCGTCGCTGCTCTTCGCCTTCGTGGAGCGGGATCCCTCGAACTGGAATTGCTCCACCTTGCCGATCGTGGAGAAGAACGGCACGAGCGTGAGGCGGACGAACCGCCGGTCGTTGGAGACGACCGCCTGCACGTTGACGGCCGTGCCCTCGGAGAGCACGGTGATCACCGGCTGCTGGGCCGCCGCGAAATCACCCACGACCGGCACGACGCTCGTCACGAACGGCCGCTGCCGCGTGTCGGAGACGAACGCGTTCTGGCCGTTGAAGAGCGTGACCTTCGGGGCCTGCATCACGTTCGATCGCGTGTTGCCCTGGGCCGCCTGGATGAGGAAGTAGGCCTCGATGTCGGAGAGGATCGCGAAGCCGAAGTTGGCGGCCGACGTGGCCGGGTCGGGAAGCCCGGGCAGCGACGGCACGGTCGCGCTGCCGAAGCTGTTTTGCCGGAATGGGATCGAGAAGTAGTTCTGTCGGCCGGGCAGCGCGTTGGGCTGGCCGGTCGTCTGATTCACGGCGAACGGGTTCGCGAGCGGCGACAGGGCCACGCCGGGGTTGCCGCTGTTGTCGAGGCCGATCGTCTGCGAGGGGCCACCGGGGGAGGCGTTGATGCCCAGAGAAGTCGGGTAGGTCGAACCGTTCGACTGGTTCGGAACGGCCGACATGTTGAGCGGCTCGTTGACGTTCGTCTGGATGTTGAAGTCGAAGTCGACGCCGATCCGCTCGAAGAACGTGTCGTTGAGCGAGATGAACCGCACCTCGATCGTCACCTGCAGATCCTGCAGCCGGCGCAACTGCTCGAGCAGGTTGGCGATCTCGTCGTGCACCTCCTGGGTCTGGCTGACGACGATGCTCAGGTTCGTCGCGAAGGGCTGGATCGCGCCCGGTCCACCGACCGTGTTCCACGTCTGCGGGGAGACGGTGTTTTGGATCAGGTCGATCAGCGACTGAAAATCCGCCTGGCTGCCGCCGACCGTCGGGGGGCCGAACGGGATCGACGGATTGGAGCCGGTGGCCGGCGGGCCGTTGTTGAGCCCGGCCTGGAACTGGGCGAGCGATGCAGGGTTGACGGCGGCATTGGCCGGCGACGTGCTCGCACCGTTGATGCCGGCGGGCGCGGGGCCGGTCTCCACTGCCAGTGTGTTGCGGTTGGAGAGCCGCGAGTAGCCGTCGCGCAGGGCGCCGGTGATGCCGAGCCCATCGGAGGAGAAATTCGGGATCGGCACGACGAGGTCGGCCACTTGGTAGGAGATGCTGTAGACCTGTCCTCGGGCGAGCCGCGGGCTCGTGATCTTCAGCACCTCGTCCTTGATCGTGTAGTCGAGGTGAAGTGGCTCGAGCAGGAGCTTCAGGGCGCTCTTGAGCGAAATCGGCTGGTCGAGCGAGATCGTGACGGGCGTGTCGCTGCGGACCGCTTCCCCCTCGAGCCCCACCATGTCGAGGTGGATCGGCACGTCGGCCTGCTTGGCGAGCGAGGCCAGCACGGCGGCCAGGGGTTCGTTGCGGTACGAGGCCCGCACCTGCACGCCCAGCTTCTTCTGGATCGCGAGCTCGGCCGGCGAGCCGCGGCGGCCTTCGGCGGCGAGCCGGGAGCGGTTTTTCGTCAGGTCTTCCCAGTCCTTCGTCTCGGGGAAGGCGATCGGTCCGACGAACGGTGCGCTGGCCCGTTCGCCGTCTTCGGCATCGTCGAGGAAGCCGGTCTGCTTTGCCCCCTCGATCGTCTTCTGGGCATCGAGCCGGCGAACCATCCGGCTTTGGGCGAGCAACTGCCGCACGACCGGATTATCGGGAGCCAGCTCCGCGGCCTTTTTGGCGATCGCCTCGGCTTCGGGAAACCGCCGCTCGTCGACGAGCACGTTGTATTCCTCGACGAGCATCGCGAGCCGTTCGTCGACCTCGACCCGCTTGCCGCGCTCGCGATCGATCTGCGCCTCGATCTTGGCGTTCCTCTGATCGAGGGCGATCTCGGCCCGGCGCTTGCCGGTCGATTCCTCGACGTCGCGGCGGGTGCGTTCGATCCGACGCTCGAGCTGGCTGCGGGCGTCCGCCGGGAGATTCTGCCGGGCAAGTTCCGCCGTCACGGCATCGAGGATCGCCATGGCGTCGGCCGGCGACCGCCGGGCCACCCGCTTCGCCTCGAGCTGCTTCGCCGCCACTTCCGCGGAGAGTTTCGCGATCACGAGATCCTGCGGCACGGCCCCATCGGCGGCCTGTGGAATGGCGGCTTGCTCGGGCTGTTGGGCCGGCAGCGGTGCGACGGCCTGCTCCTTCGAGCGATCGATGGCCTCGGCGATCACGCGGCGGGCAGCGGCCGCTTCGGCTGCGGCGGGCGCTGGAGCCGGCGCCGGCAGGTCTTCGGCTCGCGCTGCCGCGAGGCAGGATGCGAGCAGAGCGGCGGGCACGAGGTGGCGGGCGTGGAGGCGGACCATGACCGAAAGTTCCTCGGTGGCAGGGCAACGTGAGGTGAGAGAAGTACTTGCGCTGCCGGGAACGGGTCAAGATCAGGTCCAGACCGCCAGACCCGCCCGTTTTGCTGCGAAAAGATGCCATCACCATAGGTGTCCCACCGGCCCGAGGGGGTCGCTCCGGCTCCGGCATCGGCAGAAGTCGGCCGCTACGCGACTCCTTCGGATCCTCGCGGAGAAACTTTCTCCTTTCACGACCTACGGAGCTTCGTTCCTCAGAAGGTCGAAAGTTCCTAACGCTCGTCGAGCTTCCGCCGATACCGGAGCCTACGTCGTCCGATCTGCCTTATACGGCAGGAGAAAATGATCGCGAGGATCCGAAGGAGTCGCGTAGCGGCCGACTTCTGCCGTCCCTGAGCCGGCGCACTTCAGCAGACGACTTTGGCCCGGATCGATTTGTCGGGATCCGCTTGCGGAGCAAGCGGTCTACTTGGGAGCCGGTGATTTGCTCAAGACGGCTGCGTGCTACACAGCCTTGGGGGCGGCCAAGGCGCGTTCGACGGTGTCGAGGAGCTGATCGACCCGGAATGGCTTGAAGAGCACCAGTTCAATCCCGGCCTGCCGGGCCTTCACGATCGAATGGCCGGGGTCGTAGCCGAAGCCGGTCATCAATACCAGCGGCACCGGGTCGAGGATTTCCTGGAGCTTCAGCAGGAGCTGGTAGCCGCTCATGTCGGGGAGGCGGATGTCGGCGATGATGACGTCGTAGGTTTCATGGCCGATGGCCCG
>JBIIOM010000306.1:0-2873 GCA_044336925.1 Pirellulales bacterium
GAGGCCTGGGGGCGAAAGCCCCCGGGCCTACTCGACACCTCCGAGCGAGCGAAAGGCATGGATGCCTGAAGCGAGCGTCCGGCGATGGGGCACGGGTCGCCCGAAGCCGGGTTGGGCGCGTTGAGCAGTCAGAACCGCATGCCCGTGAAGCCGCCGTCGACGTAGAGGCTCGTGCCCGTGATGAAACTGCCGGCGACCGGGGCGCAGAGCAGGATCGCCGCGCCGATGAGCTCCTCGGGATTGCCGAAGCGGTTCATCGGCGTCTGGCTCATGATCGAGGCCGTCCGCTCGGGTGAGAGGATCTTGCGGTTCTGCTCGGCCGGGAAGAAGCCGGGGCAGAGGGCGTTGACCCGCACGCTCTTGGGAGCCAGTTCGCGGGCGACGTTTTGCGTGTAGTTGAGCACGGCCGCCTTCGACGCCGAGTAGATGAAGATCTTCGAGAGCGGCTTGTCGGCCGAGACGCTGCCGATGTTGAGGATCGCGCCGCCGCCGAGCGATGCCATGTGGGCGCCGAAGATCTGGCAGCCGAGGTGGGTGCTCTTGAGGTTGGTGTCGAGCACCTTGTCGTAGTCGTCGTCGGGAATCTCGAAGTAGGGCACCGACGAATTGACGCCGGCACAGTTGACGAGGATGTCGGCCCGGCCGCGGGCGTTGATCACGGCCTCGAGAAGCGCCCGCACGCTCGACCGCTCCACCGCATCCACCGCGACGAATGCCCCGTCGCCGCCGGCCCCGCGGATCGCATCGACCCGCGCCTGCCCGCGGTCGGCGCCGCGGCCCGCGACCACGACGAAAGCCCCGGCCTGCGCGAGCCCATCGGCGAGCGCGCCGCCGAGCACGCCGGTGCCGCCCACGACGACGGCCGTCTTCCCCTTCAGGCTGAAGAGATTGTCGAGAAAGGTGGTGGTCATGCCCCAGCCCTCTTCGCGGCCACCGGCTTCCGCAGGTCGATCCACTCGGTGTGGAACGTGCCCGGCTTGTCGGTTCGCTCGTAGGTGTGGGCGCCGAAGTAGTCGCGCTGGGCCTGCAGCAGGTTGGCCGGCAGGTTGGCGTGGCGGTAGCCGTCGTAATAGGCGAGCGCCGTCATGAAGGCCGGCACCGGGATGCCGATCGTCGCCGCCGTGGCGACGACGTGCCGCCAGGCCTTCTGGGACTTGGCGAGGGCGTCGGTGAAGTAGGGGGCGAGCATGAGGTTTTCGAGGTTCGGCTGCGCCTTGTAGGCCTCGGCGATCCGCTCGAGGAACTGCGCCCGGATGATGCAGCCGCCGCGCCACATCATCGCGATCGCGCCGTAGTCGAGCGGCCAGTCGTGCTCCTTGGCCGCCGCGGCCAGCTGCACGTAGCCCTGGGCGTAGCTCGCGATCTTCGAGGCATAGAGCGCCTGGCGAACCTGCTCGATGAACTCGGCCTTGTCGCCCCGGTTGGGCATGTCGGGGCCGGCGAGCACGGCGCTTGCCCGCACGCGGGCATCCTTCAGCGCCGAGAGGCAGCGGGCGTAGACGGCTTCGGTCACGAGCGTGCTCGGCACGCCGAGGTCGAGCGCGAGCTGGCTCATCCACTTGCCGGTTCCCTTGGCACCGGCCTTGTCGAGGATGCGATCGACTTGAAAAGAGCCAGAGTCGGGATCCTTCACGGTGAAGATGTCGCGGGTGATCTCGATCAGGTAGCTGTCGAGTTCTCCCTTGTTCCACTCGTCGAAGACCTGGGCCAGTTCCTCGTTCGTGAGTCCGGCGCCGTGCTTGAGCAACCAGTAGGCCTCGCATATCAACTGCATGTCGCCATACTCGATGCCGTTGTGCACCATCTTCACGTAGTGTCCGGCGCCGCGCGGACCCACCCAGTCGCAGCAGGGGATGTCGCCCTTGGGGCCCACCTTGGCCGCGATCGCCTGGAAGATCGGCTGCACGAGCGGCCACGCCGACTTCGAGCCGCCCGGCATCAGGCTCGGGCCCTTCAGCGCGCCCTCCTCGCCGCCCGACACGCCCGTGCCGATGTATTGCAGGCCCGCTGCCTCGACGTCCTTCGTGCGGCGCTCGGTGTCGGAATAGAGCGTGTTGCCGCCGTCGATTACACAATCGCCCTTGGAGAGCAGGGGAGTGAGCGTCTTGATGAGGTCGTCGACCGCGGGGCCGGCCTTCACCATCATCATCACCTTCCGCGGGGCCTTGAGCGACGCGACGAGGTCCTCCAGCGTGTGGCAGCCGACGACGTTGGGCTGGTGGCCGCGGCCGGAGGTGAAGGCGTCGGTGACGCTCGTCGTGCGGTTGTAGACGGCGATGGAATAGCCGCGGCTGGCGATGTTGAGGGCGAGGTTCTCGCCCATCACGGCCAGACCGATCAACCCGATGTCACACGTTGCCTGCTTTGCCATCCCGAGTCACTCCTGCGATTGTTTTCCGCCGGGGACCCGGCGCGAATGTCGCAGACTATATCGGGAGTCGCGCAGACGGGCCACAATCGCCCGGAAACACCAGGCAAACCAGGAAACTGAAGAACTGCCGCCGGAGCGACCGATACCACTGTCACGGCGGGATCAACCGGTGCGCCGGGAGTGTTCGGGAGGGTCGAGCCGACCGTCAAGGCTTGACCAAAAGGCCCAAACTCCCATAGCGTGTCGGAAGTCTCGCATACGGCTCCGTAGCCAAGTGGCTAAGGCAGCGGATTGCAAATCCGCCATCGTCGGTTCGACTCCGACCGGAGCCTCTTCCTTTTCTTCGTCACTTTCTCCGCGATAACCGCGGGGATTGAAGGACAGCCCGGCCAATGGCACTTCCGCAAGCATCGCCCGACTGATGATCGGCTCGTGAGTCGCGTGCTCCTGTCTCCCGGGTGCGCACCAGGCCTATCTCAGCCCGCCTGCCTTTTCCCTCTGA
>JBIIOM010000307.1:0-2858 GCA_044336925.1 Pirellulales bacterium
TCTGCTTGCGATGAGCGCAAAGACGTCGATGGTGATGTTTCCGTTCGTGCTTCTGATCTATGCCTGGTGGAAGCGGGGAAAGATCGACCGCTCCGATCTCGTGGCGAGCGTGCCGTTCTTCGCGATTTCGCTCATCCTGGGTCTGATGACGATCACCTTCCAGCACGGCAAGGCGATCGGACAGGAGACGATCCTGGCGGGAAGCATCACGAGCGTGTCCGGGCTGGCACAGCGGTTCGCGCTGGCCGGGATGTCGATCCTCCACTACATCTGGACGACGATCTGGCCCTTCAACCTGCTCACGATCTATCCCCGGTGGGACGTCGAGCCGCCGAAGGCGTGGCAGTTTCTCCCCTGGCCGATCATCGGAGCCGCGACCTGGTGGCTGTGGACCAACCGCGGCACGGCGGCAAGCCCGACCTGGCAGCGGCACCTTCTGTTCTCGCTCGGCTTCTTCGTGCTCATGCTCTTTCCGATCCTGGGATTCATCACGATTTCCTACATGCGGATCACGTGGGTAGCGGATCACTTCGTCTACCTCCCGATGCTCAGCCTGATCGGATTCGCGAGTGCCGCCGCCGCCACGGTCTATGCACGCATGCAGGCCAGCGAGCGGCCTGTGGCCCTGGCAACGGCGGCGGTTCTGCTGGCGGTGCTCGGCTACTCTTCGTTCCGCTACGCCCACGCCTGGGCGGGAGAAGAGACGCTCTGGCCGCACACGATCGCCGGGCACCCCAGCCCGTGCACCTATCCACGGTGTGGCTGCTGGCAGGCCCACAACCGGCTCGGCGCCAAGAAATTTGCCCGCGGCGACGTGGAGGGGGCCCACTTCCACTTCCAGAACTCGACGCGACTGCGACCCGATCTCGGCGAGACCCACAACAACCTCGGCACCACGCTCTCGGCTCGGGCCCAGATGCTCGCCCAGCGGGGCGACCAGGTGGCGGCGAAGAAGGAGATGGACGAGGCGATCTTCCAGTTTGCCGAGGCCTGCCGCGTGACGCCGCATGTGCCGGCGATCCACGTGAACCTCGCCAACGCGCTGGCCGCCGCGGGGCGATTCAGCGAGGCGGCCGACAAGTATCAGTGGCTACTCGAAAGAGAGCCGAACAACCCGGCGCTCATCAACAACTACGGCGTGGCCCTCTACAAGCAGGGGCTGAAGGACGAGTCGATCGTGCAGTTCCGGCGGGCCCTCGAGATCGCGCCCAACCTCAAGGACGCGAAGGAGAGCCTGGCCGTGGCGCTCGGCGAGAAGCCCGATCCATCGGCGGGTCAGCAGCCGCCCGGACAGCCGCCAGCGGGACAACCCGCACCAGGACAGCCGCCGCTCGAGATGAAGCTGCCGCAGTCGCCCACCCTCGGGCCGACCATCCGCTAGGCGTGGAGCGCCCATACAAGCCCTGAGCGCAAGCGAGGGGATCTCTGCCCATACAAGCCCTGAGCGCAAGCAAGGGGATCTACGCCCATACAAGCCCCGAGCGGAAGCAAGGGGATCTCCGCCCATACAAGCCCCGAGCGGAAGCGAGGGGATCTCCACCCATACAAGCCCTGAGCGGAAGCGAGGGGATCTCTGCCCATACAAGCCCTGAGCGCAAGCGAGGGGATCTCTGCCCATACAAGCCCTGAGCGGAAGCGATGGGATCTCCGACGCGTGAGCGTCGGCCGGACCGCCAACCGATGCCACCCGTTCGCGGCTTGCGCCGCGAGATCCCCTCGCTTGCGCTCAGGGCTTGTGTGAACGACGCACAAAAACGCCGAACCACGTTCGCACCGCGAGCCGCAGCAACTCGCCGATGCTTCGCCGTGCCTCCGCGAAATCGGCCTTGCTGGCCCCGTGCGTGCGGTCGGTGAACGTGATCGGCACCTCCACGATCCGGCCGCCGGCCCGATGCACGGCCCACAGCATGTATTCGAAGAAGGCGTAGCCGTTCGGGCACTCGGCTGCGGCCAAGGCGGAATTCCGTTCGGCGATCCGGTCGAGCATTCCGAGCCGCACTGCCCGAAACCCGCTGGAGACGTCCCGCACAGGAACCCACAGCACCCAACGGGTGAACAGACTCACTGCCCGGCTGATCACATGCCGCTTGAGCGGCCAGCCCACCGTTCGGCCGCCGGGCACCCGCCGCGACCCGATTGCGACATCGACGGGCCGGTCTGCCGGCGCATCAGTATCCCTGCACCTCCTGCTGCGGCTCGGTGATCTCGTGGGTTGAGCGGTTGCCGACCTGGGCGAAGCGGATCAGCGGGAACTCGTGCCGCCGGGCGATGGCATCGTCGCGCTCGGCGCAGGCGTTCATCGGGTGCATCATGTTGGACTGCCCGCAGAAGAGCCAGACCTCGCCCACGAGCACGTTCGAGAACATCCGGCGTTCGGTCTCCAGTTCGCTCTTGCCCTTGGCCTCGATCAGCAAAGTGTAGCGTCCGCCGGTCGGGAGCGCCGGGAGATCGACGCGCCAGCGGCCGGTATCGGCCACGGCGCTCGCCTCCCCCGCCGCCAGCTTCTTGCCGCCGTCATAGAAGGCGACGGCGACCGTCACGCCGGGTTTGGCCCGGCCCCAGATGGGTACCGGCATCTCGCGCTCAGTTTCCGACCCGCCGACCCGGAGCCGCCCCATGCCCGCCGCCGACGCCCACCTCGCCCGCCGCCTCGACGCGATCGCCGCCGCCCACGCGGCGGGCACGATCACGGAGCACTCGGCCGTCACGATGCGGGAGTGGCTCACGGCGCCGCGGTATGCGGAGTTTGCCGGCGAGCTCGCCGCCCTGATCGACAAGGGGTCGTGGCGGGAGCTCGACGACGCCTACTGGACGGTGATCCCCTTCGGCACCGGCGGCCGGCGGGGCAAGATGTTTCC
>JBIIOM010000308.1:0-2840 GCA_044336925.1 Pirellulales bacterium
CCGCTGCAGGCTGGCGACCACCTCGGGGGCCATCACGTGGGCCTCCCCCTTCCGCCGCCAGGCGTAGCGACCGCCCACGTCGAGCTCGAGCACGCTCGGCACGGCAGTCCGCGGCCAGGCATGCTCGTGTCGCTTCAGCGTCTCCTCGGCCAGGCCGTCGAGGCCGATGCCGCCAATCCGGCTCGGCGTCCGCGTGAAGAATTCGTCCACGAGGGGCTGCTCCAGGCCCACCGCCTCGAAGATCTGCGCGCCGCGGTAGCTCTGCTGCGTGGAGATGCCCATCTTGCTCATCACCTTGAGCAGGCCCTTCGTCGCCGCCTTGACGAAGTTCTTGTGGAGCTTCTCACGCGGGTAGTCGCCGGCGACGATCTTCTCGGCCTGCATCTGGTCGATCGTGGCGAAGGCCACGTAGGGATTCACCGCGCCGGCGCCGTAGCCGGTGAGCAGGGCGAAGTGCTGCACCTCTCGGGCCTCGCCCGTCTCGATCACGAGGCCGCAGCGGGTGCGGCTGCCTTCGCGGACGAGATGGTGGTGGACGCCCGCCGTGGCCAAGAGCGCCGGCACGGCCGCATGCTCGCGGCAGACGCCGCGGTCGGAGAGCACGACGATCGTGGCGCCGTCCTTTACGGCCTTTGAAGCCTCGGCGCGAATTCGATCGAGCCGCTTCCGCATGCCCGCCGCGCCCTCCGCCGCCGGAAAGAGCATCGAGATGGTCTTTGCAACGAGGCCCGGCTTGTTCAGCGATTTGACCCGCGCGCACTCGGCGTTCGTGATGACCGGCGTCTCCAGCCGCAGGAGCCGAGCCTGCTCAGGCTTCGAGTCGAGCAGGTTCCCCTCGCAGCCGATCGTGGTGATCATCGAGGTGATGATCTCCTCGCGGATCGCGTCGAGCGGGGGATTGGTCACCTGCGCGAAGAGCTGCTTGAAGTAGTTGGCCAAGAGCTGCGGCCGGTCGGAGAGCACGGCCAGCGGCGTGTCGTTGCCCATCGAGCCGATCGGCTCGGCGCCGTCCGTGGCCATCGGCGCGAGAATCACCTTCAGGTCTTCGAGCGTGTAGCCGTGGGCCCGCTGCAGTTCGAGCAGGCTCGATGTTTCACCAGCCACGCCGGCCGCCCGCCAGGGATCGACCGCGTGCGGTGCGCCGTTGCCATTGCCGGCGTGCCCGTTGCCATTCGCGCCGGGCAGGATCGCCGCGGCGGGCTCAACGGCCCGTGAGGCCGTCACTTCAGCCACGTTCGCCGGATCCTGGATCGCGTCGAGCCGCACCTGGTTGGCCGTGATACACTCCCGCCAGGGCTTCGCCGTGGCGAGCTTTCGCTTGATCTCGTCGTCTTCGACGATTCGGCCTTCCTTCGTGTCGACGAGGAACATCCGGCCCGGACGCAGCCGGCCTTTTCGCACCACTTCACCCGGTGGGAGCTGCAAGACGCCCGCCTCGCTCGCCATCACGACGAGCCCGTCCTTCATCTGCCACCAGCGGCCGGGCCGCAGACCGTTGCGATCGAGCGTGGCGCCGATCCGCGCGCCGTCGGTGAAGGCGAGCGCCGCCGGGCCGTCCCAGGGCTCCATCAGGCAGGCCTGGTATTCGTAGTAGGCCTTGAGGTCGTCGGCCATGCTCTCATGTCCGCTCCACGGCTCGGGAATGAGCATGCTGACGGCCTCTTCGACCGGCCGACCGGCGAGCACGAGCAGTTCGAGCACGTTGTCAAACGTGGCCGAATCGCTGCCCCCCTCACGCACCACGGGCTTGATCTTGTCGAGATCGGGCCCAAACACGGGATGCGCGAGCATGCTCTCGCGGGCATGCATCCAGTTGATGTTGCCGCGAACGGTGTTGATCTCGCCGTTGTGGGCGATGTAGCGGAAGGGATGCGCCAGATCCCAGGTGGGAAACGTGTTGGTGCTATAGCGCTGGTGCACGAGCGCGAGCGCCGACATCATCTTCGCGTCGGAGAGGTCGGGGAAATACTTGTCCACCTGGTCGGCGAGCAGGAGACCCTTGTAGACGATCGTCTTCGACGAGAGCGAGCAGACGTAGACGAAGGTGTGCTCCGTCAGGCCGAGATTGCCGAGTTCGATCCCGAACCGCTTCCGCACCACGAACAGCTTCCATTCGAAGTGATCGCGGGAGACCTTGCCGCCCCGGCCGATGAAGGCCTGCCGCACGACGGGCTCGACCTCGCGGGCGGTGGCGCCGATCGAACGGTTGTCGGTGGGCACGTTTCGCCAGCCGAGAAACTCCAGACCTTCCTCGCGGCAGAGCTTCTCGAAGAATTGCTCGGCGGTCTCGCGCTCGCCCTCCGACGGAGGCAGGAAGACGTTGCCGGCCGAATAGTCGCCCGGGGCGGGAAGTTTGATCCCGGCCTGCGGCGTGACGGCTGCGAAGAATTCGTGCGGCATCTGGATGAGGATGCCGGCGCCGTCGCCGGTGAGCGGATCGGAGCCGGTGGCGCCGCGATGCGTGAGGTTTTCGAGCAGTTCAAGTCCCTGCCGCACGATCTGGTGGCTCTTGCGGCCGTGCATGTTGACGACGAACCCCACGCCGCAGGCGTCGTGCTCGTTGGCGGGGTCGTAGAGGCCCTGCTTCGGGGGAAGGCCAGGCTGACGGAAGTGTCCGTTGGAACGCGTCATTGCGATGCTCTTGCTGGTACTGAAGACCGAAAAATGGTTTGAGAAATCAGGCGTGGGCGACCACGTCGGCGGATGGATCGGCGGCGGGCTCCATGTCGTGGGCGTGCCCCCGCAGGAGTTCGACGAACCGCGCCGCCGTCGGCGGGAGCGGCTTGCCGCGGGCATGAATGATGCCGAGCGGCCGAACGAGCTCCTCGCCGGCGATCCGC
>JBIIOM010000309.1:0-2839 GCA_044336925.1 Pirellulales bacterium
CGGCGGCCACCCCGCCTTCGCCGTCTCGACCGACGAGATCGACCGCGGCGGCGTGAGCTACACCGTCGAAACGCTCGCGCGGCTGCAGGCGGCCCACCCCGCCGACGAGCTTCTCTTGATCCTCGGCCCCGATGCGCTCGCCGACCTCCCCACCTGGCGTGAGCCCCCGACGATCCTCGCCCGCGCGGAGATCATCGCCGTCGCCCGCGAGGGCATCGACGACATCCGCGCGATCGTGGCCGCGCCGCAGCTCGCCCCCCTGCTCGGCCCGGAGCGGGCGCAGCGCGTCGTGGACAATCGCGTGACTTGTCCGGCCATCGGCATTCGCGCGAGCGACCTGCGGCAGGCGATCGCGACGGGCCGCAGCATCCGCTACCGCACGCCGCGGGCCGTCGAACACTACATCGCCGCGCATGCGCTGTACCGATCGTAGACCGCTTCGTCCAAGTAGACCGCTTCGTCCCGAAGCGGATCCCGATCCGCTTCCGGAGGAAGCGGTCTACAAACCGTCCTACTTTCCGATCGCGTCGAGCCGGGCCTTCAGCAGGCGGCTGAGCGGCTGCTCAAAAGCCCGGGGATCGGCGGCGAGCGATTTGAGGAGAACGTCGAGCCGATCGGCCGACGGTTGCTCGAGATTCAGCAGGATGTGGGCCGCGCCGCCGACGGAGCAGGCTCCCCCCGGCAGTTCGCCAAGCGGTTCCTCGCGGACGCGATAGCCGAGATCGCGGGCGAGTTGCAGCGATTCCTCGAGGAGGCCGAGCGTGTCTGCCATGACTTTCTCGATCCGGTCAGCGGGGGCCCGGCCCGCGCTGCGGCAGGCCGAGCTGCTCGCGGCGGGCGTCCATCGCGCGGCGGTATTCCACATAACGGGCCCGCTGCTCGGGCGTGGTGCGGTCGATCATCTGCTTGCGCCAACGGTTGCGATCTTCCTCGGTGCGGCTCCCGGAAGGGCCGCCACCGGGAGGCCCGCCGGCCTGCTGTGACGCACTTGCCTGCTGCGAAGTGCCCGCCTGCCCCCCTTCTCCGCGGCCGGCATTGCCGCCGCCGCCGAAGGCCCCCATCACGGCGCCAGCCGTTTCGAAGGCCTTCCGCATCATCTCCTCCTGCTTGATCTGCCGGTCGAGTTCGGCCGGCCGCTTTTCCGGCGGCATCGCGAAATACGCGTCGATCCGCGCCCGCATCGCCGAGCGAAACATGTTCGCCCCGCCCCGCTCCACCTGCGGCCGCAGATCCTCCGGCAGCGCCTCCACTTTCTGACGAATCGTCGCCATCGTCGTCACGGCCTCGGTCGCCTCGGCGATCGTGGTGGGGCCGCCGGTTGCGACGAACTTCTGCCGCGCCTCCTCCTGGAGCTTCCGAATTTCGACCACCCGCGGATCGGTCGTGAACCGGATCCAGCCGAGCAGCCAGGCGACCAAGAAGGCGAGTAGCGCGAGGAGGGCGATCAAGCCGCCCCACCGCAAGGCTGAGGACGAGCCGCCCAACTCTTCAGCCGTGCCAGATCGCGACAAGCGCATGGAAGCCGTGCTCATGGGATCACCTCGCTACAGGTTGTCGACGTGGCCGTCGAAGTAAAGAAAGTTGCGGGCGCCTTCGGGGGGCGTCCAGTTGTCGTATTCATTGGTGTCGGACACGTCCGGCGCTGTGAGCGCCGCAAACCCGGCTGCATGAAAGGCACTGAATTCATACAGCACCCAGAGTTTCGAAGTCGCGAGATTGCTGCCCAGCCGCCGCGACGTCAGCGCCTGCTCGCGGGTCTTGTTGGCAAGCCGAAGCGCCGGATATTCATAGCTCGTCCCTTCGTAGGCGAGGTTCTCGTATTCCGGCGGGCGATCGGCGGTGGGGATCGCCTCGAGCCGCGCCTTGATTGCGTCTGCCTGTGTCCCCGACCGCACGAAGTAAATGGCATCCGACGGGCAGCGAAACGTCTCCCGACTATTTTCCGTATACGGCGCCAGCACGTTTGCGATGCTCGGCCGGATCGGATGGGGATTGGGCGACGACGGCGGTACGTAGAACTCCAGTTCCTGGCTGGGAACGACCGCCGCGTCGGGAAACTTTCCCCGACTCTTGCGATCGAGATACATCTGAAACGCGATCCCGATCTGCTTGAGATTCGACTTACAGGTCGTCCGCCGGCCCGCCTCGCGGACCGATTGCACGGCCGGCAGAAGCAGGGCGATCAGGATGCCGATGATCGCGATCACGACCAGGAGTTCCACGAGCGTGAACCCCGACCGGCGGCCGGCGGCCCCGGGGCGGACAGTTCGATCTTCGCGAGGCTCGGTCATGCTCGAGATCCGTCCCACGTTGCGGCTCAGTGGCACAATGAACGATCCGGTCGGGATGAACGGGGCCCGAAGGATCCGCCCCGCCGGCAGGGTTTACTCAGGGTACGCCGTCCACACGCGGCGCTGCTGAAATAAAACGGTCGAGGAGGCGAAAAGGCTCGCCACTCCCTCCCTTATAGTCGCTCGCGTGCCGCGGACGATACCCCCAAGGAACGCGCAAGTCTCTGCGCAGACGGTGTTTCCGGGGAACTTGTGATGGCGGACGCTGCGGACCATTCCACGGAGGGTGAAGGCCCGAGCCGGCCCTGGGTGCCGGTTGCGCTCATCACCGGCCCCGTCGCATCGATCGCCCAGGCCGCCCAGGCCGAGCCCCCGCGCACCGACGAGGTGACCGTCCTCCGCCGGCAGTTCGAAGTGGCCCGGCTGCGACACGCGGCCGAACTCGCCGCCCTCCGCCGGCAGGTGCTCGACGCCCAGAAGGCCGCCACGCTCGGCGATCTGCTCGGCACCACGACGCACGAATTCAACAACGCCCTGACCACGATCCT
>JBIIOM010000310.1:0-2833 GCA_044336925.1 Pirellulales bacterium
GCAGGCCTCGATCGAGCCGGCCGCGTCGGGCTGCTATGAATTCGTGCATCCGCAGGCCGGCGGTGAGCCGCTTCCGCCCCAGCCGCCGTCACGGCTCCGGGAAGCCGGCACGCAGGAGTTCGTCCACCCGCTGTCGGCCCTGCTCGGCGGCATCTGCGCCGCGGATTTCGCGATCGAGGACGTCTGCGAGCCGGACCACACGCAGCCGGCGGCCGCGGCCGGCTCGTTCGCCCATCGGGCTTCGTTCATCCCGCCCTACATCCGCGTGCTGGCCCGCCGCAACGCCCGTGTCACGCCCACCGGCTCCGCGGGCTCGATCGTGCTGGTACAGTAGAACGGTCTTCCAGCGCAAGGGATTGAATTGAATGATCTGTCTCAACGTGTTGCTCACCGCCAAGGACGCCGCCGACGTGCCGAAGATCCGCGAACTGCTCGCCGAGGCGATGCGGAAGAGCCGCGCCGAGCCCGGCTGCCTGCGGTTCGACGTCTACCACTCGACGGCCGAGCCGCGGCGGTTCACGCTGGTGGAGCACTGGGCCGACCAGGCGGCCATCGACCAGCATCGGCTCGCCGAGGCCTACACGACCATTTATAAGCCGCAGGTACTGCTACTCGTCGACCGCGAAGGGCATCCGAGCACACTTCTGGAATGATTCCGGTCAGCCGGAACGGCAGAAGTCTCCTCGCGGTGGCCCTCGCGGACTCGGTCCAAATGCTCGTCGAGCTTCCGCCGATTCCGGCCTCCCTCCTCAACCGGAACCCATGATCCTCCTCATCGACAACTACGACTCGTTCACCTGGAACCTCGTGCAGCGGATCGGCGAGATCGCGCCCGAGATGCCGCTCGAGGTCCATCGCAACGACAAGATCACCGGCGACGAGATCGCGCAGAAGGCGCCGAGCCATCTCGTGATCTCGCCGGGGCCGTGCACTCCCGACGATGCCGGCATCTCCTGCGACGTCGTCAGGCGATTCGCCGGCCGGATGCCGATCCTCGGCGTCTGCCTGGGGCACCAGTCGATCGGCCAGGTTTTCGGCGGCACCATCGTGCGGGCCAAGCGGCTCATGCACGGCAAGGTCGATCGGATCGAGCATGCGGGCAAAGGGCTCTTCGCCGGCTTGCCGAGCCCGATCGAGGCCACGCGGTATCACAGCCTCGTGATCGATCCGCCCACGCTGCCCCGCGACTTTGAAGTGGACGCCTGGTCGACCGCGCCCGATGGCTCGCGCGAGATCATGGCGATCCGCCACAAGACGCTGCCGATCTACGGCGTGCAGTTTCACCCGGAGAGCTTCCTGACTCCGGCGGGCTACGACCTGCTGCGATCGTTTCTTTCCCGCTCATGATCGACCTCGCCGCAGCCATTGCCCTGATCGAGAAAAACGCCGCCCCGCTGCCACCGCGGCGGGCGCGATTGCTCGACGCCTGCGGCCGCGAGCTTGCGGCGCCCGTCGTCTCCGACGTCGATTCGCCGCCGTGGGATCGGGCGATGATGGATGGCTTCGCACTGCGGGGCGACGACGTCATCGCCGCCCGCGACGGCGTGCTGGAATTGGACGTTGTCGTCGACCTCGCAGCCGGCGACGTCACCACGCTCGAGATCAGGACCGGCTCATGCGCGCGGATCATGACCGGCGCGCCGATTCCCGCGGGCGCCGATGCCGTCATCCCCGTGGAGTGCGCCATCGACGAGACCCGCGGCGTGCATGCCGGCGCGAAGGTCCGCCTCCGCGATGACAAATTTCGCCCCGGTCAGCACATCGCCCGGCAGGGGGCGGCGTTTCGCCGTGGCCAACAGGTGCTCGCCGCCGGGATGACGCTCGGGGCCGCCGAGATCGGCCTGGCCGCCGAGGCGGGGGCGACGCACGTGGTCGCCGCGCCCCAGGTGCGCGTGGCGATCCTCTCGACCGGCAGCGAGCTCGTGCCGACCGACGAGGTGCCCGCCTTCGGCCAGACACGCAACTCCAACGGCCCGATGCTCTCCGCTGCGGTGAAGCTGCTCGGCGGCGAGCCGATCCCGCTGGGGATCGCGCCCGACAGGCCGGAGGCGATCCGGGCGGCGGTGGCGCAGGGGCTCGCGGCCGACGTGCTCGTGCTCTCCGGCGGCGTGTCGGCCGGCGATCTCGACCTCGTGCCGGAGATCTTCCGGCTCTGCGATGTCGAGAAGATCTTCCACAAGGTAAAGCTCAAGCCTGGCAAGCCCGTCTTCTTCGGCGTGTTGCCCCGCGAGCAGTCGCCCCCCACGCTCGTCTTCGGCCTCCCGGGTAATCCGGCGAGCAGCCTCGTCTGCTTCGACCTCTTCACGCGGCCGGCGATCCAGATCCTCGCCGGCGCGGCCCGCGAGCACTGGCATCTCCCGCGCGGTCGGGCGCGGCTCACGGCGCCGGCAAAGGCTGCCTCCGACCGGCCGGTTTACCTGCCCTGCACGCTCGCCCGGACGTCGCACGGGATCGACGCCACGCCGCTGCCGTGGACCGGCTCCTCTGACCTGCTCGGCCTCGCCGGCGCCGGCGGCATGATCGCCCTGCCCGCCGGCGGCACGCGCTTCGAGGCCGGCGACGAAGTCGAGATCGTGATCAAGTAGCACAGGCTTCAGCCTGTCTTGATCGATGACAGGCTGAAGCCTGTCCTACGAGCGGTGGAAGTGGACGTGCTGCCAGCGGCCGCCGAGCTTTTGCCAGACGCGAGTCTCCTCGGAGCTGGTGGTCACCGGCTTGCCGGCGTCGTCGAGCTTCTGCACGAGACGCACGTACGAGATGACCGCGGCGTTGTCGGAGAGCAGCCGCACCTTCGGCGCGACCATCGTCGTCGTGAGGTGCTTGGCGGGCTGCG
>JBIIOM010000089.1:0-9812 GCA_044336925.1 Pirellulales bacterium
CGACGGACGGGAGCTCTGGCGGTTTGGCGGGCTCAACGGCCCCACCGAAACGAACCCCAAGCCGCACGACCAGACGTTTCGGTTCGTCGCCTCCCCCTGCTGCGTGCCCGGCACGATCATCGTGCCGACCTGCAAGGGCGGCCCGACCGTCGCGCTCCGCGTGACCGACGACCTTGCGGGCGACTGCACCGGGAAGAAGTCGGTCGTGAAGTGGATCAACCCGCTGACGCCCGACGTGAGCATTCCGCTGGTGGCCGACGGCCTCGTCTACCTGCTCCACAAGGATGGCAAGCTCCAGTGCGTCGATCTCGAGACCGGGGCCGATGTCTACTTCCAGCGGACGCATACCGGCCAGCACCGCACGAGCCCGCTCTTGGTCGACGGCCGGCTGATCTTCGGCTCGAACGACGGCTGGGTGACGACCGTGAAGGCGGGCCGCACGTTCGAATTGCTCGACTCGGTCGACCTCGGCGAGGCCGTGACGGCCTCGCTCGTGGCCGACGACGGCGTGCTCTACGTCCGCTCCTATGAGGCGCTCTACGCGATCAAGGGTCAATAGAAGGGATCTTCGTCGATGGCTGTCAGAGTATTCGTGCTCCTGTTTCTTTCCCTGTTCGCCATGTCGGCCCACGCCGCCGAGATCATTCTCTGGCCGGAGGGGGTGCCGGAACCGCGGGTGCCGGCTGAGCCGGCCGAGCAGGTGGAACGGGCCGGCAAGGACGGTATCGCACGGCGGAAAAACGTCTCCACGCCCCGGCTCGTGGTCTACGACATCCCGCAGACCGACCCGGCCACGCTCCGCAGCGCCGTGGTCGTCGTTCCCGGTGGCGGCTTCAGCATGCTCGCCGACGAGCACGAGGGCTCCGACGCCTGCAAGTGGTTCAACGACCGCGGCATCGTCTCGTTCCTCTGCCTGCACCGCGTGCCGACCCGCGGCATGGAGCAGCCCAATGCGGGGCCCGTGCTCGACGTCCAAAAATCCGTGTACGAGGTCCGTCGCCGCGCATCTGAATACAGTCTCGACCCGAAGAAGATCGCCCTGCTCGGCTTTTCGGCCGGCGGCCAGGCGGCGGTCGTCGCCGCCGCGAATCCGCCCCGGTTCGAGCGGGCCGAGCAGACGGTGCCGACCCGCCCCGATGCCGTCATGCTGCTCTACCCCTGGCAGATCCTCGCGGCCGACGGCAAGAGCCTCCGCACCGACCTCACGATCGACGCCACCACGCCGCCGATGTTCATCGCCCAGGCGGCCGACGACACCGGATCGGTGCCGCAGGGATCGCTCGCCCTCTATGCGGCGCTCTTGGAGGCGAAGGTGCCCGCCGAGATCCATATCTATGCCGGCGGCGGCCACGGCTTCGGCATGCGACCCCGCGACAACGCCCCGGGCACCAGCGACTGGCCCAACCGCGCCCTCGACTGGCTCCGCACCCGCTGGACACCTGCCGCCGCCTCGGCGGCCGACGCGGGCAACCCCGCATGCACCGATCCGGCCCGGGCCGATGGTGATTTCGCCTTCCAGGGGGAATACGTCGGCGAGGTCACGCACGACGGCCAGCCGATGCGGTTCGGCGTGCAGATCATCGCGCTGGGCGATGGAAAATTCGATGCCGTCGCCTATCCGGGCGGCCTCCCCGGCGACGGCTGGACGCCGCCCAACAAGATCGTCGGCACGGGCACCCGCGTGGGCGCGGCCGCCGACGCCGTCGTGAAACTCGAAGGCGTCGACTGGGGCGGTGTCACCCGCAAGGGAGAGATCCGCACCGCGGACGGCGGCACCGCGATCGTCGTCCTCGCCGACGGCGGCACCGCGGTCGCCAAGCTTCCCAAGATCTCGCGAAAGAGCCCGACGCTCGGCAGGCAGCCGCCGCCCGGGGCGGTCGTGATCTTCGATGGAGCAGGGCCGGCGAACGAAGCGGAGACGCTCGAGGCTCCACGGATCACCGACGACGGCCTGCTCATGGAGGGAGTGAGCACAAAGGGCGGCTTCGGTGACGGCCTCTGGCACATCGAGTTTCGGCTGCCGTATCAGCCGAAAGACCGCGGCCAGGGCCGTGGCAACAGCGGCGCCTACGTGCAGGGCTGCTACGAGGTGCAAATGCTCGACAGCTTCGGCCTCGAAGGGAAAAACAACGAGTGCGGCGGCGTCTACTCGGTGAAGGCGCCGAGCGTGAACATGTGCCTGCCGCCGCTCGAATGGCAGACCTACGACATCGAGTTCACCGCGCCCCGGTTCGAAGGGGAGAAGAAGACCGCCAGTCCCCGGATGACGGTGCGGCACAACGGCGTCGTGATCCAAGACGACGTCGAGGTTCCGAAGATCACCCCGGGCGGTCCCCAGAAACAGGAGAAGCCGCTCGGCCCGCTCCACCTGCAGAACCACGGCAATCCCGTCCGCTACCGCAACATCTGGTTCGTGCCCAAGCCGTGACCCACCGCAGCGATCCGCCATCGCCGTCCGCCGCGCCTCTCGCGGCCACCGCATCGCTGCTCACGGCCGCCCGCCGCGTACTCGTCACAGGGTTCGTCGACGTGCCGATCGAGGCCGTCGCCGCGGCCTGCAGCGTCGCCGAATCGCTCGGGGCGGCGGTCGATGCCGGTCACCCGGAATCGGCCCGGCCCGCCGGCCCGACGATCGCCAGGGCGGGCGAGGTGACGGCGGCCCCGGAGGAGATGCGCGGCCGGAGCGACCTGGTGTTGTTTTGGGGCTGCGATCCGGAGGCGGTCGATCCGGGATTCGTCGCGGACTTCGTCGGAGCCCCCCTGCCCTCGCGCAGCGAGCGCAGAACGATCGCGATCGGTCCGGCGGCCGTCCTGCCCGTCGGGCCACGACACACCCACCTGCCCCTCGACCGCGCGGCGGTGGTGGACGCCGCGAGGATCGTCCAGCACCTGCTCCTCGATGGGAAGCGTGTCGATCCGCCGCCCCCGCTCGCCGCCGCCTGTCACGCGCTTGCCGAGGCCATCGGCACCGCGACCTGCGTGGCCTTCGTCACCGACGACACGGCCGATGAAGTCGGCCTCGAGGCCTGGAGCATGGTCCATCTGGTGCGGACGATCTCCCACATCAAGCCCGCATTCGAGATTCCACTGGGAGCCCGGGGAACGGCCGGCTTCCGTTGCTGTTGCACGTGGAGGTATGGCGCGGCGGGGGCGATCGCCCGCGCGGATCGGGCCGGCGCCGAGTTTCTGCCCGCGGAGGCCTCTGCCTGCCGGCTTATCGAGCGCGGGGAGGTGGACTGCGTGCTGGTCGTAGGTGCCTGCGTCACCTCCGTGGAGCGGGCCATCTCCGCTCGGGGCAAGGGCCTGGCCGTCGTGCGACTCGACGAGCGGACGAAGCCTTCGCTCGCGGCGGCACTCCAGTCGCTGCGGGCATCGCTCGCGGCATCGGCGGTTGGAGGCCGTTCATGACGAGCACGAACAACGCGGGCCGATTCGTGCTCTCAGGCGGCACGATCCACGATCCGGCGAATCACCGCGACGGCGTCGTCGACGACATCTGGATCGAGGGGGGCCGCATCGTCGACCGTCCCGCCGATCCCGCGCCGTTCATCCGGATCGATGCCCGCGGCCTCGTGGTGATGCCGGGAGGCGTCGATCTCCACAGCCACGTCGCCGGCCCGAAGGTGAATGCCGGCCGGCGGATCGCGCCGCACCTCGCCCACCGTCATCCGCCGGCCGTCCCCACGATCCACTCGACCGGCGCGCTCTATGCGGCGCTCGGCTACACGACGGTGTTCGACGCGGCGATCGCCACCGCCGCGGCCGGGATCGCGCACCGCGAACTCGACGAACTGCCGATCCTCGACAAGGGGATCTATCTGCTGGCCGCCGACGAGGCGGCCGTGCTCGATGCGCTCGCCCGCGATGATGCCGCCGAGACCGACCGGCTGCTCGTGGCGGCGATCGCGGCCGGCCGTGGCTGGGCGGTGAAGGTGGCCAACCCCGGCGGGCCATCGTTCTGGAAGCACGGCCGGCGCGGCGACCACCATGATCTCGACACGCCGCTGCCCGACCGGCCGGTGACGCCCCGGCAGATCCTCGACCGGCTCGCCCGGGCCGTCGGCCGGATCGGCCTGCCGCACCCGCTGCACGTGCACACGGCCAACCTCGGCCTGCCGGGCAACTGGCGCACGATGCTCGAAACGATGCGCACGTTCGATGGGCTGCCCGCGCACCTCGCGCACGTGCAGTTCCACAGCTACACCGGTGGCGATCTCGATCCCGACACGTTCGGCTCCGGCGTCGCGCCGCTCGTCGACTGGTTCAACGCCCACGACGAGCTCACGCTCGACGTCGGGCAGATCCTCTTCGGCGACACGGTGGCGATGACGGGCGACTCGGCCGCCGCCGAGCATCTCGCCCACGCCACGGGCGTGCCGTGGATGTCGAACGACCTGCACCTCGAAGGGGGCTGCGGTGTGCTGCCGATCGCCTACCGCGAAAAGAGCATGGTGCATGCCTGGCAGTGGGCGATCGGCCTGGAGTGGTTTCTGACGGCGACCGACCCGTGGCGGCTCGCGCTCTCCACCGATCATCCCAATGGCGCCCACTTCACCGCGTATCCGGTGCTGATGCGGCTGCTCGGCGACGAGGCCTTCCGGCGCGAGGCGTTCGCCCGCATCCATCCCGCGGTGCGGAAGCGGAGCCCGCTCGCCGGGATCACGCGTGAATACTCGCTGCAGGAGCTCTGCATCATCACCCGGGCCGCCCCCGCGCGGATCGCGGGCCTGCGAAACAAGGGCCACCTGGGCGCGGGCGCCGATGCCGACATCACGCTCTACCGGCCCGACGCCGATCTCGCGCGGATGTTCGCGATGCCGGCGAAGGTCTTCAAGGCGGGCATGCTCGTCGCGGAAGACGGCGAGGTGAAGTCGCTCCCGCGCGGCCAGACGCTCTCCGCTCATGCGCAGTAGGGTAGGCTTCAGCCTGCCACAATCCGCTTCTCAAAGTAGACCGCCGGCGGTAGACCGGCCAAGCGAAAATCGGCAGGATGCCGATGTTTCGCGTGAAGCAAGATCCGCTTGCGGAGCAAGCGGTCTACGAGCGGCAGGCTGAAGCCTACCCTACTGGATCAGCCGGTCGACGACGGCGATCTGTCGTGGGATCGAGCCGCCGATCGAAAACTGTTCCGCGGCGCGGGCGCGGGCGGCTGCCGAGTAGCGGTCCCGAAGCGACTCGTCTTCGATGACGTTCATCGCCCGTCGCGGCAACTCGCTTTCGGGAACGGCCGGCACGATCCGGCCCGTCTGATCATCGACGATCAGCTGGCGAGCCGCGTCGCCATCCACCGCGATCGCCGGAATGCCGAGCGGCATCGCATCGAGGATCGCGCCGCCATAGGCCACGTCGCCCGACTGCCAGACGAGCCGCACGTGCCTGAGCAGGTCGGGCAGAAACTCGCACTGCGAAACGAGGTGCAGGCGCGGTGCCAGTTGTTGCGCCCGCGCGCGGCGCAGCAGCCGGCGCTCGAGCGGCCCCGCGCCGACGAGCACGTGCTCGACACCCCGGTGAACCACCTCGAGCTGGTCGATGCCCCAGAGCAGCCGGTCGAGCCGCGCCTCGGCCACGAGCGGCGCGACGCAGAGCGTCCACGGGCTTTCGGCCCGCAGGCCGAGCATGCGGGCGATCTGCTCGCGCGAGAGCCCGCGCCCGTCGGCGGCCACGATGCCAGGCGGAATGATGTCGATCCGCCCCGACTTCACCCCCCGTGCCTCACAGCGGCCGGCGACCGCTGCCGACACGGTGATCACGCGATCGGCGGAACGCAGCGCCCATGCCGTGGCCGCATCGCGGGGGCCGAGGGCCACCTGGCAGACGAGCCGTGCTCTGGGCACGAGCGGCCGTGCCGCCGCCGCGAGCACAGCCTGCGAGCGGCCACAGGCATGGAGCACCGTGGGCCGCAGCCTGCGGGCGAGCAGAGCGAGCCGGGCCACGGCGCCGCCACCGACGCGTCGGAGCCGGCCGACGCGATGCACGGCAAACCCGGCCTCCTCGAGCCGCGCGGGTGTTGCGCCGCCCGTGGTCGTGATGGCCACGTGCACGTCGTAGCCCGCTTCGCGAAAGCCCTCGGCCGCGAGTTCCACCTGCCTGCCGGTGCCGACCGGATCGAGCCCGCGGGCCACCAGCAGGATCGATCTCGATGGCGGCTGCTTCATGCGGGAGAAAGCGAGGGGGCGGACGGTGCGAGATCGGAGGGTTCGAGCGCCACGAGGTGCGGCAGCTGCCGCCACTGGCCGTCGTAGTCGAGACCATACCCGACGACGAACACATCGGGAATGTCGAAACCCACGAAGTCGGGGCAGATCGTCGCTTCCGCCCGGCCCTGCTTGCGCAAGAGCACGAGCGAACGCACGCGGGCGGCACCCCGGCGGCGCAGGTCGTCGACGAGCGCCTCGAGCGTGCGGCCGGTGTCGAAGATGTCGTCCACGATGAGCACGTCCTGGCCGGCGAGGTCCGGCAGCAGGTCGAGCCGCAGATCGAGCCGACCGGGGGTGGTGGCGGTGCCGCGGTAGCTGCTCGCCCAGACCATGCTCAGGTGCACCGGCCCGTCGAGCCGCCGAATCAGGTCGGCCACGAGCACGATGCTGCCGGTGAGCACGCCGATCACCGTCAGCGGGCCGCTGGCAGGCTCGTGCCGCACTTCGGCGGCGAGCCGTTCGACCCCGGCGGCGAGTTCTTCGGCAGTGAGCAGGGTTTTCATGAGGAGGTTTCCCGAGGCGGAAGAGTGTAACGGAGGGGAGGCGATTCTGAGGCGTTCTGAAAAATACGCTCGGAAGCCCGCAGCGCAAGCAAGGTCCCTCCGCCCTCCACTCCAACCAACGACGCTCCCACCCTCCCCACGAAAAACCCGCCAACTCTCCTCGCTCGCGCATCGGGCTTCCGTGGCAACCGCGAGCAGACCCGTGTTCCGGACTGAATCCCCGAGTACAACTGTCACGATGTCGACGGACCTTCCGCATTCCCGCCGCCCCCACTGGTCGCAGATCGCAATCCACGGCCATGCCTGCGAGCTCTTTGCGCCGCCGCAGGCGCCGGCCGGCCGTGCGATCATGTACCTGCACGACCTGCGGGGCGGGCTCCTCCAGGAGTCGGCCGGGCTCCGCGACGCGATCGAGGCGGCGGGGCTGCCCGTGATCGCGCCCCGCGGCGGCCGCGGGTGGTGGCTCGACCGGGTCGTCACCGCATTTGATCCGGTGATCTCGCCGGAGCGGTTCGTCGTCGATCGCGTGAGGGCGGAGATCGAGCGGCGGTTCGACGTGAAGCCGCCAGGGATCGCGCTTGTCGGCGTCGGGATGGGGGGACAGGGCGCGCTGCGGATCGCCTACCGCCATCCGGCGGTGTTTCCCATCGCCGCCGCGATCGTCCCGGCCATCGACTTTCACCAGGGGATGCGCGAGGCCGGCGACCGCGACGACGGCGAACTCTACGACGTGCTCTGGGAACTCTACGGCGACGCGGAGCCGGCGCGGCAAGACACGGCGATCCTCCACGTGCATCCGCTCAACTGGCCGCGGCACCAATGGTTCGCGAGCGATCCCGCCGACGTCCACTGGCACGATGGCGCCGTTCGGCTCCACAGCAAGTTGGCCGCCCTCGGCATTCCGCACGAGTGGGTGCTCGAATCCCGCGGCCGACCCGAGGAATTCATCGACCGCGTGGCGGGCGAAGCCGTCGCCTATGTCGTCGCGGCGCTCGACAAGGAGTCGCGCCGCATCGCGTGAGCGCGGCGGCATCGAGCGAGCGAGACTGCCACGGAAGCCCGACGCGCGAGCGAGGAGAGTTGGGGTGTTTTTCGCGGCGCGGGTGGAAGCCTTGCTTGACGGGGTGGGAGGCGGATGGACCTTGCTGGCGCTGCGGGCTTCCGTACCCTACGTGCCCGGAACGGGGCTGCTGATCGGCTGGGCGGGAGTGGAGCCGCCGAGACCGCCGGGGAGTCGCATGCCGTTGCCGCCGGCGCCGAATTGGTCGAGGTCGAGGTATCTCGCGTCGTCCACGTCGACGCGGTTGAGCGCACGCCAGTAGAGGATCTTGCCCGCCGAGGCGCTCGACGTCGGCGCGCCGATCTTCATCTGCCGGAAGAGCTGCGCGTCGCTGCGGCCGTCCCCCTCGAACACGAGCAGATCCTTCGCTTCGCTCCAGCTCAGCCGCGCGCTGCGCGCGGTGAACGATTCCCCCTCCACAAGCACGTTGCCGCCAGCCATCAACTCGATCGAATTGCGGCGCTGGCCCGGCGCAGGGGGCGCCTGGCCGACACCGAGCACCTCGGACGTGATCGCGATCGCCCGCGGAGGCAGCCCACCGGGCGCGTGGGCGTCGAGCGAGTCTTCCCAGCCGGCGACCGGACCCCAGATCGCCTCGACCCGCTGGTGAAACTCCATCATCCGGCGATTGACGTTGCCGCGCATGCCGCGCTGGAAATCAACGCCGAGATAGGTGAGTTCGTCGGGCCGCGGCGCGGAAGTCGGTGGGGGGGCGGGATTTCCCGGGGCGCCGGGGGAAGGCTGCATGCCCCCCGGCATCGCCATCGCAGGTGCCTGGCCAAACCTGGTGCTCGTGAGCCGACCGGGGCCGCTGCCCGAGACGTCGCCGGTCGCGCGGTCGAGCACGAGGTCGCGCACGAAGAGTTTCTCGACCGACTTCGAGCCGTCCTGGCCGATCGATTGGCTTTCGATCCGCACGCCGCTGCCGCAGGCGATCTTGGCGACGTCGGCCCGCCGGCCCCCGCGGTCGAGGCCGCCGGCCGAGAAGTCGATCGGTTGATTGAAGATCACGTCGAGCGATCCGGCCTTGAGCGATGTGGCGCCGCTCGACGTGACGACGCGGTCCACGAATCGGGCCGTGAGCCCGTCGAAGTCCATGCGGCCCTGCCAGGTGACGTCGAGTTTCTCGGCGGCCTGACCCGGGGCGCCCGGCGGCGCGATCGGCTGCTGTGGCGGCGCGGCCGTTCCCGCCATGCCGAACGACTCGAGACCATTCATGCCGCCCGCCATCGGCAGCCGCAGCCGCCCTGCGCCGTCGACGGTCATGCGGTTGCGGCCCCGGTCAAACTCGACGAGCGGCCCCTCCAGATCGATCCCGCGGCCGATCACCTGCGCGGGACGTCCCGAGACGACCGCGCGGGCGTCGAACCGCGTCGCCCGCGAGAGCTGGAGCTGGTCTCCCTTGATCTCGATCGCGGGCTCCGGCGCAGCGCCGGCGGCCGGCAGACCGGAGGCGCTGCGCGGCTGCTCGACCAGATGCACCTGGTTTTCGAGCGAGATCTCCTCGAGCTGGTTGCCGTCGGGCGACATGCTCACGAGCCCGCGCACGAGCCCGCCGGTGGCGACGAGTTTGCCACGGTTTGGCATCCCCTGCTCCGCGGATCGCATGCCGGGCTGCGGCGTGGCCGGAGCGGCCGTGCCGGGAAGGCCGGGCTGGGCAACGGCCGTGGCGGCCACCGGTGCCGCGGCGAGATGCTTGAACCAGAGCTCCATGCGGTCGGTGCGGGCCGTGAGCTGCTCGGTGTCGATCTCCACCATGCCGCGGGCGAGCATCCGCGAAGGCTTCACGCCATCGAGCCGTGGTCCCGGCCGGTCCGTTTGCGGCGCGGGCTTCGAGGGCCGCTCGACATCGAGCCACAGATGCATCTCGGAGGCGCTCAGCCGCCCCTGCGCCTCGATCGTCACGTCGGCCTCGCCGGCGATCGACGCCACGTGCCCCGTGCCGTCGGGCCGCATCCGCAGCCACTTCTGCCACCGCGCCTGCACGGGGGGCGAACCGGGCGACCGCGCCTTGAGCCAGCCCGGGCCGACGGCCATCAGCGCGCCGGGATC
>JBIIOM010000311.1:0-2821 GCA_044336925.1 Pirellulales bacterium
GGCCGCCGCGGGACCCGACGCGATGACCGATCTGCTCGAACTCACGCCCCAGGGCCTCTATTGCCGGCAGGGGGATTTCCACGTCGATCCCTGGCGGCCGGTGCCGCGGGCGATCGTCACCCATGCCCATGCCGACCACGCGCGGGCAGGCTGCGATCGCTATCTCTGCGCGGCGCCGGGCAAGCTCGTGCTGCGCGAGCGGGTGGGGGGTGGCCCGCCGATCGACACGCTGCGGTTCGGCGAGTCGCTCACGATCAACGGCGTGAAGCTGTCGCTCCATTCGGCGGGGCACGTGCTCGGCTCGGCGCAGGTCCGCCTCGAACACGCCGGCACGTCGTGGCTGGTGACCGGCGATTACAAGACGCAGGCCGATCCCACCTGCGATCCCTTCGAGCAGGTGCAGGCCGACGTGCTCGTGACGGAGTCGACGTTCGGCCTGCCGATCTATCGCTGGGATGAGCCCGCGGCGATCGCCGCCGCGATCAATGCCTGGTGGCGCGAAAACCAAGAGGCGGGCCGCACGAGCGTGCTCCTGGCCTACGCGCTCGGCAAGGCGCAGCGGCTTGCGGCGATGGTCGATCCCACGATCGGACCGATCATCGGCCACGGCGCCGTCATGAAGATGGTGCGAGCCTACCGCGATAGCGGCGTGCGACTGCCGCCGATCGACGCCGTGCCGCCGCGCGCCCGGCGGGTGGGCAACGGCCGGGCGCTCGTGATCGCGCCGCCATCGGTCGCGGGGGGCAGCTGGCTGCGGATCTTCGGTGAAGTGAGCGTGGCGATGGCCTCCGGATGGATGGCGGTCCGCGGCGTCCGCAGGCGCCGGGGCTTCGACCGCGGGTTCGTCGTCTCCGACCATGCCGACTTCCCCGGGCTGCTCGCCGTGATCGAAGCCTCCCGCGCCCGCCGCGTGCTCGTGACCCACGGTTCGAGCGACGCCCTCGCGCGGCTCCTGCGCGAGCGCGGGCTCGAGGCCGGCGTCTTGCCCACGCGGTTCATGGGGGAGGCGCCGCCCGACAGGCAGGCGGCGCCAGAGACCGGCGATGACGAGGCCGCGGATCGCAGCGACGAAGACGGCGTCGTCGCCGAAGATGCCGGAGCGGCCCCATGAAATCGTTCAGCGATCTCTACTGGCGGCTCGACGCGACCACGAGCACGAACGAAAAGCTCGCGGCGCTCCGCGACTACTTCTCCGCCGCGCCGCCCGACGATGCCGCCTGCGCGCTCCACGTGCTCTCCGGCGGAAAGCAATCGCGGGCGGTCTCGACCGCGCTTCTGCGGGAGTGGGCCGCCGAAGCCGCCGGCCTGCCGCTCTGGCTCGTCGAGGAATGCTACGCCCAAGTGGGCGACCTCGCGGAGACGCTCGCGCTTCTGTTGCCGCCGCCGACGGTCGACGGGGGCTCGGGCGACGCGGGCCTCGCTGCGATGATCCGCGACACGATTGAGCGGCTGCGACAGGAGCCCGAGGAACGCAAGCGCGAGATCGTGAGGGAGGTCTGGAGCCGGCTCGCCGCCCGGGAGCGGATCGTCTGGCACAAACTGCTCACCGGCGGCTGCCGCGTGGGCGTGTCGCGGACGCTCGTCGCCCGGGCGCTCGCCGACGTGGCGGGCGTCGATCAGGCGGTGATGGCCCACCGGCTGATGGGAATCGACCTCTCGGCGCCGGGCGCCTATCTCCGGCTCATCGACCGCGAAACGGGCGAACGCGACTCCAGGCATCCCTATCCTTTCTTTCTCGCCGCGCCGCTCGAGACCGCCCCGCACGACCTCGGCCCCGTCACCGACTGGCAGGCGGAATGGAAGTGGGACGGCGCCAGAGCGCAGATCGTCCGCCGCGGCGACGACGTGGCCGTGTGGACCCGCGGCGAGGAGCTCGTCAACGACGCCTTCCCCGAGATCACCGCGGCCGCGGCAGCGCTCCCCGCGGGCACCGTCCTCGACGGCGAATTGCTCGCGATCCGTGCGGGCCGGCTGCTCGGCTTCTCGTCGCTTTCGAAGCGGATCAGCCGCAAGCGCGTGACGAAGAAACTGCTCGCCGAGATCCCCTGCGGCTTCGTGGCCTACGACCTGCTCGAGATGCAAGGGCAGGACCTGCGCGGTCTGCCCCTTGCCGCGCGGCGCGAACGGCTCGAGCAGCTCGGCTTCCAGCTGTTCGATCTCGACGCAGCCGCAGTCGAGGCCGGCCCCATCATGCTCTCGCCCTCTGTCGTCGCCGACTCGTGGGAAGAGCTGGCCGCGGCCCGGGCCACCGCGCGGGCCCGCAGCGTGGAGGGGCTGATGCTCAAGCGGCGTGCGTCTCCCTACGGCGTGGGCCGCACCCGCGGCGACTGGTGGAAGTGGAAGATCGAGCCGCTCGAGATCGACGCCGTCTTGCTCTACGCGCAGGCGGGCCACGGCCGCCGCGCCGGCCTGCACAGCGACTACACGCTCGGCGTCTGGCACGACGGCCGGCTCGTGACGATCGCGAAGGCCTACTCGGGATTGTCGGACGCCGAGATCGTGGAGGTCGACAGGATCGTCCGCGCGACGACCCGCGAAAAGCACGGTCCGGTGCGGATCTGCGAGCCGACGCTCGTCTTCGAACTCGCGTTCGAGGGCGTGGCCCGTTCGACGCGGCACAAGTCGGGCGTGGCGATCCGGTTTCCGCGGATCGTCCGCTGGCGGCGCGACAAGCAGCCGGCCGACGCCGGCGCACTCGAAGACCTCGTGGCCATGATCGATGCCGCGGCCCTCGCGGAGCCTTCGCGATGAGCGTCAAGACGCGCCGACGCCCGCCGGCGCCGGCCACGTTTCACGAATGGTTCGCGGCCCGCGGCTGGCA
>JBIIOM010000090.1:0-9756 GCA_044336925.1 Pirellulales bacterium
CGTCGGGGCTGAGCGTATCGAGCACGATGATCGAGGGCATGGTGGGATTCCGTGGGAGCGAGGCCGGTGATGAAAGCGAAGCTGGGATGCGGAGGCGAAGGGGCCGTCAGGCCTGGCGAGCCTTCTGGAACTCGATCATATAGTCGCGAAGGCTCTCGACGCCCTCGACGGGCATCGCGTTGTAGATGCTCGCGCGGATGCCGCCGACCGAGCGATGCCCCTTCAGATCGACCAGCCCACGCTGCGTCGCCCCCTTCACGAACTCCTTCTCGAGCGCCTCGTCGGGCAGGCGAAACGTGACATTCATGTCGGAACGGCACTCAGGGCGGGCGTGGCCCGCATAAAAGCCCCCCGAGCCGTCGAGCACGTCGTAGAGCAGCTTCGCCTTGGCGGCGTTGTGGCGGTCCATGCTCGCGAGGCCCCCCATCGTGTCGCGAACCCAGCGGCAGACGAGGCCGAGGATGTAGACCGCGAACACCGGCGGCGTGTTCGGCCGCGAGCCGTTCTTCACGTGGGTGCGGTAGTCGAGCATCGTGGGCAGGTCGTCGCGCGAACGCTCGAGGAGATCCTTGCGGATGATCACGGCCGTGACGCCGGCGATGCCCGCATTCTTCTGGGCGCAGGCATAGATCAGCCCGTATTTCGCGACGTCGATCGGCCGCGAGAGGAAATCGCTCGAGCAATCGCAGACGAGTGGCGCGGAGCCCACGGCCGGCTCCCGCTTCCACTGCACGCCCTGGATCGTCTCGTTGCTCGTGATGTGAACGTAGGCCGGATCCTTCGAGAGCCGGATCTCGTCGGCCGTCGGCAGCCGGTCGTAGTTGCTCGCGGCGCCATCCCAGGCGGCGTGCACGGCGCCCTCGCGGCGGGCCTCCTTCGCGCCCGTGATGCCCCAGGTGCCGGTGAGGATGTAGTCGGCCGCGGACGAAAGCCCCCGCAGCAGGTTCATCGGCACCATGGAGAACTGCAGGCTCGCGCCCCCCTGCAGAAAGATCAGCTCGTGATCGGAGCCGATCCCCAGGAGCCCCTTCAGGCTCTCGACCGTCTCCTCGAGGATCCGGTCGAACGCGGGGCTGCGGTGGCTGATCTCGAGCACAGACATGCCGACTCCCGGCAGCGACACGAGCTCCTCCTGGGCCTGCTCGATCACCTCCAGCGGCAGCACGGCCGGGCCGGGGGAAAAGTTGAAGACGCGTTCGCCTACCGACGTGAGACTGCGGTCCGTCACAGGATGGCTCCGAGTGTGCTCTGGACGCCGGCTCGCCACCTCGGCTCCGCCGGCATTGGCACCGCGGCGTCGTTCGAGGCCCTGGCCGCCACGAGCACGTTCCGGCGACCTGCGGCCCTCAATTCGGGCAGAATAGGACCCACCGGCAGGACGGTCAACGGGCTGCGTTTCCGGTCGCAGGCGGCAACGGCTGAGCGGCTGGCTGCACGAACGCCACCGGCTCGAGCGGCACGGCCGCCGTCGGCAGCGACGCCGTGCGCGTGCCGCCGCCCTGCACGACCCCGCCCTGCACGACCCCGCCCTGCACGACCCCGCCCTGCACGACCCCGCCCTGCGTGGCGACGCCCAGCGAGGCCACCTTGGCGGCGACGACCGGCTGCTGGCCGTCGATCGACAGAGCGCGGGAATAGTTGACCAGAGCCTGCCCCTGTTCGCCGGTGATCTCACGGATCTGCCCCAGCGCCACGAGCGCCCGCGGGTTGTTCGGGGCGATCGCGAGGGCGTCGACGAGGTGGTTCTCCGCCTGTCGGATATCGCCATGCTCCTGGTAGATGCGGGCGAGTTCGATCTGGGGATTGGGATTGGCCGGCTCCCGTCGGGACCACGCCTCCAGCTGGGCCACGGCCTCGTCGCTGCGCTGTTCCTCGACGAGCAGCACCGCCATCGCCCGCTGGCAGGCCTCGTGGTTGGGGTTGCGCGACAGGCAGAGGTGGTAATACTGCTCCGCCGTCTGCATGTCGGCCGGTCGGCCGAAGAGTTTGGCCTGCTGGTGGTAGGTGGCGCCGAGGTTGTAGAAGCAATCGGGGCTGCCGGGCTGCTGCGCGAGGGCCTGCTGAAAGTGGTTCACGGCCCCCAGATAGTTTCCCTGCTGGTAGAGCCGCACCCCTTCGGTGTTGTCGCTGCGGGCCATCCAGCCGCAGCCGGCCGTGGCCACGAGCGCAAAGAGCGGCACCCGCGGCAGCAACATGCCCGGGCGCATGCTGGTGAAACGAACCTGTGGCATGGCGAAACTCGGCGGCGACGCTCGGCCCCGCAGCGGGGCGACGAAGGGCGGGACGTTACCCCCCGCGGCACGCCGGGAACAAGGCCAGCCCAGACCGCCCAGCTTCGCCGATCCTGCGTCGTTTCCTCCGCAAGGAGACCGCTTCCGCCAGGGTAGACCGCTTCCTCCGGAAGCGGATCTGATCCGCTTGGGGACCAAGCGGTCTACTTGGCCGCGGTCTACTCCGCGGCGACGCGGACGTAGCCCAGCGACCGCACCACTTCGAGCACCTCGCTGCAGGTCGGAAACATGCGGCCGCTCGTCCGCTTATACCGTTCGATCGCCTGCATGAATTCGATCTCGTCGGTGGCGTAGTCGCGCTCGCACGTCGTGGGGTCGATCAGCCGCCGACGCTCACGGGCGGAAGGCTTGGCAACGCCAACTCGGTCGGACTTGCGGTGTGACGAACGGGGCGACTTGATGGCTGCGATCGACATCGTTGATTCTCCGCTTGCTGGGCCCGCGTCGGCGGCGACGAGGGAGGGGCTGCCGGCCTGCCTTCGTTGGGAAGGTCTGAGGGAAGTATGCAGCCTGCCGGCGGCGCAAGGGCTCCCGGTCCCGAAAAATTTCCCGCTCGTTCGGGTGATCCGGCCGACATCGACGCCGCAACCCGCACGACCGTCACGACCGCGCGTAGACCGCTTGGTCCCCAAGCGGATCCTGATCCGCTTGCGGAGCAAGCGGTCTACGGGGGAGCAAGCGGTCTACCGGGATAAGCGGTCTACCGTCCGCCGAAGAATTTCTTGAGGGCCTCGGCGGCGGCATCCCGCGACGTGTCGGAGGCTTTCTTGGGCTGCTGCGGAAGCATGCCGGGCTTCGACTTCGATTCCTTGACGGCCTCGATCGCCAAGGCGCTCGACGACTTCGAGATGCCGGAGCCGGCTCCGCCCGCCGTCACACCGGAGCCCGAAGGCGAGACTGGCGTGTCGGCATGGATGCTGCTCGAGTCCACAGCCGGGTCGGCGACCGACGCCGCGCGCACGCTCTGCGTCGTGTCGAACATGCCCGCCGGCTCCTCGTCGGTCATGAGCCACCGCGACACGTCTTCCTCGCTGCCAGCCATGGCGGCGGGGGAGGAGCAGGAAACCTTCAGTTCGAGGGCCCCCACGCGGATGAGATCGCCCGTGGCGACCTTCGTCTTTTCCTTGATCCTCACGCCGTTGACGAATGTGCCGTTACGGCTGCCGAGATCCTCGACCCAGACGTCGGCCGGCCCGACATGCACGGCGCAGTGCCGCCGGCTCACATCCTCGCTCAGCGGACGCACGTCGCACTCCTCGGCCCGGCCGATGAGGAGCTTGCTGCGCTTGATGGAGATGGCGCGTCCGGCGCTTCTTCCGGAGGCGACGATCAGTTTCGTGATCATGGGAGTCCCACAATCCTAACAACCGGCCGGGCCCGCCGGCCAGATGCCCCGATCTCAACGCCGCGCCGTCCAGCGCGGCTCGCGAAAACGGGCGGCATGCCCGGCCACCTCTTCCGCCCGCGGCGCACGAAACCCGCCGGTTTCGCGAACGACGTCGGCCCGTGCCTCCCGGGCGACAAGGTCGAGCCAGCGATCCACGATCTGACCGCTTCCGGGGAGATCGGCCGGCGCGGCGACGAGTTCGGCGAGGCCCGGATGGGCGGCCCGGCCGTTGACGACCGCGTTGCGACGCAGGAGCAGGCTGCCATGCTGCAGCACGGCCCCCTCGAGCCGTCGCTGGGCGCTCCCCATGATCTTGTGCCCTCGGACAGTCTGGCCTGCGGAGTCGACCGGCTCCGCCGCTGCCGCCGGTCGAAAGACCACGTCGCCCGATGCACGACGGTTGAAGCAGAAGAACGACTCGTCGTCGGCGTGGGCAGCGGCCGGCTGTGAGGGCCGCCACAAGGCCGCGTCGACACCGACCCCGGCCAGCGTCCGCACGAGTGCCTCGTGGAGCGCGTCGTAGAGCGACTGTGGTGACGAACCCCACGGATGCGTCTTCGGCACGGCCGCGGCGTAGGTCAGGTCGCTGCCGTGGACGATCGCCCCGCCGCCGCTGGGCCGGCGGACCAGCGGCAAGCCTTGGATCTCGACCGCGGCGAGCGCGTCTTCATGTTTCTGGAAGGCGCCGAGCGAGATCGTCGTCGTCTCCCAGCCGTAGAGCCTCACCAGGACCGCGCCGCGGCGAAGCGACTCCCCGGCGAGCACCTCGTCGGCCGCCATGTTCGTGGGGCCGTCGGCAGGCTCGTCGCACCAGACATGGATCACGGGCGTCGCCATCAAGCACCAATCCCCCGATCTTCGGGAGCCTCTCGCCCGTCAGTGCGACTGGCTCTTCACGAGGGCTTCGTAGGCGGTCCGATCGAGCAGTCCGGCCATTTCGGCGGGATCGTCGGGTTTGATCTTCACGATCCAACCGGCGTTGTAGGGATCCTTGCCGAGCGTCTCGAGCTGGCCGGGGAGCGCCGTATTGACCGCCACGACCTCGCCCGACACCGGTGCGTAGAGATCGCTCACCGCCTTCACGCTCTCGATCTCGCCGATCGATTCGCCCGCCTTCACCTTCTTGCCGACGGCCGGCAACTGCATGAAGACGAGATCGGTCAGGGCCTCGACGGCGTAAGACGAGATGCCGACGGTGGCCAGTCCGTCGGCCTCCGGGCGAATCCATTCGTGCGACTTCGCGAACCTCATCTCTGCTGCCATGGGATGCTCTCCGGGGGTTTCCGATGCGTCTGTTCAGGACTGCGTCTGCGGCCGCGCCGACGTCCGCCGATAGAAGGGTAGGGGAGTGACCGTCGCGGACTGGCTCGAATCGCGAATCACGACGTCGAGGACGGTGCCGTCGGCGGCCACGTCGCGATCGACCATCGCCATCGCGATGGCCCGCTCCAGTGTCGGCGAAAAACTGCCGCTCGTCACGACGCCCACCTGCCGGCCACCCTGCACGACCGGATGCCCTTCGCGGGCGCTCCGCTTCGAATCGAGCGCGAGCCCGACCCGCACGCGGCCGGCGGGACGGTCGCGAAACGCGGCAAACCGGCCGCTGCCGGGGAACGTGCGGCCTTCGAGATCGATCGCCAATCCGAGGCCGAGGGCGAAGGGGTCGGAATCCTCGTGCAATTCATGGCCGTAGAGCGGCATGCCCGCTTCGAGCCTCAGGGTGTCGCGGGCGCCAAGGCCGCAGGCCACGAGCCCGTGCGGCGATCCCGCCGCGTGGATCGCCTCCCAGACGGCCGCGGCGGCGGCCGCCGGCACGACCACTTCGACGCCATCCTCGCCCGTATAGCCGGTGCGGCTGACCGCGGCGGGCGTGCCGGCGACGGAGGCCGACGTCGCCTGGTAGTTCTTGAGCGACTCGAGCCGCGCGCGGTCGGCCGCCGGGCACAGCCCACCCACGATCTCCATGGCGAGCGGGCCCTGCACCGCGATCATCGCCGTGTCGAACGTCCGATCGACGAGCGTCACGCCCTCGGCGGGCAGCCGGCTCTTCAGCCACTCGACCACCCGCGCGCGGTTGCTCGCATTGACCACCATCGACATCCGCGGCGTGCCGTCGGCAGCGTCGGCCTCGCGGGCCACGAGGGCGTCGTCGAGGATGCGGCTCTCGTCGGTGACGAGCGTGTAGCGGCAGCGGCCCACGGCCATGCCAAACACTCCGCGCGTCAACAGCGACTCGAGCCAGCCGGCCGACCCCGGCCCGTCGATCGCCAGCCGGCCCATGTGGGAGACGTCGAACATGCCGGCAGCCCGCCGGGTGGCCAGATGCTCGTCGACGATCGACGCATACTGCACCGGCATCCGCCAGCCGGCGAAGTCGACCATGCGGCCGCCGTGAGATTCATGCCAGCCGACGAGCGGCGTCTGAAGGAGCGGTTGCGACACGGGTCAGGGATCCATCCCGGAGAAAACGACGGCCACCTCACGGGTGGCAAATGGCCGGATTGTAGGGACGCCGCCAAAAGCTGCCAGCCTCGGGCGAAGCCCCGCTTCACCGCTGCCGCTTCTGCTTGCGGCCCGCCTGCGCCGACCGCTTTCCTCCCGCGGGGGCGCGGGATCGTCCGCCTTGGCGGCGCGGCTTCGAATCCGGTCGCCGCGGCGCCGGCTGCCGCGGTCGCCGCCCGTGCGACTCGACGAGCCGAAAGTCGAGCGTGCGGCGCTCGAGATCCACCTTCGCCACCGTCACGCGGACGCGGTCTCCGAGCCGGAACGAATTCCCCTGCCGACGCCCGGAGAGCGTGTGGCTCGTGCGCTCGTAGCGGTAGGTGTCGCCCGGCAGGCTGTCGAGCGCCACGAGCCCCTCCGCCGGCAATGCGAGCCCCTGCACGAACAGGCCGAAGGACTCCACGCCCGTCACCACCGCATCCATCTCGAGCCCGATCCGCGACGACAGGAAATGGAGCAGCTTCAATTTGACGAGCTCGCGCTCCGCCGACTCGGCCCGCCGCTCGAGCTGGGAGCACTGGTCGCCGAGCTGCTGGAGGCCCTCGGACGGGGGCCGCTTGCCGCGGGCGAGGCTGTCGAGCGCGCGGTGCACGGTGAGATCGGGGTAGCGGCGGATCGGCGAGGTGAAGTGGCAGTAGCAGTCGCTCGCCAGCGCGAAGTGGCCGTCTTCCTGCGGGCCGTAGGCCGCGCGGGTGAGGCTGCGGAGCACGGCGTAGTGCACGGCATGCTCCTCCGCTCGGCCGCGGGTCATGACGAGCAGCCGCTGCAGCTCGTACCGGCTCTCGAGGGAATCGACCTCGAAGCCGAGCTCCGTGACGAACTCCGTCAGCTGCCGCAGTTTCCGCAGGTCGGGGGAGGGGTGGACCCGACGCAGGAAGCCGGCGCCTGCGCGGGCGAGCTTCTCGGCCACCGCTTCGTTGGCCGAGAGCATGAATTCTTCGATGATCTTGTGGCTTTCGGTGTTTTCGACGACGTGCGCCCCGCTGACCCGCCCGTCGCGATCGAGGTCGATCTTCACCTCGGGCATCACGAGCTCGAGCGACCCACGGGCCGTGCGCCGGGCCCGCAGGATGCGGGCCAGGTCGCGCATCCGGCCGAGGAGCTCGCGCACGGAATCGGTCATCTCGACCGCCCGCGTCTGCGGGTCGGCCAGGAAGACGTCCACCTCCTCGTAGGTGAACCGCCGGCAGCTCTTGATCGCCGACCGCTCCACCTCGGCGTTGATGGGAATCCCCTCCGCCGAACACTCCATCCAGCAGGTGCGCGCGTAGCGCACGCGCCCCGGCTGCAGGCTCGCGAGGTTGTTCGAGACGATCTCCGGGATCATCGGGATCACGCGGTCGGGCAGGTAGACGCTCGTGCCCCGCGCGAGCGCCTCCTGGTCGAGCGGCGATCCTTCCGCGACGAAATGCGAGACGTCGGCGATGTGCACGCCGAGCAGCCAATGGCCCCGCTCGATTCGCTCGAGCGAGATGGCGTCGTCGAAATCGCGGGCATCGACCGGGTCGATCGTGATGATCACGCGATCGGTCAGGTCGCGGCGGTCGGGCGGGATCTCCTCGCCGAAGCGATCCGCCTGGCGACGGGCGTCGGCGAGCACCTCCTCGGGGAAGGGGCCCGGCAGGCCGAATTCCGCGATCACCGTCTTCGTGTCGACGCCGGGCTCGCCGGAGCGGCCGAGCACCTCGACGATCACCCCCTCGCCGTCCTTGAGGTGCGTTGGAAACCGCACCATCTCCACGACGACCTTGTCGTGCTCGCGCACGCCCTTCGCGCCGGGATCCCCCACGGTGACCGGCCGCGCGAAATGCGTGCCATCGATCTGCACCCAGCCGGCCTGCGCCGCCTCGAAATAGCTGCCGACGAATCGCGTGGTCCGCCGCTCCACCACCTCGACGATCTCACCGGCCGGGCCCGGCCGACGGACGTCCCGCGACCGCGCCAGCCGCACCCGCACCGTATCGCCACTGGCCGCATCGAGCGCCGCGTGGACGGCGATGTGGATGTCGCCGGTGCGGTCGCCGGCGGCGGCATCGAGCGGCCGCACGAAGCCATAGCCACCCGCCGCCCGGCGAAACACGCCGACGACATCGCCGGCCGCCGGCTTCGATGGCCGCTTGCCGCCGGCAGGCCCGCGCGGCGTGCGGTCGCTGCGGTTCACGACTGGCCTCGTCCGCGAAAGAACTTCCGTCCCTGGCTCTGCTGATACTGCGTCCAGCCGCCATCCATCGAGGCCTCGTTCTGGAGCAATTGCAACACACCGGCCATCTTCGCATCGAGGTGGTCGAGGTGGTGGAGCGCCATCGCCTCGAGCGTCATCGGCAGCTTGGGGGCGCCGAATTCGTATTGCCCGTGGTGGCTGGCCACCATGTGCTTCACGCGGATCGCGAGCTCGTGATCGAACGGCGCGCCCGTGCGGGCCTGCACGGCCGCCACCTTCTCATCGACGATCTCGAGGCCGAGCAACACATGGCCGAGGAGCTGGCCCGCGTCGGTGTAGGAGAAGCCCCGCTCGCTTTCGAGCTCCACGATCTTGCCGATGTCGTGGAAGAGCACGCCCACGAGGAGGAGATCGCGATCGAGCGCCGGGTAGAGCGGCGCGACGCGGTCGGCGAGCCGCAGGAGATTGACGACGTGGTCGAGCAGGCCGCCGGCATAGGCATGGTGATGCTTGATGCCGGCCGGGCTCCGCTTGTAGGCCCGCATCAACTCCGCATCGGCGAGCACCTCGTGGGCGAGCGCATGGAGCGGCTGCGAGCGGATCGTGCCGAGGAGCGCCGCCATCTCGGCGGCGAGCCGCTCGATGTCGGCCGACGAGAGGACGAGGAAGTCCGATTCGTTGACGGTGCGCGGATCGACCCGGCCGATGGCGGCGATGATCAGCTGCAGCGTGCCGGAGTACAGCTGCGTCGTCCCCTCGACCCGCACGTAATCGCCTTCGTCGAACGACTCGAAGTCTTCGTCGGAGGCGTTCCACAGGCGGCCGGTGATGGAGCCGCTTTTGTCGGCGAGCTCCACCTGCAGGTAGAGCTGGCCGTTGCGGTTGGGCCGCAGCTGCTTCTGCGTGGCGAGAAACACCTGCTCGACCGAGGCCTGCGGCCCGAGCTCGGTGACAAATTTGCGGGACACCGGCTGCCGGCGTCCCGGCCGGAAGGCCGGCGGCGGGGCGTCGGAGTTTGGATCGTGCGTCGTGGCCATCGGGAAAAGAGTCTACGGGGACTTCCCAAGCGGTCACAAGCAGCGACTACAATCCCGCCTTTCCACACCCGCGGCATCGCCGCCACACCGCCCGCCGGAGACCGTCATGCCCGACCACGCCATCTCGCCCACCCGCGCCCAGGATTACCCAGAGTGGTATCAGCAGGTGGTGCGGGCCGCCGACCTCGCGGAGCAATCGCCCGTGCGCGGATGCATGGTGATCAAGCCCCACGGCTACGCGATCTGGGAGCGGATGCAGGGCATCCTCGACCGCATGTTCAAGGAGACGGGCCACCAAAACGCCTACTTCCCGCTCTTCATCCCGCTCTCCTATCTCGAGAAAGAGGCGCAGCACGTCGAGGGCTTCGCCAAGTAGTG
>JBIIOM010000091.1:0-9755 GCA_044336925.1 Pirellulales bacterium
GACCAGGAGATCGAGGTGCAGGTGCTGCACATCGACCGCGAGCGCGAGAAGATCGCCCTCGGCATGAAGCAGCGGACGGCGAGCCCGTGGGCGAAGGTGGCCGACAAGTATCCGGTCGGCACCGTCTGCAAGGGCACGGTCGTCAACGTGATGAGCTACGGCGCCTTCGTGAAGCTCGAGGACGGCGTCGAGGGGCTCGTGCACATCAGCGAGATGAGCTGGACCAAGCGGGTCAGCCACCCGAGCGAGCTCGTGAAGCCGGGCGACGAGGTCGAGGTGGTCGTGCTCGCCATCAACAAGGAGAAGCAGGAAATCTCGCTGGGCATGAAGCAGACCCAGCAGAATCCCTGGGAGAAGGTGGCCGCCGACTACCCGCCGGGCGCGATCGTCAAGGGCGTGGTGCGGAACCTCACCAACTACGGCGCCTTCATCGAGATCGACGACGGCATCGACGGCCTGCTCCACGTGACCGACATGTCGTGGACGCGGAAGGTGACGCACCCCAGCGAGATGGTCGACAAGGGGCAGGAGATCGAGTGCAAAGTGCTCTCGGTCGACCAGCAGCGCCGCCGCATCGCCCTCGGCCTCAAGCAGATGGCCGACGATCCGTGGACGACCGACATCCCGAAGCGCTACAAGGCCGGCGACATCGTGAAGGGCGCGATCACGAAGATCACGAACTTCGGCGTGTTCGTGGGGCTGGAAGACGGCCTCGAGGGGCTGCTCCACATCTCGGAGCTCTCCGAAGACAAGATCGAGAACGCCGAGGAAGTCGTGAAGGTGGGCGACCCGATCGAGGTGAAGATCCTCCGCGTCGACACCGACGACCGGAAGATCGGCCTCTCGAAGAAGCGCGTCGGCTGGTCAGCCGAACGCGAAGCCGCCGAGGCCGCGGAAGAAGTGTAGCGGTAGGGTAGGCTTCAGCCTGCCTGGAAGCCCGACGCGCGAGCGAGGAGAGTTGAGCTCGCTCGGAGTGGCGAGTTGGAACGACCTTGCTTGCGCTGCGGGCTTTCGTGTGGAAGCGGTCTACCGCTGCACCTGCATCGCCTGCACCGGGCCGAGCATTTCGGCCTGTTGGGCCGCGCCGGCGGAATGCACGATGCCCGCCGGCAGCAGCCGAAGCATGCCGCCGCGCGTGATCCACCCCGCCCGCATGGAGTCGCCGGCGATCTGCACCCGCCGCGGCACGGCGTGTACGGCGGCGTCTTCGTCTTCGAAGAGGTGGCGATGCTCGAGGGCCTCGCCCGCGGCCGGATCGACGATGTCGTAGGCGATCACCGCCGTCGTGGATGGCGAGCGGCCTATCCAGACGAGCAGCCGGTCGCCGGCCCGCAACGATCGCAGTTCGAGCGCCAGAGGCGAGTTGGCTGGCGGAGCAGGGCGGGTGATGCGGTGGCCCAGGGGGGCACGGGGGGGTGGCGTGGGAGCCGGCTCGGGGGCAATCGGCATGGCAGCCACCGCCGATTGGCCCTCCGGCTGCATCGGGGGCGGGGCGGGCTGGGGCGGCGCGGAAGCGGCGGCCTGGTAGGGCGCGGCTGCGGCCGGCTCCGGCGGTAATGCTTTGGCCAGGCTGGCCTCCGGCACCGTCGTGGCGTTGAGCAGTTTCCTGCCCTGCTCGGCCAGTTTGGCAACGTCGCCCGTGGCGAAAAAGCCTCCCAGGAGCACCGCGAGCGCGGCGCATTTCGCGAGAAAGGTCTGCATGGCGAGCAAGTATGCGCCGTGCCCGGGGGGCGTGCGACGGCCGCTTTGCGTCGCTTTGCGGAAAACCGTTCTGATCGTGAGGGTTGTACGGCACCCCACGAAAGCCCGCAGCGCGAGCAAGGACTATCCGCGCCCCACTCCAACCCGCATTCACCTCGCTGGCGCGTCGGGCTTCCGTGGCGGTTACAGGTTCGCGAGTGCGGCGAGCACCTGCTCGGCGTGGCCGTCGGCCCTCACGGCCTTGAAGACCTTCGCAACCTTGCCGTCGGCATCGATGATGAACGTGCTCCGCGCGATCCCCATCGACTTCTTGCCATACATGTTTTTCTCCCGCCAGGCGCCGTATTTCTCGGCCACCGCATGCCCCTCGTCGGCCAGGAGCGTGAAGGGGAGCTTGTATTTCGTGCGGAATTGCTCGTGGCTCTCCGGCGAATCGGGGCTCACGCCGAGAACCACCGCCTCATGCTTGGCCAGCTTCGCCTTGGCGTCGCGGAAGCCGCAGGCCTCCTTTGTGCAGCCGGGCGTGTCGTCCTTGGGGTAGAAATAAAGGACCACCGGCTGACCCCGCAGGCTCGAAAGCTTGAGCTTCGTGCCGTCGTGGGTGGGCAGCGTGAAATCGGGCGCCTTCGAACCTTCCTCGATCCAGTCGGCCATCAGTTTTTCTCCACAGTAGGACAGGCTCTGTCACAATCGCACACGAAAGCCCGCAGCGCAAGCAAGGTCTGTCCGCGCTGCTCCGTCACCCGAACCCGAAGCCACCCCAACTCTCCTCGCTCGCGCGTCGGGCTTGCGTAGTTTGTATGCATGACACACAAGTTCGGGTAGCCCTGCTCACGCCGCCGGGCCGCGGCGCGCTGGCCGTCGTGGGCGTGGCGGGGGGCGGCGCCCTGGAAGTCGTCGCACGGCTCTTCCATCCGCGCGGCGGCATGCCACTCGCCGATCGGCCCGACGGGGCGATCGCCTTTGGCCGCTGGGCCGATTCCGATCGCGGCGAGGAGCTCGTCGTCGTCCGCCGCGGGCCGGCATCGCTCGAGGTGCATTGCCACGGCGGCCTGGCGGCGAGCGAGGCGGTGATCAAGAGCCTCGAGGCCGCGGGCGCGGTGCGGCAGCCCTGGCCGGAATGGCTGGCCGCGGGCGGGGCATCCGAGATCGAAGTGGAGGCCCGCGAGGCGCTCGCGCAGGTGAGCGGGCCCAAGGCGGCGCGGATCCTCGCTCGGCAACTCGGCGGGGAACTGGGCCGCGAGATCGATCGCATCAAGATTCTCCGCGCGGCGGGTCAACTGGCCGAGGCCGATGCGGCCGTCGCGCGGCTCGTGCGGGCCTCGCGGGTGGGACTGCGGCTCTTGCGGCCTTGGCGGGTGGTGCTCGCGGGCCCGGTGAATGCTGGAAAGAGCAGCCTGGTGAACGCCTTGGCCGGCCATGCCCGGAGCATCGTGTCGGCCGAGCCGGGCACGACCCGCGACGTGCTCGAGACGCGGATCGTGCTCGACGGCTGGGAGATCGACCTCATCGACACGGCGGGCCTGCGGGAGACAGACCTCGTCGACGCCTCGCCCACAGAGCGTGCTGGCATCGAGCGCGCCCTTGCCGCCACCGCCGACGCCGATCTCGTCCTCCGCCTCAGTAGGGTAGGCTTCAGCCTGCCTCATCCGCTCCGCCTCAGTAGGGTAGGCTTCAGCCTGCCTCATCCGCGAGAGATCAACGTCCTCTCTCAGTGCGACCTCCTGCTCCCCGACGCGCCTCCGCCCCCGGGGGCCATTCGCACTTCCACCGTCACGGGCGAAGGCATCGCCGAACTCGCCGCGGCGATCGTGCGGCGACTCGTGCCGGAGGAGCACGACGATCCTGATCTGCTCACCGGCTCGGTGCCCTTCACCGAACGGCAACTGAGGGCGCTCGACGAAATCGATTGACGAAATCGATTGATACGGAAGCCCGCAGCGCCAGCAAGGTCCATCCGCGATCCACTCCCACGACCGCCGCCTCCGCCCGCCCCGCGCAAAACGGCCCCCACTCTCCTCGCTCGCGCGTCGGGCTTCCGTGGGGAGTGGCTGCCTCAATACCGCGGCACGGAGGGATCGACCTCGACACTCCAGGCGTCGATCCCGCCCTTCATGCTCTGCGCCTGAGAGAAGCCCTTCTCGCGCAGGAAATGCGTCACCCGCAGGCTGCGGACGCCATGATGGCAGTGGACGACGATCGGCTTCTCGCGCCAGGGCTCGAGTTCCGAAAGCCGTTCGGCAATCTCCTGCATCGGGATCAGGACGGCCCCCTCGATCTTCGCGATCGCGTGCTCTTCAGCCGTGCGGCAGTCGAGGAGAAGGGGGCGGCTGGGAACGTCGGTATTTTCGAGATGCTCGGCGACGTCCGACGACGAGACTTCGATGGTCGGCGAAGGGTGGCTCATGATGTAGCGCGAGAAAAAGAGGCGGCCGGCGAGTGACTCGCCGGCCGCCGATGGAACGCGATGGCGATGAAAATCACCGCCGGACGAAATCAGTAATCACCGATCCGGTCACTCGAGTTGCGCGAACTCAGCGACATGTAGGTCGAGTCATTGATGTCATACGTCAGGAACTCGATGTGTCCATCCGCGAAAAGATGTCCACACTGATTTCCAGAATGGTCGCTCGAGGGACCATAGACGATCGCCAGTGTGGGCACGAGCGTGCCGATCGTCGAGTTTGCGATCGTTGAGCCGGACACGAACGTGCCCACCCCCAGGAGTTTCGTGCCGGTCCATGTGCCGCTCGCGAGCGTGCCAGTGATTGAAGCGGGGGTCCAGAGTTCGCCGTAAGCCCAGCGATTGGCCGCTGTGCCGGTCAAACCGCCGCGAATTCCCTCTCGACTTTCCGTGATGACGATCGTCTTGCTCGTGCCGTCAGAATAGCCGCCGAAGCCGACCTGCTGCGTAAACGAAAGGCCGCCGTTATCAACGGCGGTTCCCGTCGACCAGACTCCGGCATTCGCCCGATAATTGCTGATCGCCTCGCCACTGCCGCCTCCGAGGTTGCCGGTCGTGTCACCGGCGAAACTCGGGCAAACGGCAAACTTCAGTGGCGTGAACGTCGCTCCCGTGGATGTAGACCCCGAAATCGACAGCGTCACCACACCCGTGCCGGTGGAAAGAGGAGTCGCGCCGGTACCGGTCAGTTGTCGCAGCAGATTCGTCTCTTCCATGCCTCCCAGAATTCTCGCCAGCCAACTGAAGCCGAGCGACGTCGTGCCAGTCGCATTCACGATTCCCGTGCTGCTGATTTTGGGAAAAAGATTGTCACTGCCCTTGCGGTTCGCGTCGGCAAAAATATGCAGGCCAAGCCCCAACTGCTTGAGGTTGTTGCTGCACGAACTTCGCCGCGCCGCCTCACGGGCCGATTGCACGGCCGGCAACAGCAAGCCCACCAGCGTGCCGATGATGGCGATCACCACCAAGAGTTCGACGAGCGTGAAGCCGCGTCGTTTCGAATTGAAATTGGAAAGCGTCATTGAGAACACCTTTCGCCCTCGCGGGCCTTTCTATGAAGAGATGAAAAATAGGCTCGGAAACGAACCGCGGGAAAAGACGCCAGGACCGTCTGAAAAAATATGAATGGTCCCCGGAATCCCTGCCCAGAGATGCGTTTTCCGATTTGCCCCTAACCACCTCATAATATCGGCTGTTTCCTCCCGCCGTCAACGAGCAAATCCATGCAGCCGAAAGTGTCTGATCCGGAGCGGGCCAGGCAGTTTGCCATCGACGTGGTCGGCCGGCTCCGGACCGCCGGTTTTCAGGCTTTTTGGGCCGGAGGCTGCGTCCGGGACGAGCTTTTGGGCCGGATTCCGGCCGACTACGACGTGGCCACGTCGGCCAAGCCGGAGGAGGTACGGGAGGTGTTTGGCCGACGGCGGACACTCGCCGTCGGGGCGGCGTTTGGCGTGATCACCGTGCTCGGGCCGAAGGACGCCGGGCAGATCGAGGTGGCGACGTTTCGCACCGACGCCGCCTACACCGACGGCCGCCACCCGGCCGGCGTGACATTTTCGAGCCCCGAGGAAGACGCCCAGCGGCGTGACTTCACGATCAACGGTCTCTTTCTCGATCCCATCAGCGGCGAGGTGCACGACTACGTCGGCGGCCGCGAGGATCTCAAGGCCGGCGTCGTGCGGGCGATCGGCGTGCCGGCGATGCGGTTTGGCGAGGATCACCTGCGGATGCTGCGGGCCATCCGGTTCGCCGCCGCGTTTGGCTTCGCCCTCGACGGTGCAACGCGGGCCGCGATCGAGAAGATGCCCCACCTCGTGACGACCGTGAGCCCCGAACGGATCGCCGCCGAACTGCGGGCGATGGCCTCGCGGCCCGGCAGGCGGCGGGCCCTCGAACTGCTCGACGAGACCGGCCTCGCCCGCGAGGTGCTCCCGGAGGTGGCCCCCGCCGCCGGCGACGAGGCATGCCGCGCAGTCTGGCAGAAGGCCGCCCAAATCATCGATGCGCTCGACGAGCCTGATCTTTCCACGGCCCTGGCAGCGATTTTCGAATCGGTCGGCGAGGAACGGCTGCGGCATGCGGCGCACAGACTCCGGCTCTCGAACCGCGAGGTGAAGCTCGCCTGCTGGCTCGTCGATGCGGTCGCGACGCTCGGCAGCGCCACGGCCGACGAACTCGCCGCGCGGCCCTGGTCGCAGGTGCAGCCCCTGCTCGCCCACGACGATGCCTTCCTGCTTGCCGATCTCCTGCGGGCCCGGGCCGACTGCGGCCGCGGGAATGCCTATGGCGCGGCCTGGGTGACCGCGCAGGCTTCGCGACCGAAGGCCGACCTCGATCCGCCGCCACTCGTGACGGGGAGCGACTTGATGGCGGCCGGGATTCCGGAGGGGCGGGCCCTCGGGGCGGCACTCGCCGCTTTGCGGGCCAAGCAGCTCGATGGCGAGATCACGAGCCGCGAGGCGGCGATCGAGTGGGCGAGGCGGTAGGGTAGGCTTCAGCCTGCCGAAAGCACGGAAGCCAGAAGCGCGAGCTGAGTGGAATGCGGGTCGCCGCATGCAGATGGCGAGCGTTTTCCCTTTGCTTGCGCAGCGGGCTTCTCGGCACAGGGAGGCAGGCTGAAGCCTACCCTACCCAGGCAGTGGCAGGCTGAAGCCTACCCTACCCAGGCAGTGGCAGGCTGAAGCCTACCCTACCCAGGCAGTGGCAGGCTGAAGCCTACCCTACCCAGGCAGTGGCAGGCTGAAGCCTACCCTACGTGGGCGGGGCGTCGGGCTTTGGGAGGTCGGCGAGCGAGTCGAGACGGAAGACCTCGAGAAATTTTTTCGTCGTGCGGTAAGCCGGCTCCCCGTCTCCTTCCGGCACGAGCTCGAGTAGCCGGCGCCTCACGAGCGTGCGCAAGACGCTCGGCGACGCATCGCAGCCGAGCTCGACCAGACGGTCGCGGCCCACCGGCTGATTCCAGGCCACGACGGCCAAGACGTCGAGCGACTCGCCGTCGAGCCGCACGAGCCGGGCCCGCGTCTCGAGGACGTTGCCGAACTGGGCAAACTCGGGCCGCAGCCGCATGACCCAGCCAGCCCCCTTCGAGACGATCTCGTAGGGGCAGTTGTTGGCGATGTATTTGCGGCGGAGCTCCTCGGCGAGCTCGTCCACTTCCTGCGGTCTCACACCCCGCATCAGGCTCGCCACCTTGCGGCTCGTCAGCGGCTCGCCCCCCGGCAGCCCCACGAAGAGCAGCGCCTCGAGGATGCTCGAGGGACTCACGCGGCAGGTCGCGTCGTCGGTCGTGGAAGAGAAGCCGTCGTCGAGGTCGGGGGAGGCGTCGACCTGCACCACGTCGGCGGACGGCTTCGGCTCGCCGGCGGCATACGGGTCGGCCGTGCCCATCATCGCCGCGAACGCCTGCGCCAGCCGGTCGATCGAGAGCCCGCCATCGGCCGGCGGAGCGTGGAGGCCGGTGGACGGGGGGGGATCGGCGGGAGGGAGCTTTTTGGGCATCGGGATGAGTGGCAGCCTGAAGGCTACCCTACTTCCAGCGTTTGGCGACGTGGGCCTTCATGAAGGCGAGCGAGTCGGTGGCGAGCTGGTCTTCCGAGGGAAACATCGTGCGCCAGATCTTCGTGGCCGCGGCGATGTTTGGCAGGGCGAGGCCGAATGCCTCCACCACCATCCAGCCGTCGTAGCCGGCCGCATGCAGCGCGTCGAACGTCTCGTTCCAGTGGACGTGGCCGGTGCCGGGAATGCTGCGGTCGTTTTCCGAGATGTGGACGAGCGCGGCATACGGCGCCGCCGCCTTGATCGCCGCGGTGAGATCCTTCTCCTCGATATTCGCGTGGAAGGTGTCGTACATCATCCGCACGTGCGGATGGTCCACCGCCTGCACGAACTTCACCGTCTGGGCGACGCTCGTGAGGAAATAGTTTTCAAACCGGTTGAGATACTCCGTGGCGAGCATGACGCCGGTCTGCGCCGCGTGGTCGGCAACCTTCCGCATCGTCTCGACGCCCCACTTGAACTCGTCGTCGGTCGGGCCCTTGCCGGTGAACTCGCCGATCGCGGAGTGGAACGGGCCGACGAGCGTCTTCACGCCGGCCGCCCGGCAGCAGTCGAGCGTGCGCTTCATCGCATCGACCGCGGCGGCCCGCACGCTCGACGACGGGCTGATCGGATTGTCGCCGGCGCCGCGGACCGTGACGGCCGTGCGATCGAGGCCGATGTCGTCGAGCCGCTTGCCCCACTCCTTATGGAGGGGCTCGTTGAGCTCGAAGATCGGAATCTCGACGCCGTCGTAGCCGATCTTCTTCACCCGCTCGACGATCGGCACGAGCCCATCGTGCATCCGGTCGGTCCAGAGAAGGAGATTGAGGCCGTATTTCATGGATTGGCTCCGGAGGAAAAAGGTGGATGGGACGGTTGATTCGTGGGAGTGTCGCGGGCCGGGCTATCTCGCACTCGCGCGCCGCAGACGCGTGCCGCGGGGGGACTTTCCTCGGCCGGGCTCGAGCCGCCGGCCGTCTTTCGTGGCGGGCACGCTCTTGAGCGGCTCCGGGGCGCCATCGAGCGGGTCGCCCGACGTGATGCCGGTCAGCCGCTCGTTGATCCGCGCCGCATACGCCTCCGACAGCTCGAGGCCGAGGAACGAGCGGCCGAGCTTCTTGGCTACGGCGAGCGTCGTGCCGCTGCCGCCGAACGGATCGAGCACGACATCGCCGGGATCGCTCGAGGCGCGGATGATCCGGCCGAGCAACTGCTCCGGCATCTGGCAGCCGTGCCAGCCCGATCGCTCCTTGAACGTGCCGCAGACCCGTGGGAAGTACCAGGTGTCGGCATCCGCGCCGAATCCCTCCGGCAGATCCTGCGGTCGAAGGATCCAGGTGTCGTCGGGGAGGCGGCCCTGCGGATTCGCCCGCCGGTCGCCGTAGACGAGCTCGCGGGCGCTCGGCACGCGGATCGCGTCGGTGTTGAACGTGAACGCCTCGGGATCCTTCACGAAATGAAAGATGTGGGCGTGCGAGCGGCTGAACTTCTGCTTGCAGTTGACGCCAAACGTGTAATACCAGACCACCCACGAGCGGCAGGTGAGGCCGAGCTCCCGCGTGGCGGTGACCTTCAATTCGGCGGCGTATTCGTCGCCGATGGCCAGCCAGAAGGTGCCGTCGGGCTTGAGCACGCGAACGACCTCGGCCATCCAGCGCTTCGACCAGCCGAGATAGTCGTCGGCGGAGCGGCGGTCGTCGTAGGTGTCGTAGTCGTAGCCGATGTTGAACGGCGGGTCGGCGAATGCGAGATGCACGCTGCCATCGGCCATGCGGGCGAGCAGGTCGAGGCAGTCGCCTTGGTGGACGCGGTCGAGCGCGAGCGGCTTGTGGATTCCGTTCCTGGGCATGGCCGTCAATGTATGCCAGCGGCCGGGAGGCCGTCCATCGTGGCCGTCGGGAGGGCATTCAGGTAGACCGCTTCCTCCGGAAGCGGATCACCAAAACGGCATCGCGCCGGCTCGCGGGCGGCAGAAGTCGCCTTCGCGCTGCGATTTCTCCTTGCACGACCTACGGCGCTGCAAATCCCAGAAGGTCGAAATCGCATACGCTCG
>JBIIOM010000012.1:0-29435 GCA_044336925.1 Pirellulales bacterium
GGCGGTGCGGGCCTGCTTGCCACCGAGATGATCGCGGCCCGCAGCGCCACCTGGCTCGAGACGAATCGCGGCGAACACCCCGACCGGCTCTGGGGCGTGCGCGAGGAGCCGCGGCCGCTCGCCGTGCAGATGTGGGACAACGACCCCGACAATCTCGCGCAGGTGGGCCGCCGCCTGGCGAAGGATTTTCAGGTGAGCGTGGTCGATCTCAATTTTGGCTGTCCGGTGCGGCAGGTGACGGTGAAGGCCCACAGCGGTTCGTGGCTACTCCGCGATCCCGAACGGGTCGGCACGATCGTGAAGCGGGTGGTGGATGCCTGCGACGGCGTGCCCGTATCGGCGAAGATTCGGCTGGGCTGCGCCGAGACCTGTAAGACGGCCGTCGAGGTCGCCCAGCGGATCGAGGAGGCAGGGGCGTCGTGCCTCACCGTCCACGGCCGCGTGGCCGCGCAATTTTTCTCGGGCAGCGCCGATTGGGATGCGATCGAAGCGGTGAAGAGGAGCGTGTCGCGGCTGCCTGTCGTGGGCAACGGCGACATCGACTCGGCCGAGACCGCCGTTCGTCGGCTCCGCGAATCGGGCGTCGATGGCGTGATGATCGCGCGCGAGGCGCTCGCGCGGCCCTGGATCTTCGCCCAAGTGGCGGCGATGCTCCGGGGCGAGCCCATGCCGCCCGATCCGTCGCTCGACGAGCAATACGAACTCGTGCTCCACCACTACGACCTGGTCTGCCAACGCTTCGGCACCGAGCGCGGCACGCTCCTGATGCGGAAGTTCGCCTGCACGTATGCCCAGGGGCTGCCGGGGGCCCGCGAATTCCGCGGCCGCGTGTCGCGCGTGCTGTCGCGGGAGGAATTCCTCGAGATCATGCGGACGAGTTTCCCCGGCCGCAGTCCAGGTGATCCGCTTCGCTCGTAGACCGCTTGCTCCACCGTAGACCGCTTGCTCCGCAAGCGGTTCTCGATCCGCTTCGGGACGAAGCGGTCTACGGCCAGAGAGACTAAAAACCAGCCCGTCTGACATTTTTCGCAAGAATACTTGTTATTATTCAGACGCCCTCTATAAATGAGGTGTCATGAGCCATTCAGACTCGCCAATCGACGGTCGGTCCTCCGACGCAGCCCTGATCGAGCTGTTGCGGGTGGAGGCTCACCTCGGGATCGGCCAAATGGCCGAGGCGCTCGGCGTGACGGCCACCGCGATCCGCCAACGGCTCGATCGCCTCATGCGGCAGGGGATCGTCTGCCGCGAATCCGTGGCGGCGGGTTCCTCGCAAGCCGCGGCCGCGCAAGCGCGTCGTGCGGGCCGTGGCCGCCCCGCCCACGTCTACAGCCTCACCGAAAAGGGGCGGCGCACCAGCGGCGACAATTTCCGGGATCTTTCGCTCGTGCTGTGGCGGGAAATCCGCCAGGTTCGCGACCCCTCGATCCGCCAGGGGCTCATCGCCCGCGTGGGCTCCGCCATGGCGGGGATGTATCGCGACCGCGTGGCCGGCGAAACGGCGACCGAGCGGCTTGAAAGCGTGGCGACCCTGCTCCGCGAAAGGCGGCTTTCCTGCGACGTGCAGCCTGGCGACGAGCAGGCCGGCCTGCCGGTCCTTACCGCCTACGCCTGCCCCTATCCCGAATTGGCCGAGCAGGATCGCGGCATCTGTGCGGCGGAGCGGATCATGCTGCAGGAGCTGGTGGGCTCGTCCGTCCAGCTCTCCGAATGCCGGCTCGATGGGGTGGCATGCTGCAAATTCACGGCCACCGGCCAAGGGCTTGCAAACAGCCCTGTTGAAGCATCGAATGCCGTGCGGTTGATGCCCCAGTTGACGCAACAAGAGCATCCGGAATCGGGCGCGGATTTCTCGGCCGCCCCCCCCGTTCAGAGCCTCCCGCAACCAGAAAGAAACGGAGCCAGCCGATGACCCAACCCCTCGCCCCCTCGAAGCCTTGGATCGAAGGTCGCTTCGAGGAAAACATGGTCCTCACGACGGTCGAGCAGGCGATCAACTGGGCCCGCCAGTCGAGCATCTGGCCGATGACGTTCGGCCTGGCGTGCTGCGCGATCGAAATGATGGCCGCCGGCGCGAGCCGCTACGACATGGACCGCTTCGGCGCCGGCGCCTTCCGCGCCACGCCGCGTCAGGCCGACCTGATGATCGTGGCCGGCACGGTCACCTACAAGATGGCCAGCCGCGTCCGCCGGCTCTACAACCTCATGCCCGATCCGAAATACGTGATCGCCATGGGCGCCTGCACGACGGGCGGCGGCCCGTACTTCAAGTGGGGCTATCACGTCGTGAAGGGCGTCGACCTCGTCGTGCCCGTCGATGTCTACGTGCCCGGCTGCCCGCCGCGTCCGGAAAGCCTCCTCGAGGGCTTGATGCGAATCCAGGACAAGATCCAGGGCCAGCGGATCGCGAAGCGGAAGGACGGTGTCGGCAAGATCGACGACGAGCTGCCCGTGCCGCACCATTCCGGCTACGTCGTCTCGCCCGTGGGCGACGGCGGGCTCGTGTTCGATCACCAGAAGGTTCAGGCGTAAGGAAGAAACCATGTCCGCACCCGCATCGACCGGCGAGAAACTGATCATCAAGGGGCTCCACGTCGCCGTCGAGGGGCAGGAGATCCTCAAGGGAGTCGATCTCACGATCGGCCGCGGCGAGGTGCACGCGCTCATGGGCCCCAATGGCTCGGGCAAGAGCACGCTCGGCTACGCAATCATGGGGCATCCGTCCTACGAGGTCACCGCCGGTTCGATCGAACTGGTCAAGGCCGACGGCACGCGGCACGACATCCTCGCGATGGAGCCCGACGAGCGGGCCCGCGCGGGCATCTTTCTCGCCTTCCAGCGGCCGATGTCGATCCCCGGCGTCCGGGTCGCCGATTTCCTCCGGCATTCGGTGACGAATGTCCGCAATCCCGACCGCAAGGAAGGGGAGGAGTTGATGCCGATGCGGGAATTCCGCGACGAGCTCAAGAAGAAGATGTCCGAGCTCTCGATGGATCCCGAATTCGCCCGCCGCTACGTCAACGACGGCTTCTCCGGCGGTGAGATGAAGCGGGCCGAGATCCTGCAGCTCGCCATGCTGCGGCCGAAGTTCGCGATTCTCGATGAGACCGACAGCGGCCTCGACGCCGACGCCGTCCGCCTCGCCAGCCAGTCGATCGCCAAGATCGGCAGCGGTGGCGCTCCGGGCAGCGGAGGCGCTCCGGGCAGCGCCGAGATGGGCATCCTCATCATCACCCACCACGAGCAGCTTCTCGAGCACAACATCCCGCTCCAGACCCACGTGATGCTCGGTGGACGGATCGTGGAATCGGGCGGCCCGGAACTGGCCGCCGAACTCCACAAGAAGGGCTACGAGCGGATTCGCGCCGCCTATCCCGAGGCCGTGACGGTCTGACCAACGCACAAACACCCCCCCAGGAGGCAGCACCATGGCCACGGGAATCGACGAATCCTCGACAGTCGGACTCGGCGAGATCAACAAGTACGACTTCCGCACCGAGTCCACTGCCGTCTTCAAGGCCCGCAAGGGGATCGACGCCGAGATCGTCACACAGATCTCGGAGATGAAGAAAGAGCCCGAGTGGATGCGGGATTTCCGGCTCAAGTCGCTCGAGATCTTCGAGTCGAAGCCGATGCCGTCATGGGGCGGCCGTCTCGGCATCGACTTCCAAGACATCTACTACTACCTCAAGCCCACCGACAAGCAGGGCAAGACGTGGGACGAGGTGCCCGACTCGATCAAGCAGACATTCGACCGGCTCGGCATCCCCGAGGCGGAGCGGAAGTTTCTCGCCGGCGTGAAGGCGCAGTTCGAGAGCGAGGTCGTCTATGGCTCGCTCCAGGAAGACCTCGCCAAGAAGGGCGTCATCTTCACCGACACCGACACCGCCATCCGCGAGCACTCCGACCTGCTGCGGCAATATTTCGGCACGATCATCCCGCCGACCGACAACAAGTTCGCCGCCCTCAACTCGGCCGTCTGGTCGGGCGGCTCGTTCATCTACGTGCCCAAGGGGGTGAAGATCGAGTTTCCGCTGCAGGCCTACTTCCGCATCAACGCGGAGAGCATGGGCCAGTTCGAGCGGACGCTCATCATCGTCGACGAGGGGGCGCAGGTGCACTATGTCGAGGGCTGCACGGCCCCGATGTATTCCACCGAAAGCCTCCACTCGGCCGTCGTCGAGATCGTGGTGAAGAAGCACGGCCGCTGCCGCTACACCACGATCCAAAACTGGGCCAACAACATCTACAACCTCGTCACCAAGCGGGCCATGGCCTACGAGGGCGCGCTGATGGAGTGGATCGACGGCAATCTCGGCAGCCATCTGACGATGAAATATCCGGCGGTCTACCTGATGGAGCCCGGCGCCCGCGGCGAGATTCTTTCGATCGCGTTCGCCTCGGCCGGCCAGCACCAGGACGCCGGCGCGAAGATCGTCCATGCCGCGCCCCACACCAGCGGCCGGATCGTCTCCAAGAGCATCTCGAAGAACGGCGGCCGGGCCAGCTACCGCGGCCTCGTGAAGGTGGAGCCGGGCGCGAAGAAGAGCAAGTCGAGCGTCGTCTGCGACGCGCTGATTCTCGACGACAAGAGCCGCAGCGACACCTACCCCTACATCGAGATCGAGGAGCAGGATGTCTCCGTCGGCCACGAGGCGAGCGTCTCGAAGATCGGCGAGGAGCAGCTCTTCTATCTGATGAGCCGCGGGCTCTCGGAGGCCGAGGCGAGCACGATGATCGTGGGCGGGTTCATCGAGCCGCTCGTGAAGGAACTGCCGATGGAATACGCCGTCGAGATGAACAAGCTGATCCAGTTGCAGATGGAAGGATCGGTGGGCTGATCCGCCCCGGCACCCCATCATGACCACAGCCATCGCCCCCGAGATGAAGACCGGCGGTTTCGACCGCGAGGCCCTCGAGCAGATCATCGTCGATCACGCCCAGCCAGCCTGGGTTGCCGACCACCGGCGGGCTGCGCTCGAGGCGTTTGAATCGCTCGCCCTGCCCGATCGGCGCAGCGAAAACTGGATGCGCACCGACCTGCGGCTCTTCAAGCCGAAGGCCTGGGGGCTGCGGTCGCGGCCGGCGGCGGGCAGCGTGGCGACGGAAGGCCTGCTGACGGCCGGAACCTCGCTCGTGGGCCGGCTCGTGTCGCTCGACGGACACGTCGTTCGCGACGAACTCGATCCGTCGCTTGCGAAGCGGGGCGTCTTGTTCGGGGCAGCCGAAAAACTGCTCGCCGAGCATGGCGACGCGATCAAGCCCCACTGGTTTTCCGTCATCGATGCCAAGAGCGACTACTTCGCGGCACTGCACGCCGCCTTCCATCGGGCCAGCGCCATTCTCTACGTGCCGGCCGGCGTGAAGATCGCCGAACCGCTCCATGTGATGGCGGCGATCGGCGAGGGGGGCGTCGATACTTCGCACGTGCTCGTCGTGCTCGGCGAGGGCGCCGAGGCCACGCTGCTCACCGAGACGGCCGGCGGCGGCACGGCGGCGAATGCCGTCGGCGGCTTCCATTGCGGCGGCACCGAGATCGTCGTCGGCAAGGGGGGCTTCCTCCGCATGGTGAACCTCCAAAACTGGAATACCGGCGTCTGGCACTTCGCCCGGCAGAAGGCCGTGGTGCACGAGAATGGTCGCCTCCAGTGGACGCTCGGCGCGCTCGGCAGCCGGCTCTCGCAGGTGGCTCAGGACGTGGCGTTGGCCGGCCGCCGTGCCGATGCCCAGGTGAATGGCGTGATGTTCACCGAAGGCCGTCAGCATCTCGTCTACAACACGCTCCAGCACCACGAGGCCCCCTCCTGCAAGAGCGACCTCCTCTACAAGGGCGCCCTCCAGGATCGCTCGCGGCTCGTCTGGCGCGGGATGATCAAGGTGGACAAGGCCGCCCAGAAGACCGACGGCTATCAGCGCAACGATAACCTCATGCTCTCCAACGAGTCGCGGGCCGACTCGATCCCCGGGCTCGAGATCGAGGCCGACGATGTGCGTTGCACGCACGGCGCGACCAGCGGCCGTGTCGACGCCGAACAGATCTTCTATGCCCAGGCCCGCGGGCTCACGGCCGACGAAGCGGCCCGGCTCGTGGTGGCCGGGTTCTTCCAGCAGGTTTTCGACCGGATCACGATCGAGCCCGTCCGCGATGCGCTCGCCCGCGCGATCGGCAGCCGCATCCGCCGGATTTCGTGATCACCATGCCCGACTTCATTCGCGTAGCCGACGTGACCGACATTCCCGACCCGGGCAAAACGCTCGTGGAGGTCGAAGGCGAGATGGTCGCCCTCTTCCACGTGGGCGGGCAGTTCTACGCCATCGACGATGTCTGCACGCACGACGGCGGCCCGCTCGCCGACGGCGAACTGCGCGACCACAAGATCTCCTGCCCGCGGCACGGCGCGAAGTTCGACATCCGCACCGGTGCCGCGCTCACGATGCCCGCCGTCCGGGCCACGCGGGCCCACGAGGTGAAGGTCGAGGCACACGGCGTGTGGGTGCGGCTGCGGGCCGATGCCACCGCAGACGGCCCCTCCGCCCACGCCACGGCCATGCCCGTCGTCGCGTCCGGCGCAGCCGCGGCTCCTGCGGCCTCAGCCACGGTGCCGGCGACACCGACCGCCGCGACGAAGTCGGGCCCGCTCTGCGAAGACTCGATTCGCGAGATGCTCAAGGAGGTGAAGGACCCCGAGCTCTTCGTGAACATCGTCGACCTCGGCCTCATCTACGGCGTCACACTCGCGCCCGCCGAAGACGCCCCGGGCAAGCAGAAGATCTCGGTCGACATGACGATGACGAGCCCCGCCTGTCCCGCCGGCCCCCAGCTGATCGGCGACACGAAGCGGGTGCTCGCGGCTCACTCAGACGTGGCGGGCGTCGAGGTGCGGATCGTGATGGATCCACCGTGGACGCCCGACAGGATGACCGAGGCAGCGCGGGATCATTTGGGGATTTTTTAGCGGCCCTCGGGGCGGATTGAAGCAACCCGTATTGCCGACGCCCCGTCGCCGGACGTTCGCTACGCTACGGAAGCCCGACGCGCGAGCGAGGAGAGTTGACGCGTTTCTCGCAGGTCGGGTGGGAGCGGCGTTGGCGGGAGTGGAGAACGGATGGACCTTGCTTGCGCTGCGGGCTTCCGTAGCTCGTCGGCATACGCCCGCTCGCGGCTGCCGACGCCCCGTCGCCGGACGTTCGCTACGCTACGGAAGCCCGACGCGCGAGCGAGGAGAGTTGACGCGTTTCTCGCAGGTCGGGTGGGAGCGGCGTCGGCGGGAGTGGAGAACGGATGGACCTTGCTTGCGCTGCGGGCTTCCGTAGCTCGTCGGCATACGCCCGCTCCCGGGGCATCGGCAGCCCCCCACCTCCCGCACGCCCAGCCATGCATCAGTCGACATTGAATCGATCGCCCGTTCGCATTCTGCTCTACGAGTGGTGCTGCTCGGGCGGGCTCGTGGGCTGCGGTCCGGGCGCTGACTTCGGGGGCATCGCCCGCGAGGGGCGGATGATCCTCGAGGCGCTGGCCGCGGATGCCGTGCGGGCGGCGGAGATCGACGTGACCGTGCTCGTCGATGAGGCGATCTCACTGACGCTCCCGGCCGAGGTTCACGTTCAGCCGGTAGCGCGCGGCGGTGAGGTCGATGCGCTCGTCGCGGCGGCGAACGAGCACGACTGGACGGTGATCGTGGCCCCCGAGACTGACGGCATCCTGGCCTCGCGCGTGGCCGCGGCGCGGGATGCTGGGGCGCGGGTGCTCGCACCGGCGGCGGCCTTCATCGCCGTCGCGTCCGACAAGCAGGCTACGGCAAACGCGCTCGCCGCAGCCGGTGTGCCGGTGCCGGCCGGGCGGTCGCTCGCGCAGGGGGAACCGGTGCCGGTCGGTTTCCACATGCCGGCCGTCCGCAAGCTGCGAGATGGCGTGGGCTGCGACGGGATGCAGATCATCCGCACCCGTGACGTGCCCCCCGCCCTCGCCGCCACACGGCTCGAAGCCTTCGTCGCCGGCACGCCCGTCGGCGTCTCGTGCCTGTGCGGGCCGGAGGAAGTCATCGTGCTGCCGCCGATGCGGCAGCGGTTCACGGCAGGCGACGCGCCGCGGTATGTGGGCAGCGATCTTCTCGACGACCCGGAGCTCGCACGGCGGGCGGAGGCCCTCGCCCGACGCGCCGTGGCCGCGATCGACCGAGCCGCCGGCGGCGAGGCTGCCGCGGGATGGGTCGGAGTCGACATGATCCTCGGCCTTCGCGACGATGGTCGCGCCGACCGGGTGCTCGAGGTGAATCCGCGGGTGACGACGTCGTTCGTCGCGCTCGCCGCCCGGTCCGACAAGAGCCTCGTGCAAACACTTGCTCGCTCGGGCAGCGGGCGTGCGGGTAAACAATGAGCCGGCGTGAAGAGAGTGCCGCGGTGCTTGCCTTCGACGTCGGCGGCGCGAACATCAAGGCGGCCGATGGCCTCGGCTGGACGCATGCCGAGCCCTTCCCGCTGTGGCGGCAGCCGGCCGATCTTCCTGCGGCGCTCGCCCGCATCGCCGCCGGACGGTCGCCGCGGCGGATCGTCGCGACGATGACGGGCGAAATCGCCGACTGCTTTCCTTCGCGGCAGGTCGGTGTCGAAACGATCATCGACGCACTCACTTTTGCCGCCGCCATCAGTCCCGCCGCCGCCATCAGTCCCGCCGCCGCTCTCGGCATCTACCTCGTCGATGGCAGCATCGCGTCTCCCGCGGCGGCGCGTGCACGTGCGCGGCTTGCCGCCGCTTCGAATTGGCACGCGATGGCCCGCCTCGCCGCGGCCCACGCGCCGACCGGCCGGTCCCTCGCGATCGACGTGGGGTCGACCACGACCGACATCGTCATGCTCGCCGACGGCCGCCCCGCCCCGCTGGCCCACGACGACGTCGGCCGGATGGCGTCGGGCGAACTCGTCTACACGGGGGTCGAGCGCACCCCGGTCGCGGCGATCGTGCGGTCGCTGCCCTGGCCGGCCGCCGCGCTCCCGGGCAGGCCGCGGCGGCCGATCGCAGCGGAGCGGTTTGCCGACTCGCGCGATGTCTGGCTTTTGCTCGGCGGTCTCCGCGAGGATCCCGATTGCACCGACACGGCCGACGGGGCCCCGGCGACACGGGAAGCCGCCCGCGTGAGGATCGCCCGGATGCTGCTTGCCGATCCCGGTGATTTTTTGGCCGCCGATGCGCAGGCCGCCGCGGAGTGGTGCGCCGAGGCGCAGGCGCGGCTCGTTGCCCGAGCGGCCGCCCGCGTGATTGCAACCTCGGGCTCAGGGCCGACGAGCGTGGTGCTCAGCGGCCACGGCGAATGCCTCGCGCGCCGCGCGCTCGATCGACTGGGCTCGAACCTCCCGGTCGTGTCGCTGCCCGATCTGGTCGGTCCGGGTGCGGCCCGGGCCGCGCCGGCGCATGCGCTCGCTCTGATCGCACGGGGGCTCATCGCATGAGCGCCTCCTGGCGACAGGGCACGATCCGCACGCGTTCCCGCGCTACTCCGGCGCCTGTTCCACTCGTGATCAAGGTGGGAGGCAGCCTGCTCGGCAGGATCGATTGGCCCCGGTTCGTGGGCGAGCTTTTGCGCGAGGCGGCGGGCGATCGCGGCGGCCTGCTTGTGGTCGGCGGCGGTGCCGTGGTCGAGAGCCTGCGGTCGAGCGATGCCAAGCGGCCGCTGCCGCCCGAGCGGATGCACCAGGCCGCCATCGACATAATGGGGGCGACCGGCTGGCTGGCGGCGCGGCTCCTCGGGCTGCCGCTCGTGCCGCAGGCCCTTCAGCTCGGCCAGAAGACCGCCGTTCTCGACGTGCCGGCATGGCTCGGCCGCGAGCACCGGCTCGAACGGCTGCCCGTGGGCTGGGACGTCACGAGCGATTCGATCGCCGCGTGCGTGGCCGCGTCGGAGGGGAGCGGGCTCCTTCTGGCCAAGAGCGTGCCGCCACCCGAAGCGGGCGACTGTCAGGCTCTGGCCGACCGTGGCTGGGTCGACCGCTATTTTCCGCAGGCGGCGGAGCCGCTCCACGAGATCACATGGGCCTCCCCGTAGACCACTGCTTCCACAAAGTAGACCACTTGTTCCACAAGTGGATCCCAGACCCGCTTCCGGAGGAAGCGGTCTACTCGTGAACTGCCCGCGTTCAGTCCCACCACCAGCCGTCGGCGGGGCGGGCGGCGAGGGCGGCGGACCGGCCACTGTCTTCGGCTGATTCCACCGTCTGGCCGGCGAATTCCCACGGCTGAAACTGCACACCTCCGGAAGCGCTCACCACCCAGCGGCTCCCTTTCTTGACGGCGCTCGCCACGGTCGACGTGGAGGTCGGCACGTCGTACGTGGGAACGGCCAGTTTCGTGTCGTCCACGAGCGGGCCGAGATCGAGCCCAGCCCGCTTGTCGAGCTGCCGGCCGTGGATCAGCGCGGCCACCACGGCGAGATCGATGCAGTTGACGAGTTCGGCAAACACCGGCTGCCGTGCCGCGAGCGCGTCGTAGTGGGCGGTCATCGCGGCGCACCATTTCTCGGCGACTTTGTCGGTGGGGGCCTTGCCGCGGTCGATCACGTCGCGTTCGCCATCCTTGGCGAGGACGTCGTTTTCGGTCAGGCACTTCATCCGGCGGCCGGTGATCCACCAGGCGAGCTCGTCGGCGTCTCGGGCGATCGGATCGTAGGAGGCCTCGAGCCAAAAGCGGGGCAAGGTCGCGCCGGTCGTCGAGCCCGGCGGCACCATCGAGAGGTAGCTCGGCAGCCCGGGCACACCCGAGGGCTCGAGACCCATGCCGATTCGCTTCATTCGATAGTCGGCCGCCACGAGCACGCGGGCAAGGCGGCTGCCTGCGGGCACACCGCCCACGGTCACCCGCTGCGGCCCGAGCGACTCCTCCATCGAACGGAGCGTGACGTCCGGATCGCCGATCGTTTTCAGGCTGCGAAGGTATTGCTGGAGTTTCGCGACGCCTTCCGGCGACGGATCGATCGAGCAGCGGATGCCTCCCTGGCGGGCGCCGTCGATGGCCCGCAGAGCGACCACGAAGTCCTCGAGTTGGAGGAGCGGTCGGCCGCTCGTGGCGCCGACGACGTTGCCGGCCGCATCGACCGTCGCGGTATCGGCGGGGCCGGCGAGAATGATGTCGTGCCCATCGGGATCGACGAACACGTGCGTGATCCGCTCGAGGCCGCCCAGGAAAAGCACCTCCGGCGGCAAGGCCTTGCCCGACGATGCAAACTCATCGACCGCAGCGACGATCCGCGCGAGCGAGACCCGCCGCAGGCCGCCCGGCTTGCCGAGCCGCAGGGCTTTGACGGCGTCGCGCCGCTCGGCCGCGAGGTCTTCCGCAACGTTCGGGGCGAGATTCTGCACGATGCCCTGGGCATCGACGGAGATACCGCCGACGGAGCGAAAGCCGCCCATGCCCATGCCCTGCGCGTGGGCCAGACCGTGCCCCGTCAGGCTGGCGGCAACCGCGGCGGCTGCAAACGCGAGGGCCCTGGGGCCGAGGATGCCGCGGGCGGAACGATTGACGACGAGTTCAGGGACGCTCATGGAATGTCTCGACGATGGGCGGGAAGAACGGGCTGGGATCTTCACGTGCATGGTAGATCGGCCGGCCTTTTCGCGGCAAACCCGATTGGCGGCCGAAAACCATGGTTTTTCAGCCGCATCTAGGGCATGATGCAGCGAAAGGGTCGCTCCGTCGTGCCGTCCAACGCCTACATTCTCGTCCACGATCCCGTCATTGGCCGCAATGTCATTCACCTCGTGAATGGCGAGCGGCTGACGCTCGGGCGGGCGCCGACCAACACGATCGTGATCCACGACGAGCGCGCGAGCCGCTTCCACGCCGAGATTTTCCCGGCACCTGCCGGCTGGGCGGTCCGCGATCTGGAGAGCCGCAACGGCACGCTGCTCGACGAGCAGCCGCTCGAGGGCGACCACCTGCTGGCCTCCGGCGACACGATCTCGATCGGCCGCACCGAAATCGTCTTTCGCCAGGGGGATCCGCCGAGCGACCCGGGCCGCGGCGAATTGGGCGGCACGTCGACGAACGAAATTCCTGCCGAGGCCGTCCACTGGCAGGCTTCGATCACGCATCGCCGTGCGCAGAGCCGCCTGCTCGAAAACATCCGCGAGACAAGCGAGATCGTGCCGCGGATGGGGCAGGCCGTGGCCGAACTCTGCCGGCTTTCGTTCGCGCTCGGCCGCGCCGCCGACGTGCAGGCGATGGCCCTGCTCGCGCTCGAATCAGCGGTGCAGGGGGCCGGTGCGGCGCGAGGCATCGCGATCCTGCCCGGGAGCGGACCGGCGCGGCTCGCCGACAAGGCAGAGCGAATCGCCGTGGAATCGCTCGCCACGGCGGCCATTTTCCCGGCCTCGTCGCCGACCGCCACCCTTCCGGTCGGCATGATCGCCACCGTCCTCGGCACCAACGAGGCCGTGCTCTCGTGTGCATCGCAGCCGGGCGCGCAACACATCGCTTGCATCTCCGCGCCGGTGCGGGCGGGCGGGCGACCCGTCGGTGTCATTCATCTCGAGGTGGAGGCGGCCGAACGCGAGGCCACGCCCGACGACCTCGAATTCGTGATGGCCGCCTGCGACGCCCTCGGCGTGGCCGTGGAAAACCTCTCGGCCCGCGAGGCGCTGTCGACGCGGCTCGCCAGCACCGCCGATGAAAATGAACGGCTCAAGCGGCGGCTCGGCGAGGAGTCGCAGATGGTCGGGGCGAGCGCCGTGCTCGTCGCGATCAAGGACCAGATCGCCCTGGTCGCGGGCACGAAGGCGACCGTGCTGGTTCGCGGCGAGAGCGGCTCCGGCAAGGAGCTCGTCGCCCGCGCGATCCACGAGTCGAGCGACCGCAGCCGCAGCCCGTTCGTCTGCCTGAATTGCGCCGCGCTCTCCGAAACGCTCCTCGAAAGCGAGCTCTTCGGCCACGAGAAGGGCGCCTTCACCGGCGCCACCGAGCGCAAGGCCGGCAAGTTCGAGGCGGCCCACAAGGGCACGCTCATGCTCGACGAAATCGGCGAGATGAGCCCGGCGATCCAGGCGAAGTTTCTGCGGGTGTTGGAGGGGCATCCCTTCGAGCGAGTCGGCGGCAGCAACCGGGTGCAGGTCGACGTGCGGGTGGTCGCGGCCACAAACCGCAACCTGGAAGAGGCGGTCTCCTCCGGCGAATTCCGTCGCGATCTCTACTTCCGACTGAAGGTCGTGGAAATCCTCGTGCCGCCGCTGCGGAAGCGGCCCGCAGACATCGAGCCGCTCGCCCGGCACTTCCTCAATCGCTTCGCGCTGGAGACCGGACGCAAGGTCCGCGACTTCACGCCGCAGGCGCTCGACGCGCTTTTGTCCTACCACTGGCCGGGCAACATCCGCGAGCTGCGCAACTGCATCGAACGGGCCGTGGTGCTGTCGCTCGACGAGGCGGTCGACGTGCACGAACTCGCGCTGAGCCACCTCTCGTCGCCGGGCGAGACCGGCAAGCGGGCCGGCGACAAGCCGGGGCCGTTCGTGCCCGAGACGCTCGACGACATGGAGCGGCGGCACGTGATGGCCACGCTCGAGGCCGTGGGCGGCAACAAGACGAAGGCGGCGGCGATCCTCGGCATCGAGCGGTCGACGCTCGATCGCAAGCTCGCCCGTTGGGCGAAGGCGTAAAGATTCACAACCGTCCCACGAAAGCCCGCAGCGCCAGCAAGGTCCATTCGCCCGCCACTCCGCAAAACCCCAACTCACGTCGCTCGCGCGTCGGGCTTCCGGAGCAGCCGTGATCGACCTTGTTGTTGCGGTTCAATCAAGCCCGAAATACCGCTTCCACGCCTCGACATCATGGGGCCCGGGCTCCGCCGGCTTGGCGTCGTGGTCGGCCCGAGAACGGCTTTTCGCCCGCAACTCCGCGAGCCATTCCTCGCAGCCGATCGCTTCTGCCCGCTTCCGCCTGGCCGCCACCTGGAGCCGCCGGTCGCTCGACACCACGACGAGGCTCGAAGGGGCGTGGTCGTCATCGACGAGTTCCTCGATGAGTGAGTCGGCGTCGGGGTATTCCCGCGCGAACCACACGCGGATGCCCCGGTGCGTGGTTCGGCCGGGCAGGCCGTCGGGGGCCCGCGCGGCATCGAAGACGACGATCGTCTTCCCGGCCTCGGCGCCGAGCCGGTCGGCGAGCATGTCGAGCAACGCCAGCCGCGATTGCTCGAAGCCGCGGGGCCCGCGCTCCTTGCCAAAAACGCCCGACGCGTGCAGCAGGTTGTAGCCGTCGATGATGACAGTCATCGCCCGTCGCTCGCGAAGGGGCGGTCAGGAACCGAGACGATACTTCACACGACCGCCAACGATCGTGGCCACCGCCCTGCCCTTGAGCGTCCAGCGGTCGAACGGCGAATTGACGCTCTTCGACTGAAACTGCCGCACGTCCACCTGCCACGAGAGGTCCGGGTCGATGAGCGTGATGTCGGCGATGGCTCCAGGCCGCAGCGTGCCACGGTTCACCCCGAGGATCCGCGCCGGCAGCGTGCTCATCGCCTCGATGAGCCGCGGCCAGCCGATGCGGCCGGTGGCCACGAGCCGGGTCACGCAGAGCCCCACGGCCGTCTCGAGGCCGAGGATGCCGAACGGGGCCCGGTCGATCTCGAGCATCTTTTTTTCGCGGGCATGCGGGGCATGGTCGGTGGCGATGCAGTCGAGCGTGCCGTCGACGATGCCGGCGATGATCGCCTCGACGTCGGCGGCCGTCCGCAACGGCGGGCTCATCTTGTAGTTGGAGTCGAAGCCGCGCAGGCACTCGTCGGTGAGCGTGAAGTGGTGCGGGCAGGCCTCGGCGGTGACCCGGGCGCCCCGTTTCTTGGCCGCGCGAATGAGCTCCACGCCGCCGGCCGTCGAGACGTGCATCGCATGGAGCCGGCCGCCCGTGATTTCCGCCAGGGCGATGTCGCGGCCGATCATCACGTCCTCGGCCGCCGCGGGCATGCCCGTCAGGCCGAGCACCATCGACACGAGCCCCTCGTGCATCACGCCCCCGCGGGAGAGCTCCAGCACCTCCTCATGGGCCAGGATCGGCTTGTCGAACATCCGGCAGTATTCGAGCGCCCGCCGCATCAGCTCGGCGTCGTAGACCGGCGCGCCGTCGTCGCTGAAGGCCACGGCGCCCGCCTCGACGAGCTGGCCAATATCAGCCAGTTCCTTCCCCTCGCGGTTGCGGCTCACGCAGCCGACCACGAAGACGTTGCAGGTGTCGGCCCGGGCCGCCTTCTGGTGGATGAACTCGACGGTCGACTGCGTGTCGATCGGCGGCTCGGTGTTGGGGATGCAGGCGACGCTCGTGAATCCGCCGGCGATCGCCGCACGGGTGCCGGTCTCGATCGTCTCGTCCTCCTCGCGGCCGGGTTCGCGGAGGTGCACGTGCATGTCGATCAGGCCCGGCGCGACCACCAGACCGGTGGCGTCGATCGTCTCGTCGGCCTTGCCGAGCGGCTGCGTGTCGGCGTGGCCGATCGCCACGACGAGCCCGTCGCGGACCAGCACGTCGTCGATGCGGTCGATGCCCTGCGAGGGATCGACCACGCGGCCGCCGCGAATCAGAAGCGTGCCCATCAGACGATCCTCCCTGTCGGCTGTGCGGCGGCCGCGGCGCCGGCCGGCGTGCGCGGCCCGCAGGTGAGCCACAAGACGCCCATCCTCACGGCCAGGCCATTGGTCACCTGGTCGAGGATGAGCGACTGCGGGCAATCGGCCACGTCGGCCGTCACCTCCACGCCGCGATTGATCGGCCCCGGGGCGAGGATGAGGAGATCCTTCTTCGCCCGCTTGAGCCGCTCCTTCGTCATCGCGTAGAGGTGGGCATACTCGCGAACCGACGGAAAGGGCCGGGTGTTTTGCCGCTCGAACTGGATCCGCAGGAGGTTGAGCACATCGCAGCGGGGCACGATCGCGTCGAGATCGTGCGACACTTCGACGCCCAGTTCGCGCCAGCGCTGCGACACGAGCGTGGGCGGGCCGCAGAGGATCACCTTCGCGCCGAGCTTCACGAGGCCCCAGAGATTCGATCGGGCGGTGCGGCTGTGGGCGATGTCGCCCACGAGCCCGACCGTGACCCCCGCGAGATCGCCGCGTTGCTCGCGGATCGAGAAGATGTCGAGCAGGCCCTGCGTGGGGTGCTCGTGCGGGCCGTCGCCGGCGTTGATCACGCCGACATCGAGGTGCTCGGCGAGCAGGTGCGGCGTGCCCGGGGTCGCGTGCCGCACCACGACGGCGTCGATCCCCATCGCCTCGAGGTTCTTGGCGGTGTCGATGAACGACTCCCCCTTCGACAGGCTGCTGCTCGAGGCCGTGAAGTCGACGACATCGGCGCCGAGCCGGCGGGCGGCGAGCGAAAAACTCGTGCGCGTGCGGGTCGAGTTTTCGAAAAACAGGTTGACGATCGTGCGGCCGGTGAGCACCGAAAGCTTGCGGCGGCAGCCGTCCGTGGCCTCCTTGAACCGGGCGGCGGTGTCGAGGAGCAGGCGGATATCGTCGGGCGAAAGCCGCTCGAGGTCGAGCAGATGCCGGTGGGTCCAGCCGGAGGGAAACGGCTCGTGGTCGGCGTTTGGGGGGGGCATGCGGGGGGTTCCGGCGGGCGAAGCGACGGGATTCTAGCCGGCATTACCCGCTGGCACCAAAGGGGTTGCGCCGGCTGGCAGCGGCAGGCCAAAACCGGCCATCTGGCCTTGATCCAGTGCTTCAACAATTTCTACCCTCCCACCTCCACGCCCTGGGCCAGGCGGCCCGGGCGTTGCACGGCAAGACTCATAGACACCACCGCGATGAACACCAGCGATCCGAGCAACGCATTTTTCGAGTCTTGTCGATCGTTGTGGCTGACAGCCTGGCTCTTGCTGCTCACCCAGGCGGGCTGCACGTCGGCGATCACGACGGCGGCGATGCGCGAAGCCTTCAACGTCACGATGGCGTCGCTCGCCACACCGCTGCCCCACGCCGCCGACCGGGATCCGGCCAGCGACGAAGAACAACATGAACCGGCCGAGGAGGCCGAGGCGATCGATGCAGACGCCGACGAAGAGGCACCGGCAGTCGCCGCAAAGCCAAAGCTGACGCTCGACCAGGCGGTCGAACGGGCGGTGAGCCGGCTTTCGGCCGCAGGCCAGCTCGACGCGGCCACGCAGGCCACGCTGCTTGCGATGCTCGAGAGCACGAACCCCGAAGACTGGCCCGCCGCGATCGACGCCTTCACGGCGTCGCTCGAAGCCAATCGCCCGGCGATCCCCGCACAACCTGCGGCCGCTCCCGCCCCCGACGACTCCGTCTCACAGACCGAGCCCATGCCCGAGCCCGTTGCCGAGCCCGTCCCACCGACGCTGCCCGCTCCCGTGGCGCTGCCCGCTCCCGTGGCGCTGCCCGCCCCCGTGCGGAAAGCCGTGGCCGCGCCGGCGGAAGTCGCAGCCGTGGTCATCGAGCCGGTGTCGCATGCTGCCGAACAGGCGACCATCGAGCCCGAGCCCGAGTCTCAGCCCGAGGATCCGGCCGACGCGACGGTCGCGCCGCCACTTGCCATCCGCAACCCGTGCTTCGTCACCAAGGTGAAGGCCTGGGGAGCGGTCGATCGCTTCCCCACGCAGGTCTTCCGCCACGGCCAAGACGTGATTGTCTACTTCGAGCTCGAACAGCTCTCGTGCCGCAGCGATGCAGCGGGGCATTCAACGAGCATCGACACGGCGTTTCGGCTCGTCGGCGCCGACGGCGCGCAGATTCGCACGTGGACGTTCGAGCCTGTCGACGAGACCTGCCTCTCGCAAAGGCGCGATTACTTCGCCCGCTATTTTCTGCGCATACCCGACAACGCCCCGGCCGGTCCCTGCCGGCTCGAGTTCATCGTCACCGACCGGCTCGCCGGCGCTTCGACGCAGTCGCATCTCGACCTCGAGATCGACGATCGCCCGTAGCTCTTAAAGTAGACCGCTTGCTCCGCAAGCGGATCTCCCCGAGCATCGCCAGGCCCGGAGGGCCGGGTGAGTACCAGCCGGCGGATGCCGGCCAAGCGAAAATCGGCTGGATGCCGATGTTTCGCGTGAAGCAAGACCGCTTGCTCCGCAAGCGGATCTCCCCGAGCATCGCCAGGCCCGGAGGGCCGGGTGAGTACCAGCCGGCGGATGCCGGCCAAGCGAAAATCGGCTGGATGCCGATGTTTCGCGTGAAGCAAGATCCGCTTGCGGAGCAAGCGGTCTACTTTGGAGCAAGCGGTCTCCCATCACGGGGCCGGCAGCGGCTTGATCGCGTCGGCCGCCGGCTCGTCGGGAAACCGCGCCGGCGGTGCCTGATCCTTCGCCGCGGCGGGCGGCGCCGGGATGATTTCGTCGGCAGCCGCGTCGCCCGGCACCGCAGCGGGCGCGTCGGCGGTGGGCGGGAAGACTTCGAGCTGGAGCAGGTCGGCGATCTGCACGGCCCCGTTCCAACGGTCGGCCTGCGATTCCACGAAGGCGAGTTCCGTCTCGGTGAGAATCCGCTGGGCCTGGAGCAGGCTCAGGAACGTCACTTCACCGCGGGCGTAAAGCGTCTGCGTGAGCTGCACCGTCTCGCGCGCCTTCGGCAGGATGTATTGCTCATACCACTCGACGAGCCGCTGCGAGGTGCGGTAGCTGGCGATCGCCTGCGCCGCTTGGGTGGCGAGATCGAGCTCGATCGTGCGGAGGTCGGCCCGCGAGGCTGCGATGTCGGCCCGCGCCGAGCGGATGTTGCCCTGATTGCGGTCGAAGAGGGGCACGGCCATCATCACCTGCGCGAGCCCCTGATCCTGTGGCGGTCCGCCCACCTGCCGCTGGTAGCCGCCGAGCAGGTTGACGTTCGGGATCGGCTGGACGGCCGCACGTTCGAGCGCCCATTGCGCCCTGGCGATCTCGGCCTCTGCGGCGCGGGGCTTCGCGTTGGCCCGCACGACCGCCTCCTGCAGGTTCTTGAGGTCGAAGATCGGCAATTTCTGAAAGAGGTCGGCCTCGAGCCGGCCGATGTCGGCACGCGGCAGGCCGATCGCGGTGGCGAGCTGCCGGCGGCCGGTCTCGATGTAGACCGAGGCATTGAGCAGCCGCACGTCGGCCCGGTCGCGTTCGATGCTCCAGAAGAGCACGTCGGCCTTCGTGCCTTCACCGGCCTCGGCGAGCTGCCGGCCGATCTCGTACGACCGCTTCGCGATGTCGAGCAGGAGCTTGTAGATCTCCACCCGCCGCTGCGACACGAGCAGGGCGTAATAGCTCTGCCGCACCTCGCGGAGCACGTCGAACCGGGTGCGGATGAGCTCATACTCCGACCGTTGCACCTCGCGCAGGGCCGCCTGCTGCTGCAGCCTGAGTTTGCCGGCGGTGACGATGTCTTGCGAAACGAATCCGTTCCACTGGCTGTCGAGGCCCGCGGCCTGCGGAGACGCACCGGCGATCATCGGATTGGGATAGAGCCGTGCCTGCACGGCCTTTCCCCGCGCCGACTCGATGGCGGCCATCGCCTGCCGCAGTTTCGGATGGCTGCGCATCGCGAGATCGACGAACTCCGGCAGCGTGGCCGGCGACGGCCCGTGGATCGAGTCGTCGGCGAGGTCCGTCGGCAGCTGCGCGAGGGCATTTTCGGGGCTGCCCGCGAGTGGCACGCCAGTCTCCGCCATGCGGACCTCGGTGCCGGGCTTCGGCCACCCCTCAGCCCGGCCCAACCGCGGCGAGGCGATGGCTGCGGCGACCCCGCAGGCGATGCAGAGTCGCGAGACCAGCAACCGAAGCGGCGGCATGGTGAAGTGGAGGTCCATGGAGGTGATTCTTTGGGGGCCGCCTGAAACGAACCGAGACCGACACCTCTTCGCCATCGGCATTTCCTGCCTGACTGCTTCAAAAAACGGATTCCGCACGACCGGCTTTACCATCCGCGACGAGGGGCGCGGTGGTTTGGGTACATTGGGGCCCCCATTCCGCCCGTCGTCGCCCGGAGCCATTGCCCTGCCGTGTCGATCCTCGCAGCCGAGCATCTTGAGAAGACGTTTGGAACGGGTGACCACGGCGCCGCCGGCGTGGCGGCGGCGATCGTGATCACGATGCTCGCCGCCTGGCTGCCCGCCCGCCGGGCCGCCCGGCTCGACCTGCTGGAGGCGATCTCGGCGGAGTGATCGGCCGCGCGGCCTGCCACGCCCGTCCGCACGAAGTGTCTCCCCGTGCACAGCCGGCCAATCGCGGCCCGCTGGCGAACCGAGGCCGTCCAGCCGCCGCTGCGATACCGTCTCCTGAGCCGACGCCGGAGCCGGCTCATCCACGCGCGAGGCGGTTCGACCATGCAGACAGCGCCACAGGTTTCTTTCGACGACATTCCACTGGACGAGGCCGTTCGCGAGGCCGCCCTGCGGCACATCGACGGGCTCGAAGCGGTCTACGACCGGATCACGGGCTGCCACGTGGTGATCGCCCAGCCTCATCGCCACAAGCGGGAGGGACGGCTGTATTCCGTCCGCATCAATCTCGTGGTGCCGGGCGGTGAGATCGTCGTCAACCGCAATCATCCAATCGACCACGCCCATGAAGACGTCTATGTGGCCATGCGGGATTCATTCGATGCCGCGCGGCGGCAGCTCGAAGACCACGTCCGCCACCTGCGGGGCGCGGTGAAGCCGCATGCGCTCCCGGCCGTCGGCCGGGTGACGCAGGTCTTTCCGCTGCAGGGCTACGGCTTCCTCGCCACCCCCGACGGCCGCGAAATCTACTTCCACCAGCACGCGATCAGCGCGCACGACTTCCGCATGCTCGAGATCGGCTCGGAGGTTCACTTCAGCGAGGAGGAAGGGGACCAGGGGCCGCAGGCCGCGCACGTGCAGCTCGCGCACCCCCGCACCCACGCCGCCCGCCGCGGCCACGTCTGAACCCGGCCCACGAAAGCCCGCAGCGCCAGCAAGGTCCATCCGCACCGCTACTCCGCCCAACCCCAACTCCCCTCGCTCGCGCGTCGGGCTTCCGTCACGCCATCGACAGACGGCACACCCTTTCGGGAGACATGAATTCATGACACTCACCACCGCCGTCACCGCAGCGGACGTCTCGATCCCGGCGCTCGCGGCCTCGGGGAGCCCGATCAGCCTGCCGGGGCGGCTCGCGCTGCCGGAGACCGCGCACGGTCTCGTCCTCTTCGCGCACGGCAGCGGGTCGAGCCGCCTGAGCCCGCGCAATCAGTTCGTCGCCGGCATGCTCCACGAATCATGGCTCGGCACGCTGCTCTTCGACCTGCTCACCGAGCGGGAAAGCTTCGACCGCGTCAACGTCTTCGACATCGGCCTCCTCGCGGAGAGGCTCGCCGCCGCGATCCGGTTCGTGGCCGGCCGCGAGCAGACGGCATCGCTGCCGCTGGGCCTCTTCGGCGCGAGCACGGGGGCTGCGGCGGCGCTCGTGGCCGCGGCGCACGAGCCGCGGGTGAAGGCGGTGGTCTCGCGCGGCGGGCGGCCCGACATGGCCGGCGGGGCCCTCTCCCGCGTGGCCGCCCCGACGCTCTTGATCGTGGGCGGCCACGATGAGGAAGTGCTCGCGCTCAACCGGCTCGCCTACGAGCAGATCGCCGCCGAGAAGCAGCTGGCCGTCGTGCCGGGGGCGACGCACCTCTTCGAGGAGCCGGGCACGCTCGAGGAAGCGGCGCGGCTGGCCGCGGAATGGTTTGCCAGACACCTGAGGAGCCCATCATGAACCAGCTCTTCTTCACCGATCGAGAACATGCCGGCTGGATGCTCGTGGAGCGGCTCCGCCAGCGCGGCTTCGCGGGCACGGAAAAGCCGCTAGTGCTCGCGATCCCGCGGGGCGGCATCGAGGTGGGCGCGGCGATCGCCCGCGGCCTGGGCGCCGAGCTCGATGTCGTGCTTTCCCGCAAACTGAGATCGCCGCACCAGCCGGAGCTCGCCCTCGGGGCCGTCTCCGAGTCGGGTGAGGTCTACCTCAACCACTTCGCCAGCGCCGTCACCGACGCGGGTGACGCTTATATCGAAGCGGAGCGGAAACGGCAGCTCGAGGAGATCGACCGCCGCAAGGCGATGTTTCGTGCCGTCCGGCCGCAGGCTCCGATCAAGGATCGCTCGGTGATCGTCACCGACGACGGCATCGCCACGGGCGCCACGATGATCGCGGCCCTGCACACCGTGCGGGCGGCGGGGGCGAAGGAGATCATCGTCGCATTGCCCGTGGGCGCTCCCGATCGGCTCGATGCGATCCGGCCACTCTGCGACCGGATCGAATGCCTGCTCGAACCGATCGACTTCTGGGCCGTGGGGCAGTTCTACCGCAACTTCGAGCAGGTGAGCGACGAACGGGTCGTGGAGCTCCTCCGCGACTTCGGCTCACCGGCCACGAAGTGGCAACGCGACGTCGCGTAGAACGCTTCTTCCCGAAACGAATCCCCGCCGTCTCGCGGGCGGCAGAAGGTTCCTCGCGGTGGCCCTCGAAGACTCGGTCCAAATGCTCGTCACGCTTCCGCCGACCCGCTCGCCTCCCTGCTAGTCCTTAGCCAAGCGAGTTTCGACTTGCGCTTTTCGGGCTGAGCGCATAAAAAACTCGAAATCCCCCGACGAATCGCGTGACTACGGTTGGAGCCAGGTCACGCGGCTCGTCTCTCATGGAGGAGTTTCGAGTGAAGACCAAGGTACGCCGTCAGCTGAGAACACGCAAGCAGAGAATCGCCCGTCGGCTGGAGAAGGCAGATCGAACTGCAACGGCACGCCCTGAACTTGCCGCGTCGAACATCGACTACGAGGTCGCCGATCGGACACGGGCGATCACCAGCGGCGGGATCGGAGCTGTTCACCTGCTGGTCAGGCGGTTGGGTCTCGACCGGTTGATCAACGATCGCCTCGGGCTGCTGAAGGTCCACCTGCCGTACCACGAGTCCGACCACGTCCTGAACATCGCCTACAACCTCTTGGCGGGCGGGACGCGGCTGGAGCATCTGGAACTCCTGCGGAACGACGAGGGCTATCTCGACGCCCTCGGAGCCAGGCGGATTCCGGATCCGACGACGGCCGGGGACTTCTGCCGCCGATTCGACGGCGATCGCGTCGATTGCCTGCAGGAGATCTTCAACGACACTCGCATCCGAGTCTGGAAGCAGCAGCCGATCGACTTCTTCCGGGAGGCGATCCTCGATGCCGACGGCACGATGGTCGAGACGACGGGGCAGTGCAAGGAGGGGATGGGCATCAACTACAAGAACCAGTGGGGCTATCACCCGCTGGTGCTGTCGCTGGCCAACACCGGCGAGCCTCTCTACGTGGTCAACCGGCCCGGCAACCGCCTGAGCCACGAGCAGGCCGCCACGACGTTCGACAAGGCGATCGCCCTGTGCCGCCGGGCAGGCTTCCGGCGGATTCGCCTACGTGGCGACACGGCCTTCTCGCAGACGGAGCACCTCGATCGCTGGGCGGCAGACGGCGTGACGTTCGTGTTCGGCATCCAGGCGATGCCGAACCTCTACGAACAGGCCGAGAATCTGCCGCGAAACGCCTGGCAGGAGTTGGTTCGGCCGCCGAAGCATCGGGTGAAAACGGAGCCTCGAAAACGACCCGAGAACGTCAAGCAGCAGGTGGTGGTCGAGAAGAAGTTCAAGGACATCCGCCTCGCCAAGGAATACGTCGCCGACTTCCGCTACCAGCCCACCAAGTGCAGGCGTGAGTATCGCATCATCGCCCTCTGGAAGGATCTGGAGGTTCATCAGGGGCAGCGAAAGCTCTTCGACGACACTTGCTGCTTCTTCTTCATCACCAACGACTTCCGCAAGTCGGCCGCCGAACTCGTCCTCGAGGCGAACCATCGCTGCAATCAGGAGAACCTGTTCGCCCACCTCAAGAGCGACATGCACGCTCTGTCGGCCCCAGTGGACACGCTGGCAAGCAACTGGGCGTATATGGTCATGGCGTCCCTGGCATGGAGCCTGAAGGCGTGGATGGCACTGTCGCTGCCGGAGGGCGGCCGTGACGCCGAAGCCCGACGCGAAGAAAAGCGGACGCTTCTCCGGATGGAGTTCACGACGTTCCGGCGGGCGTTCATGGCGATCCCTGCACAGATCGTGAAGACGGGCAGGCGGATCATCTTCAGACTCCTGGCATGGAATCGCTGGCTGCCGGTCTTCTTCAACCTGCTCGACGAGCTGCGTGTGCCGATGAGATGCTGACCGAACCCAAGAAGCCGGAGCCGGGATGCTCCGGTCCCCATTCACCCCTGACCGCACGACGTGCAGACGAGATCGACATGAAGCCCCAGACAACCCGACGTAGAACACCGCACCACGGCGGCCTGGCGGTCGCGGTGCGCATGGACCTTAAGGCCAAGCTTTGGCACGTAAAGCGCGTCGACCTTCGCTTGTTTAAGGGCTAGTAGACCGCTTGCTCCGCAAGCGGATCTGGATCCGCTTCGGGACGAAGCGGTCTACCGCCTACCCCTTGATCACACCCAGCGGCCGCAGCCGGGCGACCTTCGTCGAAAGCCCGGCGCGGTGCACGACATCGACGACGACATCCACGTCTTTGTAGGCGAGCGGCTGCTCTTCCGCGAGCCCTTCGCGGCTGCGGCTTCTCGCCACGACACCGCTTTGTGCGAGCTCGTCGCGGATGTTGCGTCCCTTGGCCGCCTTCGTGGCCGCCGTGCGCGAGAGGCAGCGGCCGGCCCCGTGGCAGGTGGTGCCAAACGACCGTTCGAGCGATCGCGGGCCGCCAAGGAGCACCCAGCTCGCGCGGCCCATGTCGCCCGGAATGATCACCGGCTGGCCGATGTCGCGGTAACGAAGCGGGATGTCGTGATGGCCGGCCGGGAAGGCGCGGGTGGCCCCTTTGCGGTGCACGCAGACGGGTTTGCGTGATCCGGCCACATCGTGCTCCTCGATCTTCGCGATGTTGTGGGCGACGTCGTAGACGAGCTCCATGCCGAGCGACTCCCACGACCTGTCAAACACGCGGGCAAACACCTCGCGGACCTGCCACATGAGCAGTTGCCGATTGCAGAAGGCGTAGTTGGCCGCGGCCCGCATCGCGCCGAGGTAGTGACGGCCCTCCGGGCTTTCGACCGGCGCGCAGACGAGCTGCCGGTCGGGCAGCGCGATGCCGTATTTGGCCGGCGCGTCGCGGAGGGCCTTGAGGGCGTCGTCGCAGACCTGGTAGCCGAGGCCGCGCGATCCCGAATGGATGAGCACGCAGATCTGGCCGGCGCGGAGACCGAATCGGGTGGCCGCCACGGGGTCTTCGACGCGGTCGACCACCTGCACCTCGATGAAGTGGTTGCCGGCCCCCACGGTGCCACATTGGTCGTTGCCGCGGGCGAGGGCCCGGTCGCTCACGAGCTCGGGACGGGCCTCGGCGATGCAGCCCTCGGCCTCGGTGCAGGCGATGTCGTCGGGCGTGGCGAAGCCGCGGCCGCGGAGATAGCCCACGCCTTCCTGCATGAGCACGCGGAGGTCGGCCGGCGAGAAGATGTGATTGCCCCCCTGCCCCACGCCCACGGGGATGTCGCGGATCAATTGGTTGACGAGCTGCACGAGGATCGGCTGCACGTCGGCCAGATCGAGGTTCGTGCGCACGAGCCGCACGCCGCAGTTGATGTCGTAGCCCACGCCGCCGGGCGAGACGACACCGCCGGCCGCCGGGTCGGTGGCGCAGACGCCGCCGATGCAGAAGCCGTAGCCCCAGTGGATGTCGGGCATCGCGAGGCTTGCCGACTGGATGCCCGGCAGGAAGGCGACGTTGGCCACCTGCTCCGGTGCCCGGTCGCTCCGCAGGTGCCCGATCAGCCGCTCGTCGGCGAAGATGAGCCCGTCGACGAGCATCCCCGGCTTATACGACTTGGGGATGCGGTAACAGCAGTCATCGACCCGTTCGAGCGGGCCGGTGAACGAGCGGTCGCCGGCGGGGCTGGTATCGGATGCTTGCACGGGCATATGTCAGTTTGCTCGCTCATATGTCGACGATCAGCGTGGCCTGCCAGCCTCCAGGAATCTCTCGCACGTCGAGTTCATGCTGCGTGATCGCCTTGATCTCGTGGGCAAGTGTATGCACGGCCGGATCGTAGCGCTCGCCGCGGGCCGTGGCCGTGAGCCCGCGATCGTGGACAGCCACGTCGAATTCGCGGAAGAGCAGCCGCTCGATCTCGAAGGCGGCGTGCAGCTCGCCGAGCCAGTCGAGGAGCAGATACGTGGGATCCGCGCCGGCGATCGCAAACGAGCGGGAGACCTGCGGCCGAATCTGGGCGAGGTCGCCGGCGATGATCTCGAAGAACCCCTCGGCCGCCTCGGCGAGGAGGGCGGGAAGCGAGGCCGCCTCGACGCGGAGGCCCAGATCGGCGGTGTGCTCGAAGACTTCGTGCATGATGCGGCAACTGAGGGATTGGAAACCAGACTCACGAAAGCCCGCAGCGCCAGCAAGGTCAGTTGGCGATCCACGCCGATTATCCTCGCTCGTGCGTCGGGCTTCCGGAGCACCCGCCAGAACTCATTTTCCCAAAGGACCAGGCCGCGATTGGTCGAAATTGAAACCGGTCCCTGGTGGAGGCGGCGATGGACAATTCCGGCAATCAAGACCTTGCGACACTCGTGCAGCGGCTGGCGTCGGCCAGCGCCGACGAGCGGGCCGATGCCGCCGAAGCCCTCTGCCGCGCCGGCGAGACGGCGGCAGCAGCGGCCGTCGATCTCGTGCGTGCCTGCGGCGATGCCGACGACCGCGTTCGCGAGTGGGCCGCGGCGGCGCTCGAGGAGCTCGGCCCCCCGCCACAAGACGCGACGAAAAGCCTGACTGAACTGGCCGGGGCCGGCGATCCGCTCGTCGCCTATTGGGCCGTGACGCTGCTCGGGCGATCTGGGGCGAGTGCGGCGTCTGCGGCGACGGTGCTGGCGGGCTTGGTCGATGCGGCCTCCGACATGGCCGTGCGGCAGCGGGCGGCCTGGGCCCTCGGAAAAATCGGCGCTGGGGCGAATGCGGCCCGCGAAGCGCTCACGCGGGCCGCGGGAAATTCCGATCCCCGGCTGGCCCGGCTGGCGGCCGAGGCGCTTGCGCTCGTCGGCGGCTGACCGCTGGCTGACCGTCGAGGCCTTGGGGCTTTGTTCCCGGCGAAGTGAATCTTTGCCGGTTCAGCCCCTCAGGGCAGCCGATAAGAGGGGCGGAGGAAACGGCGTGGGGGGCGTTCAGCGAATGGCCCGGGGTCTCATCGTGGTCGTGGCGGCTTGCGCCTGGCTCGTGGGCGCGACCGCGCCCGTGGCGCACGCGGCCGGCCCGATCGTCAAGCCGTGGGACGGCGTCATGATCGCGAGCTTCAACATCCAGGTCTTCGGCGAATCGAAGATGGCGAAGGCCCATGTCGTCGAGGTGCTCGCGCGGGTCGTTCGCAATTTCGACATCGTCGCGATCCAGGAGGTGCGGGCGAAGTCGGATTCGATCATTCCCGATTTCGTCCGCGCCGTGAACGCCGACGGCAGCCGCTATCACTATGTCATCGGCCCGCGGCAGGGCCGCACCGTGAGCAAGGAGCAGTATACGTTCGTGTATGACACCGACCGCATCGAGGTCGATCCTTCGTCGGTGGGCATCGTGCCCGATCCGGGGGGCCGGCTCCATCGGCCGCCGATGCACGCGCGGTTTCGCACGCGGATCAACCCGGCCGAGATGGCATTTTCGTTTTGGCTCGTCGACATCCACACCGACCCCGACGAGGTGCCGCAGGAGCTCGACGCGCTCACCGACGTCTTCCGCGCGATGCAGACGGCCCGCCCCGACGAAGACGACGTGATCCTGCTCGGCGATCTCAACGCGGGCCCGCCGCAGTTCAGCTCGTTCCAGAAAATCCCCGGCGTGGGCTGGGCGGTCGCCGGCGTGACGACCAACACCCGCCGCACGAAGACCTACGACAACCTCGTCTTCGCGCGGCCGGCCACGGCGGAATACCTCGGCATCTGGGGCGTGATGGACCTGCAACACACGTTCGGTCTGCCGCTCGACAACGCGCTCGAGGTGTCGGACCACAATCCGGTCTGGGCGGCCTTCCACCCCTGCGAATCGCGTCCCGCCCCCGGCCAGCCGTTCCCCGGCATGGCGGGCGCGCCGCCGACCCGCCGCTAGAATCGATTCATCAACTTCCAATAAACCGATCTCGTAAACGTCTTCCGTAGACCGCTTCGTCCCGAAGCGGATCCCATGGCCCAACAGTTCTTCCAAATCACCAACACACTCGCGCTTCTGGCCTGGATCGCCTTGGTCTTGTTCCCGGGCAAGAAACTGGTGTCGAGCGTGCTCTGCGCCGTGGTCGTGCCCGGCCTTTTGGCTTTGGCCTATGCAAGCGTGATCGGCTGGAAACTCACCACGAACGGCCCGCCGCCGGGCGACGTCATGACGCTTGCCGGCCTGCGGGAGATCTTCCGCGACGACTGGGTGTTCGCCGCGGCGTGGACGCACTACCTCGCGTTTGACATGGTCGTCGGCGCCTGGATCGCCCGCGACAGCGTCAGCCTCGGGATGCCCTGGTTGCTCCGCACGGTGGCGCTCGTGCTCACGTTCCTGGCCGGGCCAGTAGGGTTTCTCATTCACATTGTCGGCCGCGGCGTTCTGCGGCGCACCGGGAGCGTCACGCACACCTGACGAGTGTCTCGGCAGACCAGGCTTTCCGGGCGATCTCGTTGGCAAATCGGCGGGCGCGGTCGAGGTCGCGCTCGTCGGGATGCTTCCTGTTCAAGCCGCCGGTGAGCCAGAGTGGGCCCCAGGTATCGAAGCCCCGGCAGGCAAACTCTCCGAGAACGACAAACCCCTTGCGGGCCAGAAGCCGTCGCATCGGGGCGGCCCAGAGCGGTGCCAGAAACGGCAGGCCCGAGGTAGTGAAAATGAATGCCGGGATCGTTGCCACCTTGGCATCGGGCAAGCCGCGGAGCCAATCGACAAGCGACGCATGCATCCGTCCGTAATACACACCCGAGCCAAAGCCGACGAGGCCGTAGTCGGCCAAGCTCGTATACGGAATCTCTTCGGGCGCGGCGACATCCGCTCCCAGGACTGCTCGCATGGCCTCAGCGACCTTGGCCGTGCTGCCGTGATGAACCGACTTGCAGAGGATCAGGCAGTTGCGGCGTGGCATGCGGGATTCTACGCACAGCCCCGGACGGTGAACCCCACATACAGGGCGAGCACGAGTAGGTGGGCAGGGCTATTTCAGCGGTACGGCTCTCGCTGTCACGTCCTCCGGCTGGAACTCGTTTTCCAGTTCGATGACGCGCAGGCCCGGTTTGGCGAAATCGACCTTCTTCAGATCGACGGCTTGGAGTTTCAGGCCGCCGTAGGTCCGCACGTAGGTTTTCAAGTTCGTGCGGTCATGGGCGACGATCCACTCGGTCGTGTCTGTGCTGACCAGTTGCGCTTCGCCGGTGGACTTCAGGAAGCCCTTCGTGTTCTCCGTCTGGTTGGCCGTGTTCGACTTGATGGCCCCGTCGAAGATGTCGAACGT
>JBIIOM010000312.1:0-2777 GCA_044336925.1 Pirellulales bacterium
CGATCCGGGTCGTGAGCGGCACGGAATCCTCGAGCGTGGCGCTCGGCAGCCGCACGACCTCGACGAGCAGATCCCCCTCGTCGAGCCGCGGCATGAACTCGGCCCCGAGCCGCAGCGCCACCGGGATGCTCGCCGCCACCAGGCCGGCCGCGGCCAGCGAGATCCAGACCGGATGGTGCACCGCGAGCTTCGCCAGCGGGTGGTAGGCCCGGTGAAACATCCGCATGATGAAAGGCTCGTGCTCCTCCTCGCGGGAGAGCACGGTGGCCGCCAGCACCGGCATCAGCGTGAGCGAGATCACGAGCGACCCGGCGAGCGCGAAGAGCACGGTCAGCGCCATCGGCCGGAAGAGCTTCCCTTCCGTTCCCTCGAGAAACAGGATCGGCAGGTAGACGATCGCGATGATGAGCTCGCCGAACATCGTCGGCCCGCGGACCTCGATCGCGGCATCGCGAACGACGTCGAGCTTCGAGGCCGTCGGCGGGGCGAGGCCCAGGCGGCGGACGCAGTTCTCGACCATGATCACGGAGCTGTCCACGACGAGGCCGAAGTCGATCGCGCCGAGGCTCATCAGGCTCGCGGGGATCCCCACGGCCCACATGATGTTGGCGGCAAAGAGCATCGAGAGCGGGATCGCCAGCGACACGATGATTCCCGCCCGCACGTTGCCCAACAGCGCGAGCAGCACCCCGATGACGAGCAGCCCCCCCTCCGCGAGGTTGTGGAGCACCGTGTCGAGCGTGCGCGCGATCAGGTCGGAGCGGTCGTAAAGAATCTCCAGATCGACGCCGGCGGGCAGCGTGCGGCGGACCTCCTCCAGCTTCTCCTTGGCGGCGGTCACCACGCGGCGGCTGTTTTCACCGCGGATCATCATCACCATGCCAGTGACGATCTCCCCGCGGCCGTCCCTGGTGGCGGCCCCCTGCCTCACGAGCGGCGCGATCTTCACGGCGCCGATGTTGCGGATCAGCACCGGCACGCCCCCCGCGGGGCTGCGGACGACCACCTTCTCGATGTCTTCGACGTCGCCGAGCAGCGACTCGCCGCGAATGAACCGCTGCTCGCCATTCTTCACGATGTAGCCGCCGCCCGTGCTCGTGTTGTTGCGTTCGAGGGCGGCGAGCACCTCGCCGAGCGCGATGCCGTGCGACGACATCCGATCGGGGTCGATCTGCACCTCGTAGCTCTTGGCGAAGCCGCCGTGGCTGTTGATGTCGGTGACCCCCGGCACGGTCCGCATCACCGGTGCGATCTCCCATTCGAGGATGCTGCGGAGCTCCATCGGGCTCACGCCCTTGCCCCGGACCTCGAATTGCAGAATCTCCCCGAGCGCCGTGGAGAGCGTGCCCAGTTGCGGATCGACGCCGTCGATGGCCATCCCGGCCCGCGCGGCCGGCAGCCGCTCGGCGACGAGCTGCCGGGCCCGGAGGATGTCGGTCCCCTCCCGGAAGACGATCGTCACCAGCGAGATGCCGAGGCGGGAGATGCTGCGGGTCTCCTCCACGTCGGGCAGGCCGCTCACGGCCAGCTCGACGGGATAGGTGACGAGCCGCTCCACCTCGAGCGGCGGCAGCGTGCCCACCTCGGTCACGACCTGCACCTGGATGTTGACGAGATCCGGAACCGCGTCGACGGAGATCTGCGTGGCGGCGTAGAGACCCCCGAGCGCCATGAGGACAAAGAGCGCGATGACCATCGCCCGGTTGGCGAGCGACCACTCGATGACGCCTGAGAGCACGAACCGACTCCTTTGCCGCCGCGGCCGCCCGGCCCCGCGCCGTTATTGCTGATCCTCCAAGAGCAGCTCGCTCTTGAGGAGAAATGCCCCGCGCGACACCACCTGCTGGCCGAGGTCGAGCCCCTTCTTCACCTCGATGAATCCGTTGCCGGCGATGCCGGGCTCGATGTCGACGCGGCGGTAGCGACCGTCGCCTTCCTTCACGAAGACGAAGGCGACGTTTTCATGCCGCATCACGGCTGCCTCGGGCACGGCCAGCGCCGAACGCATCTGCCCCTGCGGCAGATCGACCCAGACGAACATCCCCGGCTTGTAGTGGGCGTCGTCGTTCTTCAGTTCGGCCACGAGGGGCACGCTCCGCGAATCGGCCTCGACGGTCGCGCCGACGTGATTGATGCGGGCGGTGGTGTCGTGGTCGGCGGCGCCGGGCACGTTCACCCGCACCTCCTGCCCCTCCGCCACCTCCACCGTCGTCCATTGCCGCTCGTGGATCTGGGCCCGCACCCAGAGCGTCGTGTTATCCGCCACGACGAAGAGCCGGTCGCCCGCCTGCACCCGCTCGCCGCGGGCGACGAAGATGTCTTCCACGATGCCGTCGAAAGGCGTCCGCAAAACCAGGGCGCTGAGCCCGCCGACCGCCCCGCGCCCCTCCTCGCCATCGGCATCGGCGACCCCGCCGGCAGCCCCCTGGCCGCCGACGTCCGCATCGAGTTTGCTGCCGACGAGCGTCCGCAGGTTTTCCTTCGAGATCTGCACGAGCCGGTCGGCCTGGGCGAGTGCCGCCGTGGCGCGATCGCGTTCCTGGCGGGTGAGAAACTTCGCCTCCTCGCAGGCAGCGGTGAAATTCGCCTTCGCGACCTCGAGATTGCTCGTCCGCTCCTCGATGATCCGACCGGAGAGCACGCCCCCCTCCCCCAGTTGCTTCGTGCTCGCATCGACCTTTTCCACATACAGGAGCCGCGAGTAGGCCGCGAGGATCTTCTCCCGGTAGGCGCCGAGCACCCGGTCCTGAAACTGCCGCTCGATCGTCTCGAGCGGC
>JBIIOM010000092.1:0-9614 GCA_044336925.1 Pirellulales bacterium
CACGCCGCCGGCGCGAGGATTTCGCGGAGCGCGCCGGCGAGTTCGGGATATTGGAACACGAAGCCCGTGTCGAGCGCCACCTTCGGGATCACCCGCTGCGACGCGAAGAGCACCTGCGCGAATTCGCCGAACGCGAGCCGCAGGCCGAGATAGGGCGCCGGCATGAAGGCCGGACGATGCAACTGCCGGCCGAGCGCCTTTGTGAATTCGCTGTTGCGCACCGGATTCGGGGCGACCGCATTCATCGCGCCGCTGAGCGAGGCCTGCTCGGCGGCGTGCACATAGAGCCGGGCCAGGTCGGCGACGTGGATCCAGGGCATCCACTGCCGGCCGCTGCCGAGCGGCCCACCGGCGCCGAGCTTGAAGGGCAAAAGCATCTTGCCGAGCGCGCCACCGCCGGCGCCGAGCACGATGCCGGTGCGGGCCGTGACGACCCTCACTCCCGTCTGTTCGGCGGCCAGCGCCTCCCGCTCCCAGTCGATGCAGACCTGCGCGAGGAAATCGTCCGCCGGCGGCGAGGCCTCGGTCAGCTCCTCGTCGCCGCGGTTGCCGTAGTAGCCGACGGCCGATGCCGAGACGAGCACCTTCGGCTTCGCGGCGGCCTGCGCGATGCCCTGCACGAGGTGGCGGGTGCCGATGACGCGACTGTCGCGGATCCGCGCCTTCTGTGCCGCCGTCCAGCGGCCTTCGGCGACCGATTCGCCGGCGAGATGAAACACGGCGTCGACGCCGACGAAAGCCTCCGGCGGGGGCGGGCCCTGCATCGGATCCCATTGGATGATGCGGCCGGCGAGATGGCCGATCCGGCCGCGGGCCCGGTCGGGATCGCGCGAAAGCGCCACCGGCTGATCGAGCAGCCGCAACAGCCGCGGACCCACGAAACCCGTCGCGCCCGTAACCAAGACCTTCATCGTCGCTCCCTTTCGATATGGATGGTGAAGCCGCGGAAGTATAAACAGATGGTTCGATTCCGGCCTCTTCCCTCCTCCCTCCTCCCCTTCGACTCCCCACCTTGCATTCCCGTCGGCCAGTCACGCCTCGCCATCTGCTCAGCTTTCTGCCGCGGGGCGGCTTGCGTCGTGATCTCTGGGTCTCGACGGCCGATGCGGCCGCCTTCAGCGTCATGGTGGGCTGCGGCGAAACCTATCTTCCGGCGTTTGCCCTGGCGCTGGGAATGGGGCCGGTCGCGGCCGGGCTCGTCGCGAGCGTGCCGGTCCTCGCGGGCGCGGTCATGCAGCTCGTGACGCCGCTCGGCGTGGCCCGGCTCGGCAGCAACCGGGCGTGGGTGATCGCCTGCACGACGGTGCAGGCGATCAGTTTCCTGCCCTTCATCTTCTTTTGCATCCGCGGCCATGCGCGGCTCTGGGAGCTGCTCGTGGCGGCGAGCTTCTACTGGGCGGCCGGCATGGCGGGCGCTCCGGCCTGGAACAGCTGGATGGGAACGCTCATCCCCGAAAAGATGCGCACCGCGTATTTCGCGCACCGCAACCGGCTCGGGCAGTTCGGCGTCTTCATCGGCTTCATGGCCGGCGGCGTGATCCTGCAGTTCGGCGAGCGGCGCGGGGCGGCACTCGTGGCGTTTGCGGTGCTCTTCGCCGTGGCCGGCATCTGTCGGCTCGTGTCGACCGGGCTGCTTGCGGTCTGTCGTGAACCGAAGCGGCCGCTGCCCGCCGTGGCCGATGCCGGCGCAGCGGCCGCCGGTCCGCTGGAGAAGCTCCGCGCGGCGGTGGCGGCGATGGCCGCGGCCCCCTCGGGATCGCTCGTGGCCTTCGTCTGCAGCTTCGCCTTCGCCTGCCAATGCGCGGGCCCGTACTTCACGCCGTACATGCTGCGCGAGATGGGCTTCTCCTACGGCGCCTTCATGCTCGTGATCGGCACCAACTTCCTCGGCAAGGCGCTGGCGCTCCCGGCGCTCGGCCGGCTCGGTTCGCAGATCGGATCGCTCGGCCTGCTCTGGGTCGGCAGCCTGGCGATCATTCCACTCGCGCTCCTCTGGCTGCCGTCGGCGAGCGTGCCATACCTGATCGGCGTGCAACTCGTCGCCGGCGCCTGCTGGGCGGCCTACGAGCTGGCGGTGGCGATCCTCTTCTTCGACGCCGTCTCCCACGAGGAGCGAACGGGCGTGGTCACGGCCTACAACCTCGGCCTGGCGATCGCGACCGTCGCCGGGGCGGGCTTCGGTGGCCTGCTGTTGCGGACGCTCGGGGAAGACCAGACGGCCTACTTCACCGTCTTCGCCGTCTCGAGCCTGCTGAGGCTTGCCACGATCCCGCTCCTGCGCCGCGTGCGGCTCGCTCAATCTCCCTAGGGCGTCCACTCGCCCAAGCCGGCTTCGGGAGCCGGCGTACGCTGGAGCAGCTACGGAAGCCCGCAGCGCGAGCAAGGTCCATCCGCCCTCCACTCCAACCGACGACGCTCCCACCCGCCCCGCGAGAAACGCCCGAACTCTCCTCGCTCGCGCGTCGGGCTTCCGTATCCACACAACACCCCACGGAAGCCCGCAGCGCGAGCAAGGTCCATCCGCCCTCCACTCCAACCGACGACGATCCCACCCGCCCCGCGAGAAACGCCCGAACTCTCCTCGCTCGCGCGTCGGGCTTCCGTACCGACCGCAGCGAGCGTCCGGCGACGGGGTACGGGTCACCCGAAGCCGGTTTGGGCGAGTTGACGCCGGCCGCCCGCGTCAGCCCGACGGGAACCGCGACTCGTGGGCGAGGCTGTCGAGGAACGTGCGGGCCCGGCCGTAGTCGCCGGCGGCGTACTTGCCCACGTTCTCCTTGAGCACGTCGATGAACTTCGACACGGTCCGCTGGATCTCCTGGAAGTCTTCGTATTGCAGACTGCCGCCGGAGGCCGCGCGGTGGGCGAAGAGCTTGTCGAGTTCCGACCGATAGGGCTCGAAGACGCTGTCCTTGAGCACGATTGGATATTCGATGTGGCCGGTGACGGGATCGAGTTGCGTGGAGGGCAGACGTGGCGGCGCCTTCATCTTCGCCATGCGGATCGCCTGCTCCTGCGTGACCGGCGGGCCGGCCTCGGCCGCGCGGGCGTCGCGGTTGGTCTTCCGCATTTCGAAGTAGGTCTCGGTCCACCGCATGCGGTTTTGGATTTCCTCGGTCTTCGCGTCCTGCCAGTTCTTGGCGGCCTCGGAGTTCTCGAGGTTCTGTGCCCCCTGCGCCCGCATCATCTCCGACATGCCGTAGGCGGCCGCCTGGCCGGCGGTCGATGCATAGCCGCCGCGATTGAAGCCCATGCCCCACTGCGCCACGGCAGGCGAGCCGCTGAGCAGGATTGCGGCCACCGCCACGACGCTGACTGCCTTCCACCATCCCGTAACACCGCGCGGACTGGGGCACTGGCCCATCGAAGCTGTTCGCGAGCGGGAAAAATGCTGACTCGGCATGCTCAACCTCACGCAAAGACCAAGGATCGGGGAAGGGGGGCCGAGGGGCGAAACACCCATCGGCAAAAACCTCGAGGAAGTATACTCTCAGGGTCCGAATCCTTCGAAGGTCATCTCCCAGGTCGTTGGAGCCATTCCATGAGGTTTGCGTCGCTCGTCCTCCCCTTCGTCATGCTGGTGGCCGTGGCCGCCGCGGGCTGCTCCCAGCCGGCAGCCGTGCCCGAACGCCCCGCCGCCGTCCGGCAGCCGGCGGCCGTGGTCGAGCAGGCCAGCGACGAAACGCGGAAGACCGCGAACCTCGATGAACTGCGCGCCGCTTTGGCTGCCGCCAAGGATTCCGACGCGGCCAATCTCGCCCTGGACAGCATCGCCCTGCTGGGGCCCAACGCCCAGGCCGCGATCGACGACCTCGTGAAGGCGACGACCTCCGAAGACCCGCGAGTCCGCTGGCACGCCGCCCGTGCGATTGGCCTCGTCGGCGAGGAAGCGATCTCGCAATTGCCCGTCCTGGCGGGGCTGCTCGGAGACTCCGATCCGATCGTCGTCGCCCAGTCGGCGGCCGCCATCGGCCTCATCCGCAAGGATGACGAGCGCACCGAGACGCCGCCCAAGGACGCAGCCCTCTACGAGTCGGTCTTCGTTCCTCTGTCGAAGACCGCCCTCCACTCGGATCCGCGGGCTCGCCGTGCGTCGATCCGCGCGCTGAAGGTCCTGGCCCCGTCGCCCGCGAAGCTCCTGCCCATCTTCAGCGAGCAGATCGCCGACAGCGACCCCTCGGTCGTGCTCCCGGCGCTCCACACGCTCGCCGACATGGGCAAGGACGCGCTGCCCGTTTTGCTCGAGGCGCTCAAGAAGGAAAAGTCGCGGTATTGGGCGAGCGTCGCGCTCGCCGAAATCGGGCCGGCCGCGGCCCCCGCGGTCGAACCGCTCGCCGCGCTCGCCAGCCAGGGAGAGGTCGACGAACGGCTGCAGGCGATCCTGGCGCTTGCGTCGATCGGCGAGCCGGCGAAGGCCGCCGGTCCGGCGCTGCTCGAGGCGCTTGCCGGCAACGAGGAGATGCTCCAATTCGCGGCGGCTTTCGCGCTCGGCAAGCTGCGGCTGGCCGAAGCCGATGAGCCGCTCAAGAAGACGGCCGGCAGCACGAACGAATTTCTCGCCTCGGTGGCCGCCTGGGCGCGGGCGCAGATCAACCCCGCCGACAAAGCGCTTGTGGCCGATGCGGCGGCGCGACTCGAAAAATTGCTCGCGAGCGACAAGCCCTCGGTGAGGTGCAGCTCGGTCTCGGGGCTTTCCGATCTTTCCGCGGTGCTCGACGCGAAGGCGCAAGACGGTCTCGCGCGGTCGTTCGCCGGCCTGATCGCCGACGCCGATCCCGACGTGGCCGTCGCCGCGGGGGCTGCACTCGTGCGGCTCGGAGCACAGGCCGTCGCTCCGCTGCGGGAGAAACTCGCCGACCCGGCCGCGCGGGTGGCGGCGATGGAGATCCTCGGCACGATCGGCCGCCCGGCGAAGCCGGCGCTGCCCGACATGGTCAAGGCGCTCGCCGATCCAGACGAGACCTATCGCAGCGATGCCGCCGTCGCCATCGCCGGGTTTGGTGTCGACGCGGCCGATGCGGCGCCCGAGCTCGAGAAGCTCCTCGAGTCGGCGACCGCAGCGCCGGGCACCCGCTATGCCGCCGCCTACGCGCTCGGCCGCATTGGGGAGGCGGCCAAGCCCGCGCTCGGCAAACTGCGCGAGCTCGCCGCCGCGGACGACGAACTGCTGGCCACGGTGGCCGTCTGGGCGGCCCTGAAGATCGATCCGGCCGACAGCTCGCTCTTCGGCTCGGCGGTGCCCCGGCTGCGGAAGGCGCTGCGGTCGGGCGACGAAATCGTCCGCCTCGAGGCGGCCGTCGCGCTCGGTGACATCGGGCCCGACGCGAAGCCGGCCCTGCCCATCCTGGAACTCGTGGCCGAGGACGACCCACTCTCGTCGGTCCGCGAAGCGGCCGAGCAGGCGATCGCCAAGATTTCGGCCGCCAACGCCACCCCCGCCAGCCCGTAAAGCCGGCCCGCCCGCGGAAGCCCGCAGCGCGAGCAGGGTTCAGCCGCTCTCCACTCCAGCCACAGCCGGCGCTCACCCGCCGCGCAAAAAAACCCCGACGCTCCTCGCTCGCGCGTCGGGCTTCCGTGACAACCGTCAGCAACTCGGTTTTTCGGCGTTCGTGCAACCTGGCAAGTTCTGCCGTCGTCCGGGCGTTTTCTCCAGAGCCGACCGTTCGCAAGCCGACGAAGTGGTCGTGGGCGGGGTGCCGTCCCATTCCTATGCGGGGGCTCGTGGCGATGGCAAACGTCGGCTTGTTTCGCAGATTCTGGCTGACGCGATTCTCGAAGCCCGCGGGAGAGCGGCCGATCTACCGCGCCATCCTCGGCAGCAAACCGCGCCGCATCCTCGAACTCGGCCTCGGCACGCTCAAGCGTTCCGAGCGAGTGCTGGCGGTGGCCCGTTCGGTCGGCGATGTCGGCCTGCATTACGTGGGCCTCGACCGGTTCGAGGGGCGGCTGCCCTCCGATCCGCCGGGCGTGACCTTGAAGCAGGCGCATCAGCGGCTCCACTCCCTGGCCAAGGTGCAACTCGTGCCGGGCAATGCCGATGGATCGCTCTCGCGGCTGTGCAACCACCTCGGCGTCTTCGACCTCGTGCTCGTCTCGGCCGACAATGACCAGCGCCACCTCGAGCGGAGCTGGTTCTTCATCCAGCGGCTCGTGAACGCCCAGACGACGGTGCTCGTCGAGGGGGGTGGGGGCGAGTGGAAGCAGATCGACAAGAGCCGCATCGACGAACTCGCCGCGCGGACGGTCCTCAAGCGGGCGGCGTAACGTCGGAGTGGCTTGACGGCCGGGAAGCCGTGCCGCCGGTGGAAGGGCGGCCCCCGCGCGGCTACATTGGGCGGAGCATCCGCCTCCCCCTTCACGCCCACCGCCCATGCCCGCCACGCCCCGCACGCTGCTTGAAAAAATCTGGGACGACCACCTCGTCTGTGCCCCCGCCGGAGAGCAGCCGCTGCTCTACATCGATCGTCATCTGGTGCACGAGGTGACGAGCCCGCAGGCCTTCGAAGGGCTGCGACTGGCGGGCCGCCGGGTGCGACGCCCCGAGGCGACCTTCGCCACGCCCGACCACAACGTCCCCACCACCGATCGCCGGCTGCCGATCGCCGACCCCGTGTCGAAGCAGCAGATCGACACGCTGCGGGCGAACTGCCGCGAGTTTGACGTGAAGCTGTTCGACCTGGGCGACGCCGATCAGGGCATCGTGCACGTGATCGGCCCCGAGCTCGGCATCACCCAGCCGGGCATGACGATCGTCTGCGGCGACAGCCACACCGCCACCCACGGCGCCTTCGGGGCGCTCGCCTTCGGCATCGGCACGAGCGAGGTGGAGCACGTGCTCGCCACGCAGACCTTGCGGCAGTCGAAGCCGAGGTCGTTCGAGGTGCGGGTCAACGGCCGGCTCCATCACGGCATCACCGCCAAAGACCTCGTGCTCTTCCTCATCGGCAAGCTGTCCACCGAGGGGGGCACGGGCTACGTCGTCGAATACACCGGCGAGTGCATCCGCAGCCTCGGCATGGAAGAGCGGATGACGGTCTGCAACATGTCGATCGAGGCTGGGGCGCGGGCCGGCATGATCGCCCCCGACCAGAAGACGTTCGACTACCTCCGCGGCCGCGACTTCGCGCCGCGGGATTTCGAGGCCGCCGTCGCCCGTTGGGAGCGGCTGCCGAGCGACCCGGGCGCCGTGTTCGACCGCGTGGAGATCTACGAAGCCGGCGATGTCGTGCCCCAGGTGACGTGGGGCACGAACCCCGCGCAGGTGGCCGGCATCGACGCGGCCGTGCCGGACCCCGCCGCATTCTCCGGTGCCGCCGACCGCGACTCCGCCGCGCGGGCCCTCGACTACATGGGCCTGAAGAGCGGCACGCCGATCACGGCTCTCGCGCTCGACCGCGTCTTCATCGGTTCCTGCACAAACAGCCGGATCGAAGACCTGCGGGCCGCCGCGCGGGTGGCCCAGGGCTACCGCGTCGCCTCGTCGGTGCACGCGATGGTCGTCCCCGGCAGCGGCCGCGTGAAGCGTCAGGCCGAGGCGGAGGGCCTCGACAAGGTCTTCCGCGAGGCCGGCTTCGAGTGGCGCGAGGCCGGCTGCAGCATGTGCCTGGGGATGAACCCCGACACGCTCTCCCCCGGGCAGCGCTGCGCCTCGACCAGCAACCGGAATTTCGAGGGCCGGCAGGGGAAGGGGGGCCGCACCCATCTCGTGTCGCCGGCAATGGCGGCGGCCGCCGCCGTGAAGGGCCACTTCGTCGACATCCGCGAGTGGCAGTACCGCTAGAACCGGGCGGCAAGACCCGGGCGTTCAACCGATCGAGGCATTGATCATGGAACCGTTCACCTCCCACACCGGCGTCGTCGCGGCCCTCGACCGGGCCAACGTCGATACCGATCAGATCATCCCCAAGCAGTTCCTCAAACGGATCGAGCGGACAGGCTTCGGTCAATTTCTGTTTTGCGACTGGCGGTTTCTGGCCGACGGCGGGCTGAATCCGGCCTTCGAGCTCAATCGTCCGACCGCGCAGGGCGCGAGCATCCTGGTCGCCCGTCGCAATTTCGGCTGCGGCTCGAGCCGCGAGCATGCCCCGTGGGCGCTCGCCGACTACGGCTTCCGCGTGGTGATCGCGCCGACCTTCGCCGACATCTTCTTCTCCAACTGCTTCCAAAACGGCATGCTGCCGATCCGGCTCGACGAGCAGGATGTCGACGAACTCTTCCAGCGGGCCGCCGCCGCCGATCGCGCGGGCAAGAGCTACCGGCTTCACGTGGATCTCGACCGCTGCACCGTCGCCGACGACGCCGGCTTCGAACGATCGTTCCAGATCGATCCCTTCCGCCGCACCTGCCTGATGGAAGGGCTCGACAACATCTCGCTCTCGCTCAAGCATGCGGATCGGATCGCGGAATGGGAGGCGGCCCACGGACTGCCGGCCGTCGCCGTTCAGCCGGTCAACTGATCCATCCGGCCGCTCCAGACTGGTCGCCATGCCGCAATCCCTGCAGCCCGCCTCACCGATGCCGTGGAGGCTCGCAGCCTTCGTGGTCGCCTGCATGGCCATCACGGGCATGGCGCGAGCGGCTGATTCAGCAGCGGTCACCACGATCATCGACGACCTTCCGGGCGCCGGGCGACTCGCCGCTCCCGCGACGGGCCACACGCTCTACGTCCTCGATGGCGAACGGAGCTCGGTCGTGGCCGTCGATCCCTTCGATCCCGCGAAACGGGTCACCGTGATCGATTCGACCGCGTTCGCAGCCCCCGCAGGCTCGCCCGCCGTGCGGCCCCTGGCGATCGGCTGCATCGATTCAAACACGCTCGCGGTGGTCTGTCGCGCCGACGAGGCCTGGTCGGTTCGCACGTTCAACCGGCTCGCATCCCCGCGCACGGCGGAGGCTGGCGCAGCCACGCCGTTGGCCTCCGCGCTGCAAAACCACCCGCTCGGGGCGTCGGCGCAAGACAAGCCCGGCGACGACACGGCGGTCGACATCGTCGTCAGCCCGTCCCGGGATTGGCTCACCGTGATCGCCCTGCCGCCTCCCTTGCCGCCAGCCGTGCGGGCCCCGATCGCCGGGGCGCGCAGCGAGCCCTTTTCGGAACGCCGCTGCCCGCGACTGCCGGCGGGGCAGAGGCCCGTCGCGGCGACGGTGAGCCTCGCCGAGGAATGGGTGCTCTTCGTCCCCGAGATCGCCGGCGACACTCGCCACGTCTTTCTGTCGTTCCACTCCAACATGGGCTCTCAGCGACTCCTCCATCTCGACAGCGGCCTCGCCGACATCCGCGACGCAGCCTGCTGCCGCGGCTCCGGCACGCTCTGGGTCGTGGGAGGCGGCGGCGCGGCGGATCACCCGACCGGCCTCTGGCGGATCGACGCCGCCCTCGAAAATGGCCGACAGGCGGCGCGGCCCGTCTGCGTCGCGAGACTCGACAACCCGCTCGCGGTCGCCTGCCTTTCCGACCGCGCGATCGCCGTCACCGTCGGCGGCCCGGCCCGCCGGGTCGTGCTGGTCAACCCGCTGGCCGGCGCGGCGACCGACGACTCATCCCCTTGAACTTCGCACAGGAGCCTCACCCCATGGCCACGTCGCGTCGCGAAAAAATCGAGAGCATGCTGAAG
>JBIIOM010000313.1:0-2767 GCA_044336925.1 Pirellulales bacterium
TAGCTCCACGGCACCGGCACGCCGCCGACGACGGCCGCCTCGATCGTGAAGTGCTCGAGCACCGGCAGGATCGTCGCGAACAGCTGCCCCACGAATCGCACGATCGCAAACTTGCCCACGCTCGACTGCACGATGAGCGGCACGAGGTGGCCGAGGGCGTAGACGGTGAAGCAGATGATCAGGTTCGGCACCATGCCCAGCCGCGTGGAGACCGCGAGGCTCACCGCCGCCAGTAGGATCGTTTCCAAGAGCGAGAGCACGAGGCCCGGCACGACCGTGATCATCTCGTCGGCGCAGTCGCGCCAGATCGGATCGACCTTGGCGCCCTCGCGGGCGTCGTAGACCACCTTCAGGCTCGTGGTCGCCATGAGCACGCTGCCGAGGATCAGGAAGACGAGCAGGGCCACGAGCACGAGGCCGGCGAACTTGCCGAGGATGAATTGCGGCCGCGTGAGCGGCTTCGAGAGCACCGTGAGCGCCGTGCGGCCCTCGATCTCGTCGGCCACGGCCACGCTCGCCGTCCAGACGACGACGAGCAGCGCCAGCACCTTGATGAGCGTGAGGCCGCTGTCCTTGAGCATCTTCACGTCTTCGCCGAACGTGTTGTACGGAACGACGATGAAGGCCAGGAGCAGGACGGCCCCGACGATGAGCGCCACGGCGAAGACGGGCTGGCCGATCGCCTCCTTGCAGGTGGTGGACGCGACGGCGGCAATCCGCCGGGGCACGAGCCTGAAGAAGGCATAGGCCGCCGCGATGGCGAGCAGCACGCCTGCCGTCCAGGGGAGGATGCCCGCCTGCGGAAACTCGGCCGCCAGCCGGCTGCGCACCCGGAGTTGCACCGGCTGGTTCGACGCATTGGTGACCTCGAGCTTCGCCCGCTGGCCGAGGAAGGGGCTCGTGGCGCCGGCGGCACGGGTCCAGGTCCAGGGGGTCGCGGCGGCGAGATCGACGTCGGGCACCTTCACCAGCGCGAAGCCCTCGATCGGCTGCTGCGTGCGGACGGTGAGCGGGGCATCGCTTTCGAGCGTGATCGACTCGATCTCCTGCGGACGCAGGTCGAGCTGGATCTCCTGGAGCTGCGCCTGTGGCAGCACCGTGATCGTTCGGTCGAAGTCGTTGGCCGAAACGAGCCGCTGCAGGGAGCGGCCGATCTGACCGAGCGGCACGAGCGGCGTGAACGCGATCGCCAGCGCTGCCATTCCGAGCAGCAGCCAGGCGAGCGGTCCGGCGAATCCGTCACCGAGGCTGAGCTTCGCCTCCGCGGCGATCCGTGGCCGCACCGCCGCCAGCAGGCTCCAGGCAAGCAGGATTCCCGCGATGGCCAGCAGGGCGCCCATGCCGACGAGCCAGATCGGCGGCAGGGCGATCAGCCAGCGGTTGGCGAAGAGGGGCGTCATGGATTGCTATTGTGCCGCGGAACGGGCCGTTGCGGAAGCGTCGGCGGCGAGCGGCCCGGCCAACACGGTGGCGCTCGGGCCGTGGGGGGGCCAGCGATCGAGCACCCGGTGGACGTCGTCGAGCGAGAGCCCCTCGACGATCCGGAGGTCGTCCGCCACGCTCCGGTAGCCGCCCATGTGGGCCCATTCGAGCCCCACGCCGAAGAGCCGCCGTCGCGGCCGCTCCCCGCCGAGCACCACCCGGCCGGCGAGCTTGTTGCGGGCCTGCTCGAGTTCGCTCTGCGGGATGCCGGCCCGAGCCGCCTCCCGGTAGACCTCGTCGATCCGGTCGAGCAGGGGCACGACATCGTCGGCATCGCAGGAGAGCTGCGTGGCGAAAAAGCCGGCGTCGAGGAAGTCGTGGTGGTTGCAGGAGGCATGCTCCGCCTCGCCGGAATCGACGAGCGCCCAGTAGAGGCGGCTCCCCGACTCGTCGCCCAGGAGCACCGCGAGCAGCTTCGCCGCATAGCGGTCGTCGTCGTCGCCGGCGGGGCCGGCCGACATCCGCACCGCGTATTCGAGCGTGGCGGCGGGGCGTGTGATGTGCTCGATCGTGGAGGCGAGCCGGGGTGGCCGCGGCTCCTGGGGCTGCCGCCGCTCGGTCGCAGGCTGCGGCTCCCAATCGCCGCAGAGCCGCTTCGCCGATTCGACGAGCGCCGGAAAATCGACGGCGCCGGTCGCGGCGAGCACGATGTTGCCCGGCGCGTAGCGACGGCGGTGGTAATCGCGCATCGCCTCCACGGGCAGCGCCTCGATCGACTCGACCGTCCCGAGCACGCTCCGCGCGAGCGGGTGGCGGCCGAAGAAGGCCGCGCGGCAACGGTCGTCGGCGCCGAAGGGGGGCTGGTCGTCGTACATCCGGATCTCCTCCAGGATGACGAGTTTCTCCGTCGTGAAGTCTTCCTCGCGCAGAGCCGGCCGCATCATCCGCGCCAGGAGCGACACGACCTCCTGCTGCTGCTCGGGCAGCACCGCGGCGTGGTAGACGGTGTCTTCCTCGCTCGTGAAGGCGTTGGCGCTCGCGCCCATCCAGTCGAAGCGGCGGTTGATCTCGTCGCCGGAGAGGTCGTGCGTGCCCTTGAACACCATGTGTTCGAGGAAGTGGCTCACGCCCCAGAGGGCGTCGTTCTCGTCGCGGGCGCCCGTCTTCACGAAGAAGCCGATGCTCGTGGAGAGGGCGCCGTCGGTGACCTCGGCGATCACGTCGAGCCCGTTGTCGAGCCGTTCATGCAGAAACTTCATGCGGCACCTCCAGCGGCTCCCGGCCGAGCGAGACGACGGACAGATCGCGGACCGGATTGGCGGCGAGCCAGGCCTCGATCGAGCCC
>JBIIOM010000093.1:0-9569 GCA_044336925.1 Pirellulales bacterium
CGACAAGGGAAGCCCGGAGGAGAAGGCGGTCGATCTCGCCTACACGGATAGCGTGCTCTTCAGCGTGCCGATCGCCACGTTCGCGCCCTCGGGCGCGCCGGTGATTGACCTCGCGCCGATCTTCCTCACCGACCTGCCGCAGATCTCGGCCACGTTGCCCGGCTTCTCGTTCGCCCGCGACCGCTCCACGTGGTCGCGCGTGAAGGCGTTTCCCGACAACGTCGAATTGCAGGTCGCGGCCACCTACGGCTCGAACGGGACGGCCCGGATCGACACCGTGCCCGACACCCGTGGCGCGACCGTCAACGTGCATTACTCGATCAGCCTGCTGCCGCAAAACGCCTACAAGCCGCGGCTCGCCGACGACCGCGTGGGCTATTTCGTCACGGCCCTCAAGGACTTCTCGCAGAAGGTGGACGAAGACCGCTTCGTGCGCTACATCAACCGCTGGAACCTCGAGAAGGCCGACCCGGCCGCGGCCGTCTCGCCGCCGAAGAAGCCGATCGTCTTCTGGATCGAGAAGACGGTGCCGTTCAAATATCGCCAATCGATCCGCAATGGCATCGAGGCCTGGAACGAGGCGTTCGAGAAGGCGGGATTCGCGACCGCCATCGAGGTCCGCCAGCAGCCGGATGTGACCGACTGGGATCCGGAAGATGTCAACTACAACACGTTCCGCTGGATCACGGCCGGCGCGGGCTTCGCGATGGGGCCGTCGCGTGTGAACCCGCGCACGGGTCAGATCCTCGACGCCGACATCATCTTCGATGGCGACTTCCTCCAATTCTGGCGGACCGAATACGAGACGTTCACGCCGCAGTCGGTGGCGCTGCTCACCGGCGGCGGCCGCAACGCGGAGACGGGCCACTGCTGCGACGCCGCCTGCCGGCTCTTCGACGGCCACGCGCGGGAGACGGCGCTCGCGGCGACGGCCCTGGCCGCCCAGGCGGCCGAGCCGCTCTCGGAGGCCGAGAAGGAGAAGCTCGTGCTGCAGGGGCTCACGCTCGTCGCGATGCACGAGGTGGGCCACACCCTCGGCCTGCGGCACAACTTCAAGGGCAGCGCCTTCCGGCCACTCGCCGATTTCAACGACGCCGTGAAGACCGCGCAGTCGGGGGGCAGCACGAGCGTGATGGACTACATCCCCGTGAACATCGTGCCCAAGGGGCGGACGCAGGGGGAGTATTACGCCGCGCGGCTCGGCCCCTACGACCTCTGGGCGATCGAATACGGCTACAAGCCGCTGCCCGGCGGCAGCCCCGACGCCGAATGGCCCGAGCTCGAGAAGATCGCGGCCCGCTCCGGCGAGCCCGCGCTCGCCTACGCCACCGATGAAGACACCGAATACGGCGACCCCGATCCGCTCTCCAACCGCTTCGACCTCGGCAGCGATCCGCTCGATTTCGCGAAGACCCGCGCCGAGCTGGTGGCCCAGGTGATGCCGCGGATCGCGGAGCGGATGACGGCGAAGGAGAAGGACGGCACCGGCGGCGGCTACGAGCGGGTGCGGCAGGCCTTCGGCGTTTTGCTCGCCGCGCACGGCCAGGCGATGTTCAACGCCTCGCGGCTCATCGGCGGCCTCCACGTCTCCCGCAGCCACAAGGGCGACGCAAACGCGCCGAATCCCTTCCGCGTGGTCGATCCGAAGCAGCAGCGCGATGCGCTCGCGCTGCTCGAGCAGCAGATGTTCGCGGCCGGGCCGTTTTCCTTCCCGCCCGATCTCTACAACCAGCTCGTGGCGAGCCGCTGGCTCCACTGGGGCACCCGCGACGTCGATCGCGACGACTATCCCGTTCACGAGGTGATCCTCATGTGGCAGGACCGCGTGCTCGGCCGGCTGCTCGACCCGCTCACGCTCGCCCGCATCCGCGACAGCGAGCTGAAGGTGCCGGCCGATCAGGATGCCTTCACGACGGCCGAGCTGCTCGACCGGCTCACGAAGGCGATCATGGCCGAGGTCGATGCCACGGCCCCCGGCGACTACACGACGCGGAAGCCGGCGATCCCGAGCCTCCGCCGCTCGCTGCAGCGAGCGTATGTCGCACGGCTCGGCGGCTTGGCGCTGGGCTCGAACCCCGCCTCCCCCGACGCGCAGGCCATGGCGGCTTCGCAGCTGCGAGGCCTCGACGCCCGGATCGGCACGCTCCTCGCGAAGAACGACGTCAGGCTCGACGACTACTCGCGGGCCCACCTGACCGAGCTCCAGGCGCGGATCAGGAAGGTGCTCGACGCCAGCCTCGAATTGTCGCGACCATGATCCCGCGTGAAGCCCGAAGGGAGGCGGCAGCATGCGGCTGGTCATCGCGGTTTTGAAGCCCTCGCAGCTGGAGGTGGTGCGCGAGGCGCTCGCCGCCGTGCATGTCACGCGGCTGACGGTTTGCGACGCGCAGGGCTACGACGATCCGCGCGGCCCCGGGCCGATCGTGCAGCAGACGGTGATCGAGGTCGCGGTGAACGAAGACTTCGTGGACCGCGCGGTCGACGCGATCACGGCCGCGATCGGGCCGACCGACGCCCCGGAACCGCGGATCTTCGTCGTTCCGATCGCGGAGGCGGTGCAGCTCTACCGCGAAGTCCGCGGCCCCGAAGCCGTGTAAACGGACGGCGAACGAGAGCCCGCAGCCCACGGAAGCCCGCAGCGCAAGCAAGGTTCATCCGCCCGCCACTCCCACCAACGCCGCCCCCACCCGACCCGCGTTACACGCCCCAACTCTCCTCGCTCGCGCGTCGGGCTTCCGTCTGTTTCGCCGGGTACAATGCCAGCCATGACCGACCCCATTCGCATCCTGCTCGTATCGCCCGACCTGCTCTCGACGAGCCGGATCGCGGGGCTGGCGCGGCCGCTGCCGGCGCACGTGGAGACGCTCCGCAGCCTCGATGACGCCGTGCCCGGCGGCCCCTACGACCTCATGCTCCTCGACCTGCAGACGGTGGCGGGCGATCCGGCCGTCGTCGTGAACCGCGTGCGGGGGCTCATCGAAGCCCAGCGGGCGGCCGTGGGCAAGGATGCCCGGCTCATCGCCTTCGGGCCCCACGTGGCGAAGGAGCGTCTTGCCCAGGCTCAGGCGGCCGGCGCCGACGCCGTGGTGAGCCGCGGCGAGCTGCTCGGCGGCTTCGCCACCCTCGTCAACCGCTGGCTCACCCAGTAGGGTAGGCTTCAGCCTGCCAAAGTAGGGTAGGCTTCAGCCTGCCAAAGTAGGGTAGGCTTCAGCCTGCCCCCGGTGGGGCAGGCTTCCAGCCTGCCTACTCGCCCGGCTCGTCGATCACGACCTCGTCGAGCTCGGTGCCATCCACGTCTTGCCGCAGGAGCATGTAGGCGGCGGTGGCGATCGACCAGAAATAGCCCCAGCCAAACGAGCCCAGGAGCGACTCGAGCCCGCGGCTCCAAAACCCGAGGGCCTTGAGGCCCCAGGGCGCATCGGCCGCCGCCGACTGCATCCCCTCGAGCACCGCGGCGGTGCGGTCGTGCCCCATGCCGAAGCTCGCCGCCCAGAGGGCAAGCGCACTCGTCGCATCGGCGAAGAGCCCGGCAGCCGCGAGCGCCGGGATTGCCACGGCGAGCGCCACCAAGGCGTAAAATGCATAGTGCAGCGGCCGCTGATAGAGATACGAAAACGCGGTCGAGATCGCCTGGAAGCTGTCGCCTCGCTCCACGCCGACGGAGCCCACCATCAGCGGCCAGCCGGCCACGAGGCCGATCGCGAGGATCGCGAGCACCACCGCGCCGGCCAGCACGAGCGGCCAGACGGCGCCGGCGAAGGCGAGGCCCCATTCCGTCCGCATGAGCAGCCCGAGCAGGGCGCCCGGAATCGAGAGGGCCAGGATGCCGAGCAAAACGAAGGCGACGGAGTTGAAGGCGGCGAGCCACTTCCGGGCGCCGTAGAGCGCGGAGCCGACGAGCCCGGGCGATTCTTCCCCGATCAGCTTGAGTGCGACATGTCGCGCGATCGCCGTGCCGAAGATCGACCAGACGAGCACGAACCAGCCGAGCCGGGCGAGCGCTCCGCCCATCTGCTGCAGCGACACCGACGGCCGGAAGGGGATGCCGAGCAGCCGCACGAGATCGGAGACGGGCGTGGGAAGCCGCTCGACGAAGCCCACGAGCGCAGGAAACACCTGCCGGCTCGGCGTGGGCGCGGGCGACAGGGCCGCGCCACCCGGCGCGGGAAGCACGAGCCCGCCGCCGCCGCCACCGGCCAGCTCGGCATCGAGGATCGCATCGGCCGCGGCATCGCCGCCGGCGAGCTTGAGGCTGTCGGCGATCGACCAGCCGGCCCAGGTGGCCAGCGACCCGAGCAGGGCGAGCAGGATCACCGTCGGGGCGAAGGCGGTGCCGGCGGCCCGGAAGAGGATCCACCAGGGAAGCGCCTCGCTCCACTGGATCTCGTGGACGATGCGGCCGTGATCGGGGGAAGGGGTGTCGCCGGTTGCCATCGGGGGCGTCCTCGGGAGGTCCTGAATTCGTGGGGGAGAGTATAGCGTGGTAGACGGCAGCGAACGAAAGGCGACCGCTTCGGAAAGTAGACCGCTTCGTCCCGAAGCGGATCTCCGGGGATCCGCTTGCGGAGCAAGCGGTCTACTTTGGAGCAAGCGGTCTACTTTGGAGCAAGCAGCCACATTTGGGGCAGGCTGAAGCCTACCCTACTCGTCGTCGTCGGCGGGCTTCTTCACGTCGGGCACGCTGTAGGCCTCGTCGAGCCAGCGGCCGAGGTCGATCAGGCGGCAGCGGTCGCTGCAGAACGGGACCGTCGGGGTCTTCTCGAGGTCGACGTGGGCATCGCAGACGGGGCAGCGTGGCATGGGATGACAGTCAGTCGGATTTCTTGCCGCCGTCGGATTTCGCGCCGTCCGACTTGCCAGAGCCGCTGTCGGCCGCGGCGCCCTTCTTGTAGGAATCGCTGCGGTAGTCGGTCTTGTAGAAGCCCGACCCCTTGAACACGATCGCGCCGCCGGCGCCGATCAGCCGCCGCAGCTTCGGCTTCTTGCACTGCGGGCAGGTCTTCTTGACGCTGTCGGTCATCGACTGAAACAGCTCGAACGCGTGGCCGCAGCCGTCGCAGACGTAATCATAGGTCGGCATCGGTCATCCCTCCTTCGCCACGATCACCTGGGCGGGCCGCACCACGCGGTCATGCAGCCGGTAGCCGCGGCTCGCCGTACCCACGATCGTACCCGGTTTCGCGTCTGGCACCGACTGCTGCAGGATCGCGTCGTGCACAGCCGGGTCGAAGGGCTGGCCGTCGGTCTCGATCGTCTTGCAGCCGTGCGATTCGATCACCTTCTCGATCTGCTGGGCCGTCATGCGGAAGCCCGACTTCAGGCTCTCCACGTCGGCCGTCCTCTCGCTCGCCTCGATCGCCCGCAGCACGGTGTCGAGCACCGGGAGCAGGTCGCGGAGCAGGTCGATCTCACGATACTTTTGGGCATCCTCATACTCGCGCCGCGAACGCTTGCGGAAGTTTTCCAATTCCGCCTGCGTGCGGAGCAGGCGGTCTTCGGCGTCCTGCAGCAAGCGGGGCAATTGCTCCGGGCCGGTGGGCCCGGCCGCCGCCTGCGCCTCAGCCGGCTCCTGTCCTTCGTGGTCTTCAGCATTCATCGTCATGCCTCCTCCTGCTTCGCGCTGGCCGCACCGGCATCATCGTGCGGCTGGAAATACTCCGCCAGTCGGCTGAAAAAATTCGATCGTTTCGGGCTCACGGCCTTCTGCTCCTCGGCGGCGAGCTCGCGGAGCAATTGCTCCGCCTTGGCGGAGAGCGTCTTCGGCACCTCCACGTGAACGTGCACGTGCAGGTCGCCGATGCCGCGGCCGCGGACCTCCGGCATGCCGAAGCCGCGCACGCGGATGACGTCGCCCGCCTGCGTGCCCCGCTTGATCTCGAGCGGCTTCGCGCCGTCGAGCGTCGGCACCTCCACGGTGGCGCCGAGCGCCGCCTGGCTGAACGTGATCGGCACCTCGCAGTGCAGGTCGCGGCCGTCGCGGGTGAGGAAGGGATGATCCTCGATCTCGATCACGCAGTAGCAGTCGCCCGGCGGCCCGCCACTGCCGCCCGGCTCCCCTTCGCCGGCGAGCCGCACCCGCACGTCGCGGTCGACGCCGGCGGGAATCGTCACCCGCCGCTCCACGTGCTCCTCGGTGAGCCCGTCGCCGCCGCAGTCCGGGCACTTCTCCCGGATCACGCTGCCCGCCCCTTGGCAGGCGGGGCAGGTCGTCTGCAGCCGAAACACGCCCGCCTGCTGGATCACCTGGCCGCGGCCGCCGCAGTAGTCGCACTGGACGGGCTTCGTGCCCTGCTTCGCGCCGCTGCCGTCGCAGGTGGCGCAGGCCTCGTGCCGGGAAAATTCCACGGTCTTCGTCGCGCCGCGGGCCGCTTCCACGAGCGAGAGCGAGACGGTGCAGAAGACGTCGCGGCCCTTCCGCGGCCGGTTGCCCCGCCGGCGACCGCCGCCGCCGAACGCGTCGCCAAACATGCCGCCGCCGAAGAGATCGCCGAAGGCCTCGAAGATGTCGGAGATGTCGTTGAACTCGTGCTGCGGGCCGCCCTGCAGGCCGGCGTGGCCGTAGCGATCGTAGCGGGCCCGCAGGTTGTCGTCGGAGAGCACCTCGAAGGCCCGCGCCGCCTCCTTGAAGCGGTCGGCAGCCTCCTCGTTGCCCGGGTTTTTATCGGGGTGAAACCTGATCGCCAGCTTGCGATACGACTCCGTGATCTGCGCGGTGGTCGCCCTTCGTTCGACGCCGAGCACCTCGTAGAAGTCGCGTGGTTGAGACATGAGGCGCGGCAGCGTTACCGCACCGCTCCCTCGGCCTTCCGCTTCTTGTCGTCCTTGTCGAGATTCGTGACCAGCGCCTCGGTGGTGAGGAGCAGGCCGGCGATGCTCGCGGCATTCGTCAGGGCCACGCGGACGACCTTCACCGGGTCGATGATGCCGGCCTTCAGCATGTCGACGTATTCGCCCTTGTTGGCGTCGTAGCCGATGTGGATGTCCTTGCCGGCCACCTCGTCGGCCACCACCGAGCCGTCGATGCCGCCGTTCTCCGCGATCTGGCGGATGGGGGCCTCGAGGGCGTTGAGCACGATGTCGATGCCGATCTTCTCGTCGCCCTTGGCCTGCGAGCGGGCCTTCTCGACCGCCTCGCGGCAGCGGAGCAGGGCCACGCCGCCGCCCGGCACGATCCCCTCTTCGACCGCCGCGCGCGTGGCGTGCAGCGCGTCTTCCACGCGGGCCTTCTTCTGCTTCATCTCGGCCTCGGTGCCGGCGCCGACGGAGACGATCGCCACGCCGCCGGTGAGCTTCGCGAGCCGCTCCTGGAGCTTCTCGCGGTCATACTCGCTCTCCGTGGCCTCGATCTGGTTGCGGATCTGCTGCACGCGGGCCTGCACGTCGGCCTGCTTGCCGGCCCCCTGCACGATCGTGGTCTCGTTCTTGTCGACCGTGACGTTCTTCGCCCGACCGAGGTGGGAGAGATCGAGGTTCTCGAGCTTGAGGCCGAGATCCTCGCTGATCAGCGTGCCGCCGGTGAGCGTGGCGATGTCGCCGAGCATCGCCTTGCGGCGATCGCCGAAGCCGGGGGCCTTCGACGCGCAGATGTTGAGCACGCCGCGGAGCTTGTTGACGACGAGCGCCGTGAGGGCGTCGCCGTCGATGTCTTCGGCGATGATCAGGAAGGGCTTGCCCGACTGGGCCACCTTCTCGAGCAGGGGCAGGAGGTCGCGGAGGTTCGAGATCTTCTTCTCGTGGATCAGGATCAGCGCGTCGTCGAGCTGGCAGTCCATCTCGGCGGTGCGGTTGATGAAGTAGGGGGAGATGTAGCCCTTGTCGAACTGCATGCCGTCCACGAAGCGGACGGTCGTCTCCGTGGTCTTGCCCTCTTCCACCGTGATCACGCCGTCCTTGCCCACCTTCTGCAGGGCCTCGGCGAGCAGGTCGCCGATCGCCCGGTCGTTGTTGGCGCTGATGGCGCCGACCTGGGCCACCTCCTCGGGGCGGTCGACCTTCTTGGCCATCTCCATCAGCCGGCCCACCGCGGCCGCCACGCCCTTCTCGATGCCGCGGCGGACGGCCATCGGGTTGCTTCCGGCGGCCACCATACGCGTGCCCTCGCGGAAGATCGCCCGCGCGAGCACCGTGGCCGTGGTCGTGCCGTCACCGGCCAGGTCCGACGTCTTCGAGGCAACCTCGTTGACGAGCTTGGCGCCCATGTTTTCGAAGGCGTCGTCGAGATCGACCTCCTTGCTCACCGTCACGCCGTCCTTGGTGACGGTCGGGCCGCCGAACGATTTGTCGATGATGACGTTGCGGCCGGTCGGGCCCATCGTCACGGCGACGGCCCCGGCGAGTTTCTCAACTCCCTTGAGCAGCTTGGCACGGGCATTGTCGTCGAACATCAGTTGCTTGGGCACGGATCGATCTCCTCGATGAGGCGTTGGTGAGTCAGGAAATGAAAATGGAAAAAGCGGGGATCACGACAGCACTTTTGCGAGAATGTCGCTCTCGCGGAGGATCTTCACCTCGTGGCCGTCGACCTCGATGTCGCTGCCCGAATACTTGCCGTAGATGACTTCGTCGCCGATCGTGAGCGTGAGCGTGGCCCGCTGGCCGCTCTCGAGCAGCTTGCCCGGGCCGAGCGCCACCACGTGGCCGCGCTGCGGCTTCTCCTTCGCGGAATCGGGCAGCACGATGCCGCCGGCGGTCCGCTCTTCGGCCTCGACAGGCTCCACGACCACGCGGTCATCGAGCGGACGAATCTTCAGGTTCTTCGCAGCCATGAGAAATGCTCTCCAAAAAGGTAGAAAAAGTTGCAACTGGTGAACGTGGTTCGAGATCACATCATGCCGGGCATGCCGCCCATGCCGCCCATACCACCCATGCCCATGCCACCCATGCCGGGCATGCCACCGCCCATGCCGTGGTGGTCGTGGCCGTCGCCGCCGGCCTCTTCCTCGGCCTTCGGGATCTCGGTGATGAGCGACTCGGTGGTGAGCAGCAGGGCCGCCACGCTGGCGGCATTCTGCAGGGCCGTCCGCACGACCTTCGCCGGGTCGATCACGCCCGCGTTGACGAGGTCGCAGTATTCTTCCTTGTCGGCGTCGTAGCCGTCGTTCTTGCCCTTCATGTGGCGGACGCGGTTGACCACCACGGGGCCGTCCACGCCGGCGTTGGCGGCGATCGCCTCGAGCGGATAGCGAAGGGCGTGTTTCACGATCGCGGCCCCGAGCTTTTCGTCGCCTTCGACATCGAGCTTCTCGATCGCCTTCTCGCTGCGGAGCAGAGCCACGCCGCCGCCGGGAACGATCCCCTCGGCGAGCGCCGCCTGCGTCGCGCTCTTCGCATCCTCGATGAGCGCCTTCCGCTCCTTCATCTCCGTCTCGGTCGCGGCGCCGACGTTGATCTGGGCCACGCCGCCGGCGATCTTGGCGAGCCGCTCCTGGAGCTTCTCGCGGTCGTAGTCGCTCGTCGTCGTCTCGATCTCGGCGCGGATCTGGTTGGCCCGGCCGTCGATGGCGGCCTTCGTGCCGCCACCGCTGACGATCGTGGTGTTTTCCGCCTCGATGATCACCTTCTTGGCCCGG
>JBIIOM010000314.1:0-2758 GCA_044336925.1 Pirellulales bacterium
TCCCGAAGCGGATCTGGCTTCGCGCGAAACATCGGCATCCTGCCGATTTTCGCTTGGCCGGCATCCGCCGGCAGTAGACCGCTTCGTCCCGAAGCGGATCTGGATCCGCTTGCGGAGCAAGCGGTCTACGTTGCAAACGATCTACGTTGGACGGAGGCGAGGGGGTCGGCGGAAGCGTGACGAGCATTTGGACCGAGTCCGCGAGGGCCACCGCGAGGCACCTTCTGCCGCCCCCGAGACGGTGCGACGCCAGTTGAGATCCGCTTGCGGAGCAAGCGGTCTACCTTTCCGGCGGGATCGTGCGGCCGTGGGGGTCGCTGGCCGCCGCGCCCACTTCGGCTTCGAGCCGCTCGCGGACGGCCGCGCCCAAATGATGCTCGATCCACTCCGCCGGCGGATGGAGATGATCGAGCGGCAATTCGGCGTGGCGGCCGAGCCAGGCCTCCCACAGGCGGTGCGAACGCACGACCGTCTCCGCCTCCGACCTCCCCCGCGGCGACAGCCGCCAGTCGCCATCGGCCGCCGCGGCGATCCGCCCGCTGGCCCGCAGCCACAAGAGCGCCGCATGCTGTGTGAGCGACGACGGAAACACGGCCGGCGGCAGGACGGCGCCGCCGCCCGCCTCCTCGCCGCGCCAGAGCGCGGCAAGACAGTCTTCGCAGGTGACCCGCCAGGCCAGCCAGCCGCGGCCGGCCAGTCGCGACAAAATGCCATCCGGCGCGACGAGCGCGGCGGCGAGGTATCCCAGGCCGAGCACGACCGCGATCATCCCGGCGGCGCTCGTGTTGAAGTGCCAGGCGGCCACGTAGCCGAGGCAGGAGGCGACGACGGCGATGAGCATGGCGACGAACGCCATCCAATGCAGCCGATGCACGAGCAATTCGGCGGTCGCCGCCGGCACGACGAGCATCGCCACGACGAGGATCGCCCCGACGGCCTCGAAACTCGCGACGGTGGCCAGCGACGTCGCCGCGAGCAGGCCCATCGTGGCGAGCCCGACCGGCATGCCCGCGGCCCGCGCGGCGTCGGTGTCGAACGCCGCAAAGAGCTGTTCCTTCCAGGTGAAGAGGGCCGCGGCGGCAAGAGCCGCGAGCACGATCGCGCCGGTCAGAAACGCCCGCGGAATATCGCAGCCCATGAGCCGCACCGTGTCGAACGGCACGAGCTCGAGGATGCCGTGGAGCACGCACGAGGCGTCGAGATCGACCCGCGACGCGAGCGCCGAGACGAGCACGACCCCGACCGCGAAGAGCGTCGTGAACACGATCCCCGCCGCCGCGTCCTCGGCCAGGCCGCGCCGCCCTGCGAGCGACCGCGTGAGCCAGACGGTGGCGAGCGCCGTCGCCGTGGCGCCGGCCAGGACGATCGGCCCGCCCAACCGGCCGCCGGCGAGCACGGCGACGACGATGCCGGGCAAGACGGCATGGCTGATCGCATCGCCCAAGAGGCTCATGCGGCGGACCACCAGGAGCGTGCCGACGAGCGCGCAGCCCGCCGACACCACGGCCGCCGTGGCCATCGCCCAGCCGTGCATGACGGCCTGCTCCGAGAGCCAAAGGGCAGCGACCGTCATGCGCTCGGCCTCCGCTGCGCAAGCCGGTCGCGGATCACCGCCACGAGAAATGACAGGCCGAAAATCGCCGCCGCCACGAGCACGATCATCGGCCCGGTCGGCAGCCGCGGAAACGTGGCGCTCGCGGCGACACCCGCCACGGCGGAGACCAACCCGATCGCGCCGGCAAGCGGCAGCATCGTGCCGATGCGATCGGTCCACTGCCGCGCGGCGGCCGGCGGGATCACGACGAGCGCCGTCACGAGCACCGCCCCGGCTGCGGGCAGCCCGACGACCACCATGACGGCCACGAGCGCGACGAGCAGATAATCGACGAGCGCGACCGGCCACCCCGTGGCCGCCGCAAACGCCGGATCGAAGGCGACGAGCACCGCCTCCTTGAACCCCACGAGAAGCGTCACCACCGCCACGACGGAAACCACCGCAAGGAGCAGCGCATCGGCCGCCGTGAGCGCGGCGGTGTGGCCCAGCAGAAATTGCTCGAGTCCGCCGCCGCCGGGAATCCCGCGGGCGGTGATGCCGGAGATGAGCGTGATCCCGAGGCCGAACGAAACGCCGAGCACGATGGCCGTGGCTGCGTCGTCGCGGGTCCGCGTCCAGCGGCGAATCAAGACGAGCACGCCGAGGCTCGCGACGGCCGCCACGAGGGCGCCCAGGAGAAGCACGGGCAGATCGCGGCGACCGGTCGCGAGAAACGCCGCCGCCACACCCACGAGCGTGGCGTGCGCCGCCGCGTCGCCGGCCAAGGCCCGCTTTCGCAACAGCCCGAGGCTGCCGATCACGCCGGCGGCGAATCCCACCGCCGCCACGCCGGCGGCCACGACGAGCGTGTTGTAGGGAATCGCCCCGAGCGGGCTCATGAGGTTCGCCTCCCCTGGGCGACGGCGCGGCCGAGCTCGTCGAGCACGTCGAGCGGGCCGGCATAGGTGCGGCGCAGGTTGTCGGGCGTGAGCACGGCGGCCGTCGGCCCCGCGGCGACGAGCCGCATGTCGATGAGCGCCACCGCATCGAACCATTCCGCGGCGGTGCGGAGATCGTGATGCACGACGACGACCAGTCTCCCTTCCGACCGCAGGTCGGCGAGCACGCGGAAGATCGTCTCCTGCGAGCGGGCATCGACGCCGGCCAGCGGCTCGTCGAGAAAGTAGAGATCGGCCTCCTGCGCCAGCGCCCGCGCGAGAAACA
>JBIIOM010000315.1:0-2749 GCA_044336925.1 Pirellulales bacterium
GGTGGTCGTGGCGAAGCAGCCGGGCGATGCCGTCGCCAAGCGGCTGCTCGACGCGATCACGCCGCCGAAGGAGGAGGCTGAGCCCGCCCCGAAGACCCCTGCCGAAGGCACGAGCGGCCCGGCGGCGGCGGCCGTGCCCGAGACCGACCTCGTCGGCACATGGAAGGCGGCGAGCGGCAAAGACGCGGTGATCCTCACGATCACGGAAGACTCGAAGTTCACCTGGAAGGCCATGCCCTCCGGCAAGCCCCCGGTGGAGCTCTCGGGCGACATCGCGACCGCCCCAGACGCCATCGCTCTGCAGAGCGAGAAGGCCGGGACGATGACGGGGAAGGTCGTCTCGAAGGGCCCCGATGCCTTCGACTTCGCCCTGGCCGGCGCTCCGGCCGAAGCCAAGCCGATCGCCTTCCAACGGCAAAAGTAGGACAGGCTGTCCCTCCAGACAGGCTAAAGCCTGTCCTACCGGGGGCCGTTACAGCCCGAAAAACCCTCACTCTCCCGGGGCTGGGCGAGTATTTCTGCCGAAAAATTGACGGCCACCGAACCCCCGGATAGGTCTGACCGTAGAAGCAGACGTATCCCAGGAGCCGTCCCATGCCCCTCAAGCGTCACCAGAGCCCGTCGAAGATGTTTCCCAAGCGCAGCCGCCAACGCGTGCTGCGGAAGAGCAGGGGGCTGCATGCCTGGGAATCGCTCGGCCACGGAGTCACCGGCCTCGAGCAGCTCGAGGCGCGGGCGCTCATGGCCGCGGACTTGGGCATCGCGATCAGCGACGCGCATGTCTGGTACATGCCGGGCACGCAGACGACCTACACCGTCGAGGTGACGAATCTCGGTGACGCGACCGCCACGAACGCCACGGTGACGACGGCGCTTGCCAGTCAGATCACGCAGGCGACCTGGACGGCCGCCTACTCAAGCGGCTCCTCGGGCGCGGTGATCGGTTCTGGCAACCTCAACACGCCGATCACGCTCCCGGCCGGTGGCAAGGCCACGTTCACGGTCGTAAGCACGATCAGCCCCACCGCCAGCGGCAACCTCGTCTCGACCGCGAGCGTTGCGCTCGCCGGCGAGACAGCCACGGCCAACAACTCTGCCACCGACGCCGATCAATTCACGCCAAAGCTGATGGCCGTCACCGACCACATCGGCCTATCAGCGACATCGGCCGTGCGGCTTGTCGATCCCGCGACAGGCGCGGTCGTGAACTCGTTCTTCGCCTTCGAGCCGACCTACAACGGCGGCGTGCAGGCTGTGCTCGGCGACTTTGAAGGCAGCGGCCGCCAGTTGGTCGCCGTCGCCCCGGGCCGCTGGCTGCCGGGCGAGGTGCGGTTTTTCACGACCGACGGCACGCGGCTGACGAACTTCGACACGACCCCGTTCGGCGCCGGCTGGCAGGGGGGCGTGAACCTCGCGGCCGCTGACGTCGATGGCAACGGCCGCGACGATCTCGTCGCGGCGAAGGCGAGCGGCAACGGCGAGGTGCGGATCTTCCGCAGCGTTGCCGGTGCCGATCCGATCGCCAACACGCCCTTCCGCACGATCCGTCCGTTTGGCTCGGTCGCCGTGGGCGGCGCGACCGTCGCCGCGGCCGACATGGGCACGTTCACGAATGGCGCGGTGACCAATGCCGCCAAGCAGGACGGCAAAGCCGAAGTGATCGTCGGCTCGGGCCTGCTCGCCCGGCCCGTCGTGCGTGTCTATGACGTCGGCTCCGCAACGCCCAAGGTGGTCGATACGATCAATCCGTTCTCGCCTGGCAACCGCGGTGGCATCGGCGTGACCGCGGCCCGTGTGAACGCGGATTCGATCCCCGACATCATCGTCACCAGCGGCACCCTCGGCCGCCCTGTCACGGAGATCTACGACGGCCGCGTGTCCGCGGCGGCCAACCCGCGGCTCTCGCGGTTTGAGGCCTTCGGTTCGCTTGGCCGTTCGAATTCGCCGGTCTTCGCCGCCGCGATCGACGCCAATGGCGACGGTCGCGCCGATTCGCTCTACGCCTCGCAGGGCTTCCTGGGAGCGAGCGGCGTGAAGACGGTCTCGACGGCCGGTGTGCCGACCGGCTCGCTCGGTGCGCTCGCCGGCAATGTCCAGCTTGCCGCGCCGGTCGTGACGACGGATCCGGGCATCGTGACCACGGCGACAGGCCTGCAGTTCCGCGACCTCATCGTCGGCACCGGGATAGCCGCGGCGGTGAACAAGAAGGTGAGCGTGAACTACACCGGCTGGCAGCTCAACGGCACGGAGTTCGACAGCTCGCGGCGTCCCGGCCGCAGCCCCTTCGAGTTCACGCTCGGTAAGGGGGAAGTGATCAAAGGCTGGGACGAGGCCCTGGCGACGATGAATGTTGGCGGCCGCCGCCAGCTCATCATCCCGGCGATTCTGGCATACGAGGGTGTGTCAGGCCGTCCGCAGGGCGTGCTCGTCTTCGACGTCGAGCTCTTGAGCGTGACGTAGGACAGGCTTTAGCCTGTCGCTTGTACTACGCCTCACGAAAGCCCGAAGCGCGAGCGAGGTTCATCCGCTCAGCTACTCCGCCCCACTCATGCGCCACGCCAACTCCCCTCGCTTGCGCGTCGGGCTTCCGTGGGACGTGGCAGGCTGAAGCCTACCCTACCAGCGGGCCTCGAGGCCGAGGCTCGCGCCGGTGAGGCAGATGCTGCTGCCGCCGTGCAGTTCGCCGCCACCGGCGGGGGGCGACGAGAAGTCAAACTGATTGGGCGCCAGCGCCACGCCCGAAAGCCAG
>JBIIOM010000316.1:0-2748 GCA_044336925.1 Pirellulales bacterium
CAGGGCGAAGTGCTGCACTTCGCGGGCCTCACCCGTCTCGACGACGATGCCGCAACGGGTGCGAGTGCCTTCGCGGACGAGATGGTGGTGCACGCCCGCCGTGGCCAGGAGCGCCGGCACGGCCGCATGCTCGCGGCAGACGCCGCGGTCGGAGAGCACGATGATCGTGGCGCCATCCTTCACCGCCTTCGACGCCTCGGCGCGAATTCGATCGAGCCGCTTCCGCATCCCGGCAGCGGCTTCGGTCGCCGGAAAGAGCATCGAGATCGTCTTGCAAGCGAGGCCGGGCCGGGCCGGGGAGTCGGCCGAGCCGAGGGACTTGATCCGGGCGCATTCCGCGTTCGAGATCACCGGCGTCTCGAGCCGCAGGAGCCGGGCCTGTTCCGGCTTCGAGTCGAGCAGGTTCCCTTCGCAGCCGATCGTGGTGATCATCGAGGTGATGATCTCCTCGCGGATCGCGTCGAGCGGGGGATTGGTCACCTGCGCGAAGAGCTGCTTGAAGTAGTTGGCGAGGAGCTGCGGCCGGTCGGAGAGCACCGCCAGCGGCGTGTCGTTGCCCATCGAGCCGATCGGCTCGGCGCCGTCGGTGGCCATCGGCGCGAGGATCACCTTCAGGTCTTCGAGCGTGTAGCCGTGGGCCCGCTGGAGCTCGAGCAGGCTCGCCTGTTCGCCCGCCACGCCGGCGGCCCGCCAGGGATCGACCGCATGTGGGCCGCCGTTGCCGTTCTTGCCCGACAGCAGTGCCGCGGCGGGCTCCACGGCCCGCGAGGCCGTCAGTTCGGCCACGTTCGCCGGATCGGCGATCGCGTCGAGCCGCACCTGGTTGGCCGTGATCCACTCCCGCCAGGGCTTGGCCGTGGCCAGCTTTCGCTTGATCTCGTCGTCTTCGACGATTCGGCCTTCCTTCGTGTCGACGAGGAACATCCGGCCCGGACGCAGCCGGCCTTTTCGCACCACTTCACCCGGTGGGAGCTGCAAGACGCCCGCCTCGCTCGCCATCACCACGAGCCCGTCCTTCATCTGCCACCAGCGGCCCGGCCGCAGTCCGTTGCGGTCGAGCGTGGCGCCGATCCGCGCGCCGTCGGTGAAGGCGAGCGCCGCCGGGCCGTCCCAGGGCTCCATCAGGCAGGCCTGGTATTCGTAGTAGGCCTTCAGGTCGTCGGCCATGCTCTCGTGGCCGCTCCAGGGCTCGGGGATGAGCATGCTGACGGCCTCTTCGACCGGCCGACCGGCGAGCACGAGCAGTTCGAGCACGTTGTCAAACGTGGCCGAATCGCTGCCCCCCTCACGCACGACGGGCTTGATCTTGTCGAGATCGGGCCCAAACACGGGATGCGCGAGCATGCTCTCGCGGGCGTGCATCCAGTTGATGTTGCCGCGAACGGTGTTGATCTCGCCGTTGTGGGCGATGTAGCGGAAGGGATGCGCGAGGTCCCAGGTGGGAAACGTGTTGGTGCTGTAGCGCTGGTGCACGAGCGCCAGCGCCGACGTCATCTTCGCGTCGGAGAGATCGGGGAAATACTTGTCCACCTGGTCGGCGAGCAGGAGACCCTTGTAGACGATCGTCTTCGACGAGAGCGAGCAGACGTAGACGAAGGTGTGCTCCGTCAGGCCGAGCTTGCCGAGCTCGATCCCGAACCGCTTCCGCACCACGAACAGCTTCCATTCGAAGTGATCGCGGGAGACCTTGCCGCCCCGGCCGATGAAGGCCTGCCGCACGACGGGCTCCACCTCGCGGGCCGTGCCGCCGATCGAGCGGTTGTCGGTGGGCACGTCGCGCCAGCCGAGAAACTCGAGGCCTTCCTCGCGGCAGACCTTCTCGAAAAATTGCTCGGCGGTCTCGCGCTCCCCTTCCGACGGCGGCAGGAAGATGTTGCCCGCCGAATAGTCCGCCGGCGCGGGCAGTTTGATCCCGGCCTGCGGCGTGACGGCCGCGAAGAATTCGTGCGGCATCTGGAGCAGGATGCCGGCGCCGTCGCCGGTGAGCGGATCGGAGCCGGTGGCGCCGCGATGCGTGAGGTTTTCGAGCAGTTCGAGCCCCTGCCGCACGATCTGGTGGCTCTTGCGGCCGTGCATGTTGACGACGAACCCCACGCCGCAGGCGTCGTGCTCGTTGGCGGGGTCGTAGAGGCCCTGCTTCGGGGGAAGGCCAGGCTGACGGAAGTGTCCGTTGGAACGCGTCATTGCGATGCTCTTGCTGGTACTGAAGACCGAAAAATGGTTTGAGAAATCAGGCGTGGGCGACCACGTCGGCGGATGGATCGGCGGCGGGCTCCAGGTCGTGGGCATGCCCGCGGAGGAGTTCGACGAACCGCGCCGCCGTCGGCGGGAGCGGCTTGCCGCGGGCGTGGATGATGCCGAGCGGCCGGACGAGCTCGTCGCCGGCGATCCGCACCGTGGCCAGCGTGCCCGCGGCGAGTTCGCGGCCGACGGTCGGCTCCGGGAGGAGCGCCACGCCGGCGTCGATCTCGACGGCCCGCTTGATCGTCTCGATGTTGTCAAACTCCATCGCCACGTTCGGCTCGGCGCCATGCGCGGCGATGGCGCGATCGAGCTCGTGGCGGATGACGAGGTCGGGGTCGAAGCCCACCATCCGCTGGCCGTGAAGTTCCTCGAGCGAAATCTGCACGCGGCCGGCGAACGGATTGCCCGGCGCACAGACGAGCACGATCGGCTCCTCCCGCCAGGGCTCCGCCTCGATCGCTCGCGTGCTGCGCGGATAGCTCACGATGCCGATGTCGGCCTGAC
>JBIIOM010000013.1:0-29058 GCA_044336925.1 Pirellulales bacterium
ACCAACATCCTCATGGGCACCGTGCAGGCGGCGGTGGCGAATGCCGTGCTCGACAGCGTGCGCGAGGGGCATATCCCGAAGAACAAGGTCAACGACATCGGGATCGTCGTGGCCGTCTGGCTCGATCCCTCGGCCGGCGACGCCAAGACGAAGATCGACCACGAGGTGCTCTTCAAGACGCACCGTGAAGCGACGTTCAACGCGATCCGCAAGGCGATGGCCAACGAGCCCTCGATCGACTGGCTGCTCAAGAACCAGAAGAAGGTGGGCCACTACTTCCACGAGCTCGCCCTCAAGGGCGACCTTTGAGTAGGACAGGCTTCAGCCTGTCTCAAGGCAGAACGCTTCCTCCGGAAGCGGTCTGGGATCCGCTTCGGGACGAAGCGGTCTACTGGGAGGAAGCGGTCTGGGATCCGCTTCGGGACGAAGCGGTCTACTGGGAGGAAGCGGTTTGGGATCCGCTTCGGGACGAAGCGGTCTACTGGGAGGAAGCGGTCTACGTCGAGGAAGCGGTCTACGTCGAGGAAGCGGTCTGCGTCGAGGAAGCGGTCTACGAGCCGAACGAGCGTGGCTGGCCCGTGGCCTCGAGCACCGCGAGCCAGAGGTCGCCGTTGGGCGCCACCTGGTTGCGGTGGCTCACGGCGAGCGGCATCGGGATGTGCACATACCGGCCGTGCCAGCGGCCCACCACCATCTCCGTGCGGCCGGCCATCGCCGCATGCACGGCATTCTGTGCGAGCCGGAGGCAATAGACGCTGTCGTAGGGATTCGATTCCACGCTCCGGATCGCGTAGCTGGGATCGATGTACTTGAGATTCAACTCAAGGCCCGCCGCAGCGAAGTGGTCGGCGAGTCTCTGCTTGAGATACAGCCCGATGTCGTTGAGCCGCTTGTTGCCCGAGGCGTCGTGGCCGTTCTCCTGGCCGGCGAGCAGGTCCTGCCCGGCTCCTTCCGCGACCACGATCACGGCGTGGCCGCTCCGCTTCATCCGCGCGAGCAGGTGCTCGAGCAGGCCATGCGGGCCGTCGAGCGCAAACGGCACCTCGGGGATGAGCACGTAGTTGGCGTCTGACTCCGCAAGCGACGCGTAGCAGGCGATGAAGCCCGAGTGGCGGCCCATGAGCTTCACCAAACCGACGCCGTTGGGGGCGGCCTTCGCCTCCACGTGCGCCGCGCGGATCGACTTCGCCGCCTCGCCGAAGGCGGTCTGGAAGCCGAAGCTCTGGTCGATGTAGGGGATGTCGTTGTCGATCGTCTTGGGAATGCCGACCACCGCGATCTTCTGTCCCCGCTCGGCCACGGCCGCCGCGATCTGCATGGCGCCGCGGATGCTGCCGTCGCCGCCGATCACGAACAGCGCGTTGATGTTCATCCGCTCCAGGCAGTCGACGATCTCGTGCGGATCCTGGCTGCCGCGCGACGTGCCCAGGATCGTGCCGCCATCCTCGTCGATCGCGCTGACGTTCGCCGGAGTGAGGTCGAGCACGTCGTGGCCATACCGCGGAATGAAGCCCTGATACCCATTGCGGAAGCCGTAGATCCGCTGCACGCCGTAATGGTGGGCGAGTTCCATCACGAGCCCGCGGATCACGTCGTTGAGACCCGGACAGAGTCCGCCGCAGGTGACGATGCCCACCCGCATCTTCGCGGGATCGAAGAAGATGCTCTGTCGCGGGCCGGCCGGCTCGAAGCCGGGGAGCGACTCGAGCGTGCAGCCGCTCTCGGCGGCGAGCCGCGCCGTGTCGTGGAAGAAGACGCGATCGTCCTCGGCGACGTAGTGGGCCGTCGTCTGCCGGGACCGCAGCATGGGCCTGAGCGGTGAATCGATTCGGCAGGGGCCGAGGGTCTTGACGGCGAGATCGGCGGCGGTGGGCATGGGGGGCCTTTTCGGTGATGCGCCGGCTCGGGGGCGGCAAAAGTCTCCTCGCGGGGGCCACGGCGGCCCCATGCTCGTCGAGCGTTCGCCGAACCCCTCGCCTTCCTGTTGCGATGGGGCGAGTGGTGGTCGTTGGTAAAACTCATCCGGTGGTGCGCATGCCCGACGCGATGCCCTGGACGCAGAGCCGGAGGAGGTCGCGGAGCGACTCGTCCAGCGGGGCGTCAGGTCCGCCTGCCGCGCGTCGGCGCATGAATTCGATCTGGATCAGATTGAGGGGGTCGATCGTGGGATTGCGGGCCTCGATCGACTTTTGAAACCAGGGCGTGGTGGCGAGCAGCTCGCCACCGCCGACGATGTCGAGGATCGCCTGCCGCGTGCGGTCGCGCTCGGCCGCGATCCGCTGCCAGATGCGGCGGCGGACGTCGGGGTCGGCGGTCAGTTCGGCATACCGCTGGGCGATGTACATGTCGGCCTTGGCGAGCGCGAGCGTGGCGTTGTCGATCGTCGCCTGGAAGAACGGCCACTGGCGATACATGTCGCAGATCGTCTGCCAGGCATGGCGGTCCTCGTACTTCAGCTCCACGAGCGCGGCCCCCAGGCCATACCAGGCCGGGATCATGCAGCGGCTCTGCGTCCAGGCGAACACCCAGGGGATCGCCCGCAGATCGTCGAGCGTCCGCTGGCCGCGGCGGCGGGCCGGCCGCGAGGCGATCGGGAGATTTTCGATGTCGTCGATCGGCGTGGTCTGCGAGAAGTAGTCGATGAACCCCGGCTGGTCGACGAGCTCGCGGTAGACCTCGTACGACCGTGCGGCCATCCGATCCATGAGGGCGATCCACTCCGGCTGCGGCTCGGTGCGGCGTCCGGCCGAGGCCATGAGCGTGGCCCACGACACCTGCTCGAGATGGCGGCAGGCGATCTCGGTGTCATCGTAGCGCTCGGCCAGCACCTCGCCCTGCTCGGTGAGCCGCAGCGAGCCGTCGAGCGCCTCCGGCGGCAGCGACAGGATCCCGCGGGCGGCCGGACCGCCGCCGCGGCCGAGCGAGCCGCCGCGACCGTGGAAAAACGTCACCGCCACGCCGCGGGCCGCCGCGGCCGCGTGCAGCCGGCTCTGCGCGGATTGCAGCCCCCAGCAGGCGGCGAGATAGCCACCGTCCTTCGTGCTGTCGGAATAGCCCACCATCACCATCTGGCGCTTTTCCCGGCCCGCGAGGTGTGCCGCGTAGGCCGGCGTGTCGAGGATCGTGGCGAGCGTCTCGTGGGCATGCTGCAGGTCGTTGATCTTCTCGAAGAGCGGCACGATCGCGATGTCGTGCGCGGCGACCGGCTCGCCCGAGTCGGCCGCCTGCTTCTGGGCCCACCGCCAGAGCCAGAGCACGCAGAGCACGTCGGCGGGGGAACGGGTGAGGCTCACGATCGCGCCGCCGAGGCAGTCGGGGCCGAACCGCACGCTCGCGCGGTGCAGGAGCGTGAAGAGGCGGAGCGTGTCGACCGCGAGCGGCTGCAGCCGCGATTCGTCCACCGGGCCGACCTTCCCGAGCGTGTCGGTGAGCAGCCGCACCTTCGTCGCCTCGTCGTCCGACCGCATCGCCTCGGCACCGGCAACGCCCGCCGCCCCGAGGATCTCGGCCATGATGTCTTGGTAGGCGCGGGCATCCTGCCGGACGTCGAGCCGCGTCATGTGGAGGCCGAACGCGCGCACGAGATCGAGCCAGCGGCGGGCCGGCGCGTTATCGGAAAGACCGTGGTCGCGGGCCACGCAGTCGACGAGCATGGCCACGTCGGCCTCGAATTCGCGGGCCGAGGGATAGGCGCCGGCCGCGAGCGGCTCCGCGAGGCTCGCCGCCATCGAGCACTCGAGCCGGAAATGGATCATCCGCAGCCAGCGGCGGTAGGCCTCGTGTGGCGGCACGCCCTCGAGCACGGCCGCGAGATCGGGCCACTCGGCCGCGTGCGCCGCGAGCCGCTCTTCGAGCGGCGCCGCGCCATGTGCCTCGCGGAGCGACATCGTGAGCATCGCGTGCAGTCTGGTGCACCAGTCAAGGTGGGCATGAATCGCGGCCGTGCGCAAGTGCAGGAGCGTGGTCTCGGTGATGTCGGCCGTGACGAACGGATTGCCGTCGCGATCGCCCCCCATCCAGGAGCCGAATGTCAGGAACGGTGGGATCGTGAAGGCATGGCCGGGATAGGCCTCGGCGAGCCCGCGGCGGAGCGACTCGTGCACCTGCGGCACGGCATCCCAGATCCGGGGCATCAGCGAGAGGCCGCGGCCCACTTCGTCGAGCACCGTCGGCCGCGTGGCCTTCAAGAACTCGGTCTCCCAGAGGATCGCCAATTCGGCGTGGAGACTGGCCTCGAGCTCGGCGCGTTCGCGAGGGAGAAGATCTTCGCGGTCGAGGCTTTGCAGGCACTGCCGCATCCGCCGGAGTTTCGCCCGGATCGACCGCCGCTTGGCTTCGCTGGGGTGGGCGGTGAAGACGAGCTCGACCGAGAGCCGGTCGAGCTCGCGCTGCGCGTCGTCGGCCGAGAGGCCGCTCGCGGCGAGCGACTGGATCGCCGCGGCGAGCGATTCGCCGAGCGGCTGCGGATGGCGGAGCCGCTCCCGCTCGCGGAGCACGCGGACCCGCTGCCGGTCTTCGGCGATGTTGGCCAGGTCGAAAAAGATGGAGAGCGCGCGGGCCACGATCCGGGCCTGCGCCGTGTCGAGGGATTCGATTTTCGTGGCCAGCGTGCGCTCGGCCGCGTGAACGCCCTCGCGGCGGTCGCGGGCGAGCCGGCGAACTTCGGCCACCAGAGCCGAGGCGTCGGGGCCCGCCTCTTGCACGATCACGGCATCGAGCTTGCCGTCGAGAAGGCGGACATCGCGCCGCAGCAAGTCGTCGTTGACCAAAGTGTTCCTCGAAAAAGGCGGGCGGTGCGGGCCGGTGGGGGGCGGGCAGGTCGCACCCCAGCATAGAGGCGGCAAATAACGCGCCAAGCAGGATAAAACCCGTGGCCGCGATGGGATCACGGCGGTTTTCACGGGGATTTCGCCGGCCCCACCGGATCGCCGGCTGGGCTCCTTCCGGATCGCCAGCCCGGCGTTGTTCAGCGGCTGCGCACGAAGTGCCCGTCGAAGCGGCAGCGAATGCCAGGGCCACGACTCGATCGTAAGGTAGGATTGCGACTCTGCCCGACCCCCGCCCGCCCCCGTCCGCCCCAGAAAGCAGCTCTTGATGGCCGAGCCCAAGGCTCCCCCGCCCGCCGATCCGCAATCCCGCCCCGGCCACGTTCCCTTCGCCACGCTCGGACTCTCCGCCGAACTGCTGAAGGCCGTCGAAAAACTCGGCTTCGAGGAGACCTCGCCGATCCAGGCCGCCACGATTCCGCTGCTCCTCCAGGGGCACGACGTCGTCGGCCAGTCGCAGACCGGCTCCGGCAAGACGGCCGCCTTCTGCATTCCGGCCATCGAGCGGGTCGATCCATCGGGCCGCACCGCGCAGGTCTTGATCCTCGTGCCCACCCGCGAGCTCGCCACGCAGGTGGCCGACGAGGTCCACAAACTCGCCGTCTTTCGGAAGGGCGTGCGGTCGGTGCCGGTCTACGGCGGGGCGCCGTACGAGCGGCAGTTCGCCGAGCTCAAGCGCGGAGCCCACATCGTCGTGGGCACGCCGGGCCGGCTCACCGACCACATGGATCGCGGCACGCTCGATCTCTCCGCCACGACGACGCTGATCCTCGATGAGGCCGACCGGATGCTCGACATGGGCTTCCGCGACGACATCGAGAAGATCCTGGCCGCCGCACCGGCCGAACGGCAGACCGTCTTCTTCTCCGCCACGATCTCGCCGCCCATTCAGGCGCTCGTGCGCAAGCACTCGCGCGACGCGAAAACCGTGAAGATCGAGCAGAAGGTGGTGGCCGGGCCGCCGCTCGTCGAACAGGTCTATTACGAGGTGCGGCACCACGCGAAGTTCGACGCCCTCTCCCGCCTGATCGATTTCCACGACGTGAAGAGCGGCGTGATCTTCTGCAACACGCAGCACATGGTGGAGGAGCTCGCCGACGCGCTCGTGGCCCGCGGCTGCTCCGCCGAGCGGCTCCACGGCGGCATGGCGCAGGCCCAGCGCACCCGCGTGATGAACGGCTTCAAGAAGGGGGCCTTCGAGTTTCTGGTCGCGACCGACGTGGCGGCCCGCGGCATCGACGTCAACGACCTGGAGCTCGTCGTCAATTACGACCTGCCCTACGACGCCGAGGATTACGTCCACCGGATCGGCCGCACCGGCCGCGCCGGCCGCAAGGGACGGGCGATCACGCTCGTCTCCGGCGCCGGCATCTACAAGCTGCAGTCGATCGAGCGATTCACGAAGACGCGGATCCGCCGCGAGCACGTGCCGAGCGTGGAGGCGGTGGAGAGCCGCCGCTCCGACGCCCTCTACGAAAAGCTCCGCGGCACGCTGGAATCGCGGGAATTCCCAAAGCAGACGCTCGTCGTCGAGCGGCTGCTCGAGCAGGGCTACACGCCGACCGAGGTGGCCGCCGCGATCCTGCACCACTTCGCGCCCAAGCCGGCGCCGCAGCCCGTCATCGAGAAGATCGAACGGGCCGAGCGGACTGGGCGGCCGCCGCACGCCCGTAAGCCCGGGCATTTCAAGCGCAACTTCAAGCCGCGCGGCAAGCGCCAGTAGGGCGGGCTTCAGCCTGCCAGGTAGACCGCTTTCGGTAGACCGCTTCGTCTCGAAGCGGATCCAGATCCGCTTGCGGAGCAAGCGGTCTACTTTAGAGCAAGCGGTCTCCTGCGCAGCAAACGGAAGCCCGCAGCGCAAGCAAGGTCAACCCGCACCCCACTCCAACCCGCTCTCTCCTCGCTCGCGCGTCGGGCTTTCGTGAATTGGTATCACCCAAAAACCGTGCGGCGGGCCACGGCCCACCAGCCGGGCTGGTCGAGGCCGAGATACGGCGAATCGGCCGGAAGATTCCTCACGAGGTGCTCGTGCGCGGCCTCGAGGTTGTGATACGGCATCGACGGGAAGAGATGATGCAGCGCGTGGAAGCGGATCGAGAAGGGGAAGAAGAGCCAGGTGAGCGGGTCGTGGCCCGGGAAGTTGCAGGAGTCGAGGATGTGCGATTCCACGTCCACCGCCGTGCCGTCGCCGGCGAAGTGGTGGTCGGCCAGTTGCCGCATCTGGTTCATGATGAACGTCGTGAGGCCAAGCAGGTAGAGCAGCGGGATGCGGCTCAAAGGCGCGATGCCCAGACAGATGGAAAGCGGGATGAACGCCGCCCGCACGAAGCAGAGCAGCTCGACGGCCATGATCGCCTTGCGGTCGAAGTCGGTGATCCGACGTCGATAGTGCGTGTTGAGCGTCAGCGAACTGGCCCGTTCGAGCACGGTCTGCCGGAGCCGCGGGTGGAGAAAGGTCAGCGGCGCGAGCAGAAACCGCAGGAAGACGACGAGTGGAAAGACGAGCATGTAGAGGCCATAGCCGAGGGCGCTCTTCCAATTGCCCCCTTCGAGCACGTTGGCCACATACTCGGGGTCTTCGGGCGTGCCATACATCCGCTGGCTGTGGTGGTCGCGGTGGTGACGCGTGAAGAACGGAGAGGGGGTGAGCGTGAACGTGCCCACGAGCACGTTCCAGGCCACCTTGAAGGCCCGCATCTCGTGGTGGCCGAGGTGGCAGACCTCGTGGACGAGCGACCCGAGCCGGTAGAGCCAGAAGACGGCGATCGGAAAGGCGACCAGCTGCGGCCAGGAGCCGAGCGGCGAGACGAGGTAGACCGTGGCGCTCGAATAGGCGAGCGTGAGGGCGAGCAGGAAGTCGGCCCAGTAGCGAAGCGGATTGACGCGGAAATAATCGACCGGCGCGTCGCGGATCACCTGCCGGGCATCGCGCACCCAGCCGGGAGAATCGCGATCGTCCGCGGAAATATCGACCGTAGCCATGTGCGACTCCTTTCGCCGACCGCCCTGCGGCCAATCCTGGGGCCTGATAGCAGACCACAAACATGGCTTGGAGCCTACCCCCTGTAGGACAGGCTTCAGCCTGTCAAAGGAGACCGCTTGCTCCAAAGGTAGACCGCTTGCTCCGCAAGCGGATCCAGATCCGCTTGCGGAGCAAGCGGTCTACTATTGGCAGGCTGAAGCCTACCCTACCGCAGCAGGGCCTTCATCTCGCGGACGGCCTGCGTGAAGCCCACGAGGACGGCCCGTGACACGATCGAATGGCCGATGTTGAGCTCGCCCATCCCGTCGAGCCGGGCCACCGGCACGACGTTTCGGTAGGTGAGCCCGTGGCCCGCGTTCAAGGCGAGCTTCGCCTGTCGCACCATCGCCGCGGCGCGGGAAAGCTCAACGAGCCGCTCGTGGCGGAGTTTGTCGGTCGTGGCATTGGCGTATTCGCCGGTATGGAGCTCGACGGCCTCCACGGCCAGGTCGACGGCGGCATCGATCTGCCGCGGGCAGGCGTCGATGAAGAGCGAGACGGCGATGCCCGCGTCGTGCAGCCGCCTCACCGCCTCGGCCGTCGCCGCCTTGAGGGTGACGATGTCGAGGCCGCCCTCCGTCGTGATCTCCTCGCGCTTTTCCGGCACGAGCGTCACCTGGTCGGGCCTCACCCGGCAGGCGATCTCGATCATCGCCGGCGCGATCGCGGCCTCGAGGTTGAGCTTCACCTGCACGGTGCGGCGCAAGACCTCGAGATCGCGATCCTGGATGTGGCGACGATCCTCACGGAGGTGCACCGTGATCGCGTCGGCGCCGCCGAGCTCGGCGAGCGCGGCCGCCCACACCGGGTCGGGCTCGACCGTGCGCCGCGCCTGCCGGATCGTGGCGACGTGGTCGATGTTGACGCCGAGAGTGGCCATGAGTCACCGCTGGAGCCGTTCTGGAATAAGTGAAGCGACGACTCGGCAAACCACGGACGGAGGCGAAGGGATCGGCTGAAGCGCGACGAGCGTTAGGAACTTTCGACCTTCTGGGGATTGAAGCTCCGCAGGTCGTAAAAGGAGAAAGTTTCTCCGCGAGGCGACTTCTGCCGATACCTGAGCCGGCGATACACCAAAGTCGAATGCTCTCTAGGGTCGCACCTAGCCGTTCTTTTTCAAGAGGATGACCGCGTTGCCGCGTGGCGTGCGAACCTGCAGCACCACGCCCTCCTCGGCCGACGCCTTCTCGAGCGCCTCGGCGAATTCTCCGACGCTCTTCACCGGCGTGCGATCCACCTTGCGGATGAGCACCCCGGGGCCGATGCCCGCCTCGGCGGCCACGCCCTCGGCGTCCACGCGATCGACGAGCACACCCTCGAAGCCTTCGTAGGCATCCTCCGGAACCGACGTCTTGTCGCGGACCTCGACCCCGAAATCCTCCGAGTAATAGGTCTCCTCGCCCCCCTGCGGCTTCCGCAGGCCGCCGCCGCTCTTGGCGATCTTCTCGGGGAGCGGCTTGACCGACACGGAAAGCACGAGCGACTTGCCGTCGCGCAGCACCGTGAGCTTGTGGGGCTTGCCGATGCCCGACCGCTCCACCACCTCCTGCAGCGACCGCGGCCCGTCGACCGACTGGTCGTCGAAGGCGGTGATCACGTCGAGCTCCTGCACGCCGGCGTCGGCCGCCGGCGTGCCGTCCATGACTTCCGTCACGAGGGCGCCCTTGCGGTCTTGGATGCCGAGCTTGGCGGCCATGCCTTTGTCGAGCGGACTGATCGACACGCCGAGATAGCCGCGCTCGACCGCGCCCTTGGCGATGAGCTGCTCGCTCACCCACTTGGCGAGGTTGATCGGGATCGCGAAGCCGATGCCCTGGTAGCCGCCGCTATTCGAGGCGATGGCGGTGTTGATGCCCACCACTTCGCCGGCGAGGTTCACGAGCGGGCCGCCCGAGTTGCCCGGATTGATGGCGGCGTCGGTCTGCAGGAATTTGGCGCGACGGATGCTGCCAAGCTCGCGCCCCTTGCCGCTGATGATGCCGGCGCTGACGGTGGTCTCGAGCTCGAATGGAGTGCCGATGGCGATCACCCAATCGCCGATGTCGAGCTTGTCGGAATCGCCGAGCTTCGCCACGGGGAGGTCCTTCGCGTTTTCCAGCCGCACCACGGCGAGGTCGCTCTCGGGATCGGTCTTGATCTCCGTGGCCTTGAACTCGCGGCCGTCGGGCAGTTCGACGGTGACCTCATCGGCCCCTTCGACGACGTGGTTATTGGTGAGGACGATGCCGCCGGCATCGACGATCACGCCCGAGCCGACGCCCGACCGGGAGGGAGAGCCGCCTCCTTGGCCACCATGAAAGTCGAAGCCTTCGGGCATCCCGTCGCGAAAAAAATCCTCGAACGGCGTGCCCTTGAACGGGTTTTCACCGCCGCCGCCTCCGCCTCCGCGGCGGTCGCCGCGCGGGGGCGCCTTGCGGGCCTTCGTCTCGCTGCGGACCACGACCACGCTGGGGGTGGCATGTTCGGCGGCATGGCGAAACGCCTTCGAAAGGGCGGTGGCGTGGGAGAGCGCCTCGGCCGTGGCCGCCGATTCCTCGGCACGGGCGATCACGGCGGTGAGGGAGGCGGCCGCAAACCACGCCGACATGGCCAGGCCCCCGACGACCGCGCGGCCTGCGGGGCTCAAACGGGACGACTTCGACGCGCTCGACATGAAAGGGTTCCTCCTGTGCCGGTCTTTGATGGCTCGATCGATTGTAGGCATCGGGCTCCCGAACGAAACTGACAAGCCTGGCCGAAACGGACAGACCGGGGGCCCGGACGAGACGATGCTTCCTGATACGGCCGCCGGCTGCGGATGGTTCGGACGATCCGGAAAAGCCGCCCCACAGCCCGGCAGCGGTTTGACAGTTGGGCGAAAAAAGCCTTATTTTTCAGGAGTTCAAACGCCCCCAGCCGCCAGCCCAACCCCTCATGCCTTCTCCGGAACCCCGCGACCGGGCCGACGCCGCGATCGACGTGGCGGAATGCCAGCGGCGGCTCGGGTATGAATTTCGCGACCCTTCGCTCCTGGTGGCGGCGCTGACCCACGCCTCGGGGGCGCAGCATCGGCTGGCCTCCAACGAGCGGCTCGAATTTCTCGGCGACGCGATTCTCGGCTTCATCGTCTGCGACAACCTCTACCGACTCTTCCCGGAATCGCTGGAAGGGGACCTCACACGGATCAAGTCGGTGGTGGTGAGCCGGGAGACGTGCAGCCGGATCAGCGAGCAACTGCAGCTCATCGACTTCCTGATCGTGGGCAAGGGGCTGTCGGTCAACCGGCCCGTGCCCACGTCGGTGCTCTCCGATCTCTTCGAATCGGTCGTCGCGGCGATGTATCTCGACGGCGGGCTCGAGAGTGTTCGCGGTCTCGTCGAGCGGATGCTCGAGCCGGAAATCATCAAGGTGGCCTCGGGCGAGTCGGGATCGAACCACAAATCGCTGCTGCAGCAATTGGCGCAGCGGGATTTCGGGATCACGCCGACCTACGAGGTGGTCGAGGAGGCGGGGCCCGATCACAGCAAAAGCTTTCATGTGTCGGCCCAGATCGGCACGCGGCGGTATGCCCCCGCCTGGGGCCGCAACAAGAAAGAGGCGGAGCAACGGGCCGCGTCGAACGCGCTGGCGGAGCTGCGCACCGGGCAGGCGGCAGAGTAGACCGCGCAACGTAGACCGCTTGCTCCGCAAGCGGATCTCAATCCGCTTCGGGACGAAGCGGTCTACTTTGGACGAAGCGGTCTACTTTAGACGAAGCGGTCTACTTTAGACGAAGCGGTCTACTTTGGACGAAGCGGTCTACTTTGGACGTAGGCGAGGGGGTCGGCGGAAGCGTGACGAGCATTTGGCCCGAGTCCGCGAGGGACACCGCGAGGAACCTTCTGCCGCCCCCGAGCCGGCGCGGCGTTGGGTGAGATCCGCTTGCGGAGCAAGCGGTCTACTTCAAGCGGTCGGTCGCTTCCCACACCGTGCAGCTGGGCGCGTAGCCGAGTTCCCGGCGGGCGGCGCCGATGTCGAAATAGTGATCCGTCGCCATTTCCGCGGCGAGGAACCTCGTCAGCGGCGGGTCGGATGCGAAGCCGCCCGTCTTCCACACGGTCTCGGCAATGGTCGCGAGCAGTTGCGCAGCCTGCGTCGAGATCCGCCGGCGCACCGGCGGCGCGTCGTGGAGGGCCAGCACCCGGCCGATCCATTCCCAGAGCGAGACGGGCGTGCCCTGGCTGATGAAAAACGCGCGGCCACCGGCGGTCGGGCGGTCGTCGAGCGCCGCCGCCGCGAGCACGTGGGCCGCGACGCAATCGTCGATGAACGTCAGGTCGACGAGGTTTTTTCCATTGCCCACCTGAACGAGCCGGCCGGCGCGGGCCCGCTTCAGGATCGTCGGCACGAGATTGGTGTCGCCGGGGCCGAAGATGAGGTGCGGCCGCAGACTGATCGTGCGGAGGGTGTCGCCGTGGGCCGCGAGCACCGCCCGTTCCGCGGCCGCCTTCGTTTCAGGATAGAGCGCGCGGTAGCGGGCCGGATAGGGCATCGATTCGTCGATGCCGCGGAGGTCGTGGTCGGCCGCCACGACGCTCGGCGAACTCGTGAACACGAGCCGCCGCACGCCGGCTGAGCGGCAGGCTGCGATCACATTGTCCGTCGCCGTGATGTTGCCGCGAACGAACGCCTCGCGCGGCCCCCACATCTTCACGTGCGCCGCGGTATGAAAGACACAGTCCACGCCGGCGAAGAGCCGGGTCAGGCCGGCCGCCGCATCCGGCTGCGCGAGATCCTGGATCGCCGTGCGGATTCCCTCGGCGTCGAGAGCCGGGGCGGGGCGGCGCCCGAGCGCCATCACGTCGTGGCCGAGATCCCGCAGCCGCCGGACAAGCGCGCCGCCGACGAAACCGCCCCCGCCGGTGACGAGCGCCTTCATGCGGGGCCTGTTGCGTCTGGGCGGACTGCGATTTGCTCGGGAGCCGCCACCTCGGTCACATGCTGCGTGGCCGCCCAGGCCGCGAGGCGATCGCGGAAGATCTTGGCGTTGTGCCGGGCATCGACCGGAAACGACGGATGAAAGTAGATCCGCCGGATCGGTGCCGTGACCGGATCGGCGGCGCCGATCGCCCGCAGGTCGTCAGCGAGCCGGCGCCGTCCTGCTGCATCGAGCGACGGCGAACGCGGTTCGACGACGAGCGCCGGCATGCCGGCGACGCCGATCAGGGCGGTGCGGCTCACCTGCGGATGGCGGTTGAAGACGTTTTCCACGGGCACGCTGTGGAATGTCTGATCGCCCGTGGTCACCACGTGGGCCCGCCGGCCGCAGAAGTAGAGCTGGCCGTCGGCATCGAGATAGCCCATGTCGCCCATGCGGTGCCACACGCGGCCGGCCTCGTGGACCTTGCTGGCCGCGGTCGCTTCCGGACGGGCGAGATATTCGCGGCTCACCGTCTCGCCGCTGACGACGATCTCGCCGATCACCCGCTCGGGGCAGTCCACGAGCGGCGCGTCCGAGGGGCCGTCGAGAGGCTCGACCACGCGGAGCGCAACGCCGTCGATGGCGCGGCCGACCGGCGTGCCCTCCTCGCCAGACACGGCGAGCACCGGGGGATCCTGCCGCAATTCGGTGGCGGCCGCGATCGTCACCGGCAGGGCCTCCGTGGCGCCGTAAGGCGTGAAGCTCTCCGCCTGCGGGCAGGCGGCCCTCACGAGCTCGAGCGTGGCCGGCGAGACCGCCGCGCCCGCCATGAACACACGCCGCAAGTGCGGCAGCGACGTGCCCGTCTGCCGGCAATATTCGGCGATCTTCGTCCAGATCGTGGGCGAGCCGAACGACGTCTGGTTGCCGAGGTCGCGCATCACGCGAATGATCTGCTGCGGCACGAGCGCGAGCGGGCGGGCCGGGTCGAGCGGCGGGAAGATGCTTCCCACGCCGAGCGCCGACATGAAAAGGCTGAAGACCGGCAGGAGCGACAGATCCTGGTCACCCGAGCGAAAGCCGAATTGGTCGCGAAACACCGCGAGCTGCTCCGAGAGCATGCGGTTGGTGAAGATCACACCCTTCGGACGGCCGGTGCCGCCGGACGTGAAGGCGACGAGCGCCGGGTCGTCGGCCTGGCGCGACACAGGCGGCGGCGCGGCGCCCGCCCGCACGAGCAGATCCCGAGCCCGCTTCGCGCCGAAGAGCGGCAGCCTGCCCGCGACCACGCACAACCGCAGCGATCGAAAGAGGTCGGCGGCCTTGAGGCGGAGCAGGTGGGCCTTGGGCACGCCGATGAAGCCGCTGGGCTCGGCCTCCTTCATGCAGGCCACGACCGCATCCACGCCCATGCCCGGATCGATGAAGACGGGCACGGCCCCGCGGCCCATGACGGCATAGCTCAGCGCGAGGAAGTCGGCCCCCGGCGTCACGAGCATGATCACCCGCTCGGCCGCCCGCAGGCCGGCCGCCGCGAGGCCGCGCTCGTAGGCGTTGATGCGGGAGGCGAGCGCCGCGAAATCGATCGCGTCGTAGCGCGGTCGGTCGCTGCCGCGCGGAAACGAGACCTTCGTCACCGCCGACACCCACGGCAGCGTCGTGGCCGCCGCCTGGAGGGCGCTATAGAGTCCGCTCGCGGGAGAGGCGAGGCCGCTCGCTGAGGGGCGCGGATCGGCTTCCGGCTCGCGGATGGGGCTCGGCGCGGCCGACCGCAAAAAATCCTCCACCGCGGCGATCGACTGTTCGGGGGCATCCTCGAGCACGAGGTGCGAAGCGCCTGCGATCTCGACGACCTCGGCGTGCGGAAAGCGGGCGGCCACGCGGCGCAGGATGCCCGGATGAAAGCAGGGGTCCTGCATGCCCCAGATGATCTTCACCGGCTTGTGTGCGAGCGCGGGCAGCCCGGCGATCATCTCGTCCATGAGCGGGGCCGTGGGATGGGATCGCGAAAAGGGAATGTCGCGCACGAAGCCCCAGATGGCCCGGCGCGTGGCAGGCGTCCGGTAGGGGCGGTGGTAGCCCTCCTTGATCTCGTGCGGCAGGGCGTTGACGACGCCGAGCGACGTGAGCAGCTTCACGAACTGCATCGTGTGCTGCGTGAGCACCCGGCCGATCACGGGCGAGGCCGCCCGCCGGATCATGCCGGGGAGCAGGGCCGTCTCGGCGAGCGTGGTATTGAAGTAGACGAGCCGGTCGACGTCGTTCGCGCGGCGAACCGCGAGACCGGTGCCGATCGGGCCGCCCCAGTCGTGCATCACGAGCGAAAACCGGCCGACGCCCAATTGGTCGAGCAGCTCCTCCAGGTGGTCGATGCGGTCGGCCGCGCGGAAGAAGAGGTCGGCGGGCTTGTCGGAAAGGCCGCAGCCGACATGGTCGGGCACGATCACGCGGAAGCGGTGCCGCAGGCTCGCGACCAGGTTGCGAAACAGAAATCCCCAGGTGGGATTGCCATGCAGGCAGACGACGACGGGCCCTTGCCCCTCGTCGATGAAATGCATCCTGTAGCCCGGCGACGCGTGGCCCCCGTCGGCGGACCGCCGGCCGACCGTGGCGAATCGCGATCGAAACGGATACGAGGGTCCGAACGGGAAGGCGGGCGGCTCGTGTTCGGCTTCGCGGGGAACGCGGTCGAAGGCAGGAGGTCCGCTCATGGCGGCTACCACTCAAACCCGAGGAAGCGGGTGTTGAGCCCGCTGCCAAACGCGGTGAGCAGCACCTTCTCCCGGGGTTGGATGTCTTTCTCGTCGGCGCCGATCGCGAGGGCCGCCGGCAGGGCCGCCGAGACCATGTTGCCGTAGCGCTTGTAGATCGCGAAATCCTTGTCGAAGTCGAGCCCCATCTCGCGGTAGAAGGCGTCGTTGACCTGCCGGCCCACCTGGTGGCAGAAGACGTGATCGACGTGATCCTTGGACCAGCCGAGCGACGTGGTGACGTCGGGGAAGGCGCGGCCGCCGAGCTTCGCGGCCGCGATCATCAGCTGCGCCGCGTCGGAGGTCATGATCGGCGCGATCTCCTCCCCCTGGCCCACGCTGAAATCGCCGTTGCCGATGCAGAGCTGATGGTGCTGCGATGCCGACCGCGCCACGCCGCCCACGAAGCGGTGGCCGCTGGTGGCGATGCTGTCGTGGCAGAGCACGGCCGCCACGGCGCCGCAGCCGAGCGTGAGCGTGGGCAGCATCTGGAGGAGCTTTTCGCGGGTGATGCGGAGGTCGCCGAGGAGCTGCTCGCAGGTCGTGTGCACCACCTTCGAGATGTTTTCGCCGGAGCAGATGATCCCCGCCTTCACCGTGCCCGCCTCGATCAGGTGGGCGAGCATGATCATGCCGTCGCTGAACCCGATGCAGGCGTTGGTGATGTCGAGTACCAGCGATTCCTCGGGGATGCCGAGGTTGTGGTGCACGAGACAGGCGGTGGCCGGCTCGAAGAAATCACGCGAGACGGAGCAGTTGATCAGGGCGCCGATCTGGTCGGGGCGGAAGCCGGATCGGTCGAGGGCTTCGCGGGCGGCCACGGTGGCCACGGAACTGGGCGTGACGTCGGTGGGCCACATGCCCCGGGTGCTGACGCCGCTGACCCGCTCCAGCGTGCCGGCCGGGATCTTCAGCCGCTGGTAGGCCGGGGCAATCCGTTCCTCGATCTCCGCGGAAGACAGGAGCGTGCTGGGGAAATGCAAACCGAACGACTCAATGCAGACATGCTCGAACCGAAACGAAATCATCAAGTGCTCCTTCACTGCTCCGGTCGTCCATTCGCGGGCGACCGGCCGGGCGTCTGCAAAATGCTAATCGATTCCGCCGCCATTCTGGAGAGAGCGGCGGTTTTGCAGCGGAGAAATCGGCGAGGGGCGTGCGGGCGGGTAGAATCCGAGCCCAATGGCCATCGATCCCATCTGCGGCATGACCGTCGACGAGCGCACCGCCAGAAGAGCGGTCCGCGACGGCGTCAGCTACTACTTCTGCGCCGAGGGCTGCCGCCGGAGATTCCTCGGCGACGAACTGCTCACGATCGCGTCGCCGGGGCCCTGCTGCGGCTCCCGCCGCCCGGTCGCCGGCCCCCCCGACGCGATCTATACCTGCCCGATGCATCCCGAGATCGAGCAGGTTGGCCCGGGAGCCTGCCCGAAGTGCGGGATGGACCTGGAGCCGAAGACGTTTCAGGGCGACGCGGGGGAGGGGGAGGCCGAGCTCCGCGGCATGGCGCGGAGGTTTTGGATCGCCGCCGCGCTCGCGCTGCCGGTGTTTCTCCTTTCGATGCTGCCGATGCTCGGCGTCGCGCTCGATCGCTGGCTCGAGCCCACGGCGAATCGCTGGCTGCAGATGGCGCTCGCCACGCCGGTGGTGCTCTGGGCCGGCTGGCCGTTCTTCGAGCGGGGCTGCCGGTCGATCGTGACGGGCCACCTCAATATGTTCACGCTCATCGCCATCGGCACGGGCGCCGCGTATCTCTCCAGCCTCTTCGCCCTGCTGTTTCCCGCGTTCATCCCGCATCAATTTCGCCACGATGGGGGCGCGCCGGTTTATTTCGAGGCGGCGGCGGTGATCATCACGCTGGTGCTGCTCGGGCAGCTGCTCGAATTGCGGGCGAGGCACCGCACGGGCGCCGCCATCCGCGAGCTCCTCTCGCTCGCGCCGCCGGTCGCGCGGGTGGTGCGAAACGGGGAGGAGCGCGAGGTCGCGCTCGACGAGGTGCGGATGGGCGACCTCCTGCGGGTGCGGCCCGGCGAGAAGATCCCCGTGGACGGCCGGCTCACGGAGGGGGCGAGCGCCGTGGAGGAGTCGATGATCACCGGCGAGCCGATGCCGGTGGAGAAGCGGGCCGGCGATCCGGTCATCGGCGGCACGCTCAACCAGACGGGCTCGTTTGTGATGGTGGCCGACAAGGTCGGGAGCGACACCGTGCTCGCGCGGATCATCGGCATGGTGGCCGAGGCGCAGCGCAGCCGGGCGCCGATCCAGAAGGTGGCCGACGCCGTGGCGGGCTATTTCGTGCCCGCCGTGCTGGCGATCGCGGTCGTCACGTTTCTGGTCTGGGCGATCGCGGCGCCGGAGCAGCCGCCGCTGGCCTGGGCCTTCGTCAACGCCGTGGCCGTCTTGATCATCGCCTGCCCCTGTGCGCTCGGGCTGGCGACGCCGATGTCGATCATGGTCGGCATCGGCCGCGGGGCGCGGGAAGGGGTGCTCGTCAAAAGCGCCGAGGTGCTCGAGCGGCTCGAGAAGGTCGACACCGTGGTCGTCGACAAGACCGGCACGCTGACGGCCGGCCGGCCGACGCTCACGGAATGCATTCCGGTCGTGGGCACGACGGATATGGATCTGCTGCGGCTTGCCGCGAGCGTGGAGCAGCAGAGCGAGCACCCCTTGGCGCGGGCGATCGTGGCGGGGGCCGCGGCCCGCAACCTGGGAGTGCCGGCGGTGGAGCACTTCGCTTCGGTGACCGGAGGTGGCGCGCGGGGCAGCGTGGAGGGCCGCGCGGTGCTCGTCGGCAGGCGGGGCTGGCTCGCCGAGGAGGGCGTGGCCGATCTGGCGGCGCTCGACGAGGAGTCTTTCTCGCTCGAGCGCAAGGGCCACACGGTGATGCACGTCGCCATCGACCGGCGACTCGCCGGGCTGATCGCCGTCTCGGATCCGATCAAGGCTTCGTCGCCCGAGGCGGTGCGCAGTCTTCATGCCCTCGGGCTGCGGCTCATCATGCTCACCGGCGACAGCGAGCAGACGGCCCGCACGGTGGCCACGGCGCTCGGGATCGACGAATTCCGGGCCGGCGTGAGGCCGGAGGAAAAGCACGCGCTCGTTCGCGCCTTGCAGGCGGAGGGACGCACGGTGGCGATGGCCGGCGACGGCATCAACGACAGCCCCGCGCTGGCCGCGGCCGACGTCGGCATCGCGATGGGCACCGGCTCCGACGCCGCGATCGAGTCGGCCGGCGTGACGCTCGTGAAGGGGGATCTGCGGGGGATTGTGAACGCGATCGACCTCGGCCGCGACACGATGCGCAACATTCGGCAGAATCTCTTCTTCGCGCTGGTCTACAACGCGCTGGCCGTGCCGATCGCGGCGGGGGTGCTCTATCCGCTGTCGAGACACCTGCTGCTCAACCCGATGATCGCCGCGGCGGCGATGAGCCTGAGTTCCGTCTCGGTCGTGACCAACGCCCTGCGGCTCCGCAAGATCAAGCCACCCCAGTAGGACAGGCTTCCAGCCTGTCTGAGTATCAACCCCCTTCAGCCTGTCGCAGGAACGAGCAGCGTGAAAAAGGTGTCAGGACTCTTTTCTGACCGCGTGTCCGCGAAAAAGTGGATCGGAAAAGAGTCCTGACACCTTTTTCGACCTGCCGGCCTATGGTTTGGCATGCTGTGCGGGAGAAGGTTTGCGAGTCCGTTGCTCTTGTGTCTACACGCGATGCTGCTTTCGGCAGCCGGCGTTTTCGGAGCCGACGGTCTCGAGGACGATCGCGCGGTTTCCGCGGGACGTTGGCGGATCGTGTCTGCGGAACTCAACGGCAGGCCGGTCGATCCGGGATTCACCGCGCCGCTCTCCGTCGTCTACTCGGCCGATGGCACATGGACCGTGTTTTTCAAGACAGTCCCCGTCGCCGAGGGCACGAGCAGCGTGGATCAGGCGGCCAGCCCCAAAACGTTCGAACTGACCACTCTCGGCAGCAATGCCAGCCCCGGCCGGCGGTATCGGGGCATTTACGAGATGCGTGGCGGCAGCCGAAGGATTTGCTTCGTGCCGGCGGACCGGCCGCGGCCCACGGATTTTTCCACCGCGCCGGCGAGCGAGCGGCTATTGGTCTCGATCGAGCGAATCGTGGATTCGCAGTCGGGTGCGCGATAGGAACAGGTGCGAAAAAGTCGTCAGTACTCGTTTCCAGCGGAAGCACGCCGCCAACTATCTGAGGTTGGCGGGCTTGAGGCCCTTCTTGCCCGTGCCGAAGCCGAACGGCGTCGGCTCGTACGTGCCCACGATCTCGACCGCCGACTTCGCGGGGATCGCGGTCTCGAGCCCCGTCGCCCAGTAGCAGGCGTTCACGAGCAGCCGCCGCACGCCCTCCGACGAGAGATCGGTCGACGACCCCATCGTGGTCGTGAACGCGCGGCCCTTCGGACCGCCATCGACCGAATACGTCTTCGTCCACGCCACCGGCATCATCGGCTCGTTCTTCTTCGCGTCCTCGCCCGTGACGACCGGTGAATCCGGCTTCATCCCTTCGAGCACCTGCCCGAGCACGAGCGGCACCGAATCGCCCGGCAGCGGCAGCCGCACGCCATAGACGTCGGTCGGGCCCCAGATGTCGCCGTCGGCGATGCCGCGGAGGATCGGGTGATCCTTCGCGCCGGGGGCGACGAGGCCGTTCGTGCTCTCGTGGCCGTGGTGGCCGTGGTGGCTGATCCACGTCTCGCCGAGCACGTGCCGCCCGAATCCGTCCGGCATCCGCTCGAGCTTCGACTGCCAGCCGTAGTGGGCATATTTCCGATCGGCCGGGACATTAAAGGCGTGCGTCGCCGTCCGCATGCCGATCACGGGCTTGCCGGCCCGCAGGTAGTCATCGATCTCCTTCATCTGCTCGTCGGGCAGATTGCGAAACCGCGCCGCGATCACCATCAGGTCGGCCGTCCGCAGGGCCTCGAGACCCGGGATGTTGGTGGTGTGCGTGGGCGTAATCTCGCCCGTCTTCGGATCGATCGCGTAGAGCACCGTGCACGTGAAGCCGTGGTGCCTGGCCAGAATCTTCGCGAGCTGCGTGAGGGCCTCCTCGCTGCGGTATTCCTCGTCGCCGCTGATAAGCACCACGCACTTGCCCTTGCCCGGCCCCTCGCCTCCCTCGATCGTCACGTAGGGAAGCTTCGCCGTGATCGTCGCGACCGTGGCCCGCGCCTTCTCGGCGAGCCCCGGCTTGGCGGCCGCTCCACCGGCGACCGCGAGCCCGGCCGACGTCGGATAGCGGACGAGGATGTCGAGGATCGCCGTCTGATCGACTTGGTCGGCGGCCACGGCGAGGGCGCGGCGGCACATCTCGGCACGCTCCACGTCGGGCAGCGCGAACTGCCGCGCGATCCGCAGGTAGCCGCGGAGGGCACGGGTCTGGAATGAGCAGCCGGTGGACGGCGTGGCGAGATCCAGGAGCACCGGCGCCGCGTCGGCCGTCATCCATTTGCCGAGCAGCCGCGTGGCCGCGTCCTCGAGGGCCTTGTCCTTCGACTTCCCGGCCGCGGCCACCGCGGCGAGCGCCCGCGTGCCTCCGACTTCGCCGAGGATGTCGAGGAGCATGATCCTCACGTCGGCCGGCGCCGTCGCCATCGCCGCGGCGAGCTTGTCGGCGCAGGCGTCGCGGTCGGCCATGCGGATCGCCGCCTGCTTGACCGCCTTCCGCGCGGCCTCGGCATCGCGGGGATCGCGCGGCTTCACGGCCTGCTCGATGAGCACGTCGAGATTGCCAAGATCGACCACGTTGCCGAGCGCCTCGTAGGCCACGAGGCGCACTGCGGGCTCGGGGCTGGCGACGAGGCCGAGGATTTCGGGCACGGCCGCGATCCGTCGATCGGCCACCACGCCCACGACCACCGGCAGGAGCTTCGTGTCGGACGCCGTGAGCCGCCGCTTGATCTCGGCATCGACTTCGTCCCCGGGCAGCGCGGCGAGCGCCGCTCGGGCCGCGACCGCGAAGCCGGCATCGGGATCCTTCGCGGTCTCGAGCAGCGGGCCCACGACCGAAGCATTGCCTGTTTTGCCGAGCGCCGTCACTGCGGCCAGCCGCACGGGCTTCGGCCCCGCGGCAGCGGCCGCGAGCAGCGCCTGCTGCACGGCGGCGTCGCCTCGGCCTGCGTTCCGCTCGGCGAGGACGTCGATCACGAGCACGGCCCGATCGGCTGCAGGCCCGGCGGTCTTGCCGGCCGCCACTTCTTCGATGAGCGCCCGATCGACCTTCCCGGCGACGGCCGCGTCGGGCCGGTCGCCGCGGCCCAATTCCCGCGCCGTGAAGAGGCCCATGTTTGCGATCCGCTGCACAGGCGACCGCAGCGTTTCCACGAGCAGCGGAATCCCGTCGGCGCCCCGCACGAGAATCGCCCCGCGAATCGCCTCGGCCCGCCGCTGCTCCGAGATGTCGGCACGTCGCACGGCGTCGTAGATGGCCAGTGCCTCGGCCACCTTGCCGGCGGCATGCAGCCGCTCGGCGCAGACGACGCAGGCCTGGGCCACTTGATCCCGCTGTGGGCCGGGCTGGCTCGCCGCCAACGCGCCGGCCAGCTGCGCGCCCGCCTCCGGCGTTGAGATCGACCCGAGCGCCGCCGCGGCTGCCGCAGCCACTCCGGCATCCGTATTTGTGAGCATGGGCAGGAGCATCCCGACCGCGCCGGTGTTGCGGCGCACGCCGAGTGAATTGATCGCCCCGATCTGCAGTTTGCCCGTGAGCGTGGCGGCCGCCTTGCGCAGGGCCGCATCCGACTCCGCGCCAGGAATCGCCTCGAGCGCGATCCGCGCCCACGACGCCAGCCGCTCGTTGGCGAGCAGGGGCGCGAGGTCGGGCACCGCGGCCGCCGTGCCGTAGACAGCCAGATGCTTGCACGTGATCGCCTTCTCCGCCTCGGGAGCGTCGGACCGCAGCACGGCGAGCAGCGCCGGCTCTTTGGGCGTGGCCGGGGGCTGCGCGGAGATGCTCCGCGGTGCTGCCAGCAGAAGCACGGCAACCGCCGCTACGACAAGGGTTCGCTGCATCGACATGGATCGGACTCCGGTTGAGTGAGAAAGACGTGGGGCCCTGGGCTGCCGCCGGGGGCTTTGTGTGCGCATCCGCGGGTTACAGACGCCAGGGCTCGCGGAGCGATTCCGACCGCAGCCGATTGGCGGCGGCGTCGTTCACGAACCGATAGGTCGCCAGGTCGAACGTCACCGGGCGGCCCAGATAGATCGCGATGTTGGCGGCGTGGCAGGCGAGATGGGCGTTGCAAGCCGCGTCGGCGTTGCCCTTCGGCTTGCCCCGCGTCTTCACGCAGTCGAGAAAGTCGCGGACGTGGAACGTGGCCGGATACCCGCCGATCTCCTCCACCGTGCGGCCCGCGAGGAGCTCGGGCGAGCTGAGCACGAGCCTGCCAGAGTCGCCCGTCTCGACCCAGCCCGTCTCCCCTTCGAATCGCACCGGGCACGAGCCCAGCGGGATCCAGCCTTTCTCGCGGAAGATGAGTTCCGCGCCGTCGTCGTAACGAGCCACGAGCTCGCCGTCCTTGGGCGGGTTGTAGGTCACCGGTGGCGGCCGGTCGTTCACCGCCCACTGGCAGAGGTCGACGCAGTGCGAGCCCCACTCGAGCACGCCGCCTCCGACGAGGCCGCCCCCTTTCTCGAAGTTGAAGCCGTCCTTGAACGTCTTCGCGTTATAAGGACGCCAGGCCGCCGGGCCGAGATAGAGATCCCAATCGTCCTTCTTCGGATCGGGCAGCGGCTCCTCGGGCAGCCAGCCGCTCGTCATGGCCTTCATGCCGGCCGGATGGGCGTAGACCCGCTTCACCTTGCCGAGCCGGCCGCTGCGGGCCAGTTCGCAGGCAAACCCGAAGTGCGGCAGGTTGCGCCGCTGTGTGCCCGCCTGAAACACGGTGCCGCATCGCCGCATCGTGTCGCGATGGACGAGCGTCTCGGCGATGTTCTTCGTGCAGGGCTTCTCGCAGTAGATGTCTTTGCCCGCCTTGGCGGCGAACATCGACATCAGTCCGTGCCAGTTGGGGCCGGTGGCGATGAGCACCGCGTCGATGTCGCCGCGATCGAGCAATTCGCGGAAGTCGACGTACATCGCGCAGTTCTGGTTGCCATGGTGCTCGTCGGCCGTCTTTTTCACGGCCAGCCGGCGGGCCTCCTTCACGTCACAGATCGCGGCGAACTGCACGTCGGGCTGCTGGAGGAAGCAGCTCAGGTCGTAGGCGCCGCGGCTGCCGATGCCGATGCCGCCCACCACCACCCGCTCGCTCGGCGGCACCGCCCCATCGAGGCCGAGGGCCGACGACGGAATGATCATGGGGGCCGCCGCCGCGGCACCGACGGCCGCCGTCCGACCGAGAAACCGGCGACGCGAGAGCCGTCCCGAAGGGGCCGTGGCCCCGCGAACCGATGGCTGACTGTTCATGCGCTGAACTCCTTGCCGTTGCGATCGAGGAAGTGGCTTGCAGAAAGTCGAACTCGATCCGCCAGCCGAAGACATGATACTGACGGATATGGGCCACCATAAAGGGTGTGGGAAAGGCGGAAGCCGGTGGGATGCCGCGATCCACTCCGCAATACGCCTGCGCTCACGCACAACGCTTATTCACGCAACAGGAATACCGATTCCCTGTTTTCGGAGACGAATCGCTCGATTTCATCCATGCGGGCAGTCAAGAGTTTCGCTATTTGCCCGGTCGATGCGTTGCCGAGACAGATTTGTATGACTTGCGGTGGATGGCCTCGCACCAAGGCACGGGCAAGAAAGTCGTTGTCTTTCGTGACGATGACGAAGCCTTCAGTTCTGGCCAGAACCCAGATTCGTTCGTCGTCGTCGCCCGTGAGTGCGACATCGCGCACATGAAGACTGCCAGGAAAGCGCGGCAGCAAGACGTCGAGCAGTCGAAAAGACAGATTCTGATCGAGCAGAGCCTTCACGCGACCGATCCAAGCAGGCGCCGCTCTCGCTCGGCCGCGAAGGCGAGGCAAGCACGGATGTCCTCGATGGTCAGTTCAGGGAAGTCGGCCAGAATCTGGGCCTCGGTCATTCCGGACGCGAGATACTCCAAAACATCGGAAACCGTGATCCGGAGGCCGCGTATGCAGGGCTTCCCGCTGCGTTTTCCCGGGTCGACCGTGATGCGATTGGCGAGATTGGCGTCCATAACTAGAAGTTTACGCTGCGAGCTGCGCCGCGACAAAGCGGGCGTTCGGTAGTGTTTTGGTGCTTCCGAGCAGCCCGGATGGGGATGGCACGTGTCATCCCCGTCGCTTCCGCGAGGGGCTTTTGGGGACGGGAACCGCCTGGAGGGCGGGGCCAGAAAGCAAGCAAGCCCGGGCCATGAATGGCCGGGCTTGCGTGAACCCGCGGCGGCAGGCCGCGCAAAAAACAGCCGGCAGGGGCCATGGATGGCCCTGCCGGCGTGAAATGGCGGGGACAGGATTCGAACCTGCGACCTCGAGGTTATGAGCCTCGCGAGCTACCGGGCTGCTCCACCCCGCGTCAGTTGGGTGTTACGAGCATCATATCCATGCGGGCGGTCGAAAAGAAGGGCAGATTGTTTGGAACGGGCAATTTGGCATTGCCGCACGCGGGAACCGTCGAGAATAACGCTGCCGTCGGCAGCCACCATGAAATCAGAAGACCCGCATACTCCCGTGCCCGACTTTCCAAACCCGCCTGCGGCGGCCAAACCAGATCTGCCTGCGGCGGCCAAGCCAGATCTGCCCCAGGCGGCGAGGTCGTCGGCCGTTGTCGGGGGATTTCCGTGGTCTGACGAGCCCGCCGCGGCGCCTTTGCCACCGCTCGAGTTTCGGCCGCACGCCGCGCCGCAAACGCCGCGCGAACGGCGGCCGTCGCAGCCGCTCTCGTGGTCCGTCGTTCGCGAGCGGATCAGAAAGCTCGTCGATGACAGCCCGGCGTGGACGCTCAGCCTCTCGCTCCACCTGCTCCTGCTCATCCTGCTCGCGGTCTTGAGCGTGCGGCAGGAGATCCCGAAACGGCCGACGCTCACGCTCGTGTTCGGTCCCGAGGCCGGTCACATGGGCGAGCCCGAGGCCACGGAAAAGGCGGAGGTGCCGAACGTGGTCGAAATTCTGGAGCCGGACGACGCGGAGACGGCGACCGCTGCGCCGCAGGTCGTGAAGCCCGAGTCCGTCGTGGAACCCCCGCCCCAGCCGCGGGTGCCAGAGACCTCGGTCGCCGTGAAGGCGGGGGAGGCGGCGGCCGCGCAACAGCCCGCGATCGGCACGGCGCTCGCCGGCCGTGCGGCCGGCGTGCGCCGGAAACTCCTCGGCTCGGGGGGCGGAACCGACGCCACCGAGGCGGCGGTGGCGCTCGCGCTCGACTGGATCGTGCGGCAGCAGAAGAAAGACGGTCTCTGGAGCCTGAAAGGCCCGTATGGCGACGGCGGCGCGCAGGAGAACCGGCTCGCCGCGTCGGCGCTCGCGCTCATCGCCCTGCAGGGCGCCGGCAACACGACCCGCGACGGCGACCACCGGGCGAGCGTGGCCAAGGCCTGGAAGGCGCTCGTGAAGGCGCAGAGGCCTGACGGCACGTTCGAGACCGGGGGCATGCTCGAACAGCACGCGATGTATGCCCACGCGCAGGCCACGATCGCGCTCTGCGAGGCCTACGGCATGACGAAGGATCCGCTCCTCGAGGCGCCGGCGCGGCGGGCGCTTGGCTACGCGATCGCGGCGCAGGTGCCCGACGGCGGCTGGCGCTACCATCCGCCGCAGCCCGAGCAGGACAACCGCGGCGACATGTCGGTGACGGGCTGGTATCTGATGGCGCTCAAGAGCGGCGAGATGGCGGGGCTCGACGTGCCGGCGGCGGCTTACGAGCGGCTCTCCACCTTCCTCGACGCCGTCTTCGTGTCGGACGATCTCGGCTACGGCTACCAGATCAGTCCGAACCAGAAGTTTTTCGATTTTCGGCCGGCGCTCACGGCCGAAGGCTTGCTTTGCCGGCAGTATCTCGGCTGGCGGCCGGATGATCCGCGGCTCGTGGCCGGCGTCGAATTGCTCCTGCGCGAGGCGCCGATCGATTTCGACTACCGCAAGAAAAATGTCTACGCCTGGTATTACGCCACGCAGGTCTGCCACCACATGGGAGGAGACGTGTGGACGCGATGGAACCGGGGAATGCAGGAGCAACTGCTCGGCCAGCAGGTAGAGACCGGCCGGGAGAAGGGGAGCTGGGATCCCGCGAACGACCAGTGGGGGCACGTGGGCGGAAGGCTTTACATGACCACGCTCTGCGCCTGCATGCTGGAGGTGTATTACCGACATTTGCCGCTGTGTGGCGAGTAGACCGCTTGCGAAAGTAGTCCGCTTGCTCCGCAAGCGGCACAAGAAGATCCGCTTGCGGAGCAAGCGGTCTACCGGGGCCAAGCGTTGGCTCCGTGCCTGTCGCGGAACCGGCGGCGAATTCTGACCGTAAAGCTGGCAATCGATCGCCACGCGTCATACCACTGTCTTCCGCCAGGGGCTCTCGGAAACGATGGCGAAATCCCGCGCCTGCGGGTAACCTTACGGCTTCACGTTGATTCAGTCGGTTCAATCACTCGAGGAGCGTCGACCATGAACGGCAACCGCCGCCATTTTCTTTCGTCCTGCGCCACGGCCGCGGCCGCCACGGCTGCCACACCCTATTTCTTCTCGACGCCGAAGACGCTCGCCGACGAGACGCAGTCGAAGAACGACCGGATTGCCCTCGGCCTGATTGGCGCCGGCGACATCGCGAAGGCCAACATGGGCGTGGCCAAGGAATGGATCGACGTCGTGGCGATCGCCGACGTGGATGCGAATCGCGCCGCCGAATCCAACGAGCGCTACAGCCAGGGGAAGGCCGCCGTCTACGACGACTACCGCAAGATCCTCGAGCGGAAGGACATCGACGTAATCCACGTCGCCACGCCCGACCACTGGCACACGAAGCCGGTCATCGAGGCGATGCTCGCCGGCAAGGACGTCTACTGCGAGAAGCCGCTCACGCTCACGATTGACGAGGGCAAGCTGATCCGGAAGGTGCAGCGTGAGACGGGCCGGATCGTGCAGGTTGGCACGCAGCAGCGGAGCGACTTTCCGCGGTTCGTGACGGCGATGGCCCTCGTCGCGGAGGGCCGCCTTGGCAGGATCAAGCTGGTGCAGGCGGCGATCGGCGCGCCCCCCTCGAGCCCCGCACTGCCCGTGGTGGAGGTGCCGAAGGGGCTCGACTGGGATCGCTGGCTGGGCCCGGCCCCCGTCGCCGACTACCGGTTCCTGCAAGGGCCGGCCACCAAGGACAAGGACGGCAAGGAGACACTGCCCAAGCCGCAGACCAACTGCCACTATGAATTCCGCTGGTGGTATGAGTATTCCGGCGGCAAGCTCACCGACTGGGGCGCGCACCACGTGGACATCGCCACCTGGGCGCTCATGCTCAACGGCCAGACGGGAGGGCCGACGGGGATCAGCGGCACGGCGACGCATCCTGTGACGTTCAAGGACGGCGTGCCGGTCGAGAAGGATCGCTACAACACCGCGACGGAATTCCTCTTCACGGTCGATTTCCCCGAGGGCACGAAGATGGTGATCCGCCACGACACCGACAACGGCGTGCTCATCGAGGGGGACAAGGGCCGGATCTTTGTGAGCCGCGGCAAACTGGCCGGCGAGCCGGTCGACGCCTTGAAGGATGATCCGCTGCCGGCCAATGCGGTGGCGAACGTCTATCGCCACATGCCCATGGAGGGGAACGAGCGGAAGGCCCACTGGGCCAACTTCCTGCAATGCACCCGCAGCGGCGCGATGCCGATCTCCGATGTCCACTCCCACATGAGGATGCTCAACATCTGCCACCTCGCCGGCATCAGCGCCCGCCTGGGCAGGTCGCTCAAATGGGAACCCGTCGCCGAGCAGATCGTCGGCGATGACGAGGCCAACGCGATGCTCGCGCGGCCGTATCGCAAGGGCTACGAGATCGAGATGTAAGTAGACCGCTTGCTCCGCAAGCGGCTAGGAAGATCCGCTTGCGGAGCAAGCGGTCTACTTTGGCAGGCTGAAGCCTGCCCTACTTCAGCCCGCCGAATTGCCGGACGGCCTCGTAGGCCACGAGCGCCGCGCAATTCGCCACGTTGAGGCTCCGCACCTGCGGCCGCGCCGGGATCGCGAGGTGCCGGTCGGCGTGGGCCGCGAGCAATTCGGGCGCGAGCCCCTTCGACTCGCTCCCGAAGACGAGCACGTCGCCCCGCGAATAGGTCACATCTGTGTACTGCCGCATTCCCCCCACCTCGTAGAGCCAGTTCGGCTGTCGGCCGATCGCCGCGAGCCTGGCGACGAGGTCCTCCCACGACTCCGCCACCTCCCATTCGAGGTGCTTCCAGTAGTCGAGGCCGGCCCGTCGCAGGTAGTAGTCGTCGAGCTTGAAGCCGATCGGCTTCACGAGCCACATCTTCGCGCCGATCGCCACGCAGGTCCGGCCGACGTTGCCGGCATTGGGCGGGATTTCCGGCTCGTGGAGGACGATATGAAGGAGCGGGTCATACCGCATGGGCGTATCCCCGGCGGGGTGGCGTCTGCTATTGTTTCTTTCGAGAAAAG
>JBIIOM010000094.1:0-9451 GCA_044336925.1 Pirellulales bacterium
TGGCGATCGACCGGCTGTCGGCCGCGGGCTACGAGCACTACGAGGTGTCGAATTTCGCCCGCCTCGGCTTCCGCTGTCGGCACAACGAGGCCTACTGGGACTGCCGTCCGTGGGAGGCATTCGGGCCCGGGGCGGCACGGTTCGATGGCCGCACGCGCACGACGAACCACCGCAGCACGACGGCCTGGATCAACAAGACGCTCGCGGGGGGCGACGCCACGGGCGACGTCGATGCGATGACCGACGAGCAGGCCGCGCGGGAGCGGATCGTCGTCGGCCTGCGGCGCCGCGATGGCATCGATCGCGCGGCGTTTCAGGCGGCGAGCGGCTTCGATCTCGACGCGCTCGCCGGAGCGCCGATCAATCGCTGGGTCGCGCAAGGTCTGGCGACCGACGGCGGCGCGCGGGTCGCCCTCACCCGTGCCGGTCTGCTCGTCTCCGACGCCCTCTGGGGCGACGTGCTGTAGACGGCTTGCTCCCCGTAGACCGCTTGCTCCGCAAGCGGATCCCCAAAGCCGCTCGCGGAGCAAGCGGTCTACTTGGGCCGTTACTGAAGCGCGTTGGTCAGATCCAGAACCGCCTTCTTGCCGTCGGCGAAATACATCAGCGTGTTGTCGGCGGCGAAGAGCGGGTTGGGGATCCCCGCGAAGCCCGGCGAGAGCGACCGCTTCACCACCACCACCGCCGACCTTGTCTTGCGTCTGCACGACACTTGTCTTACAATCATTACCATGAGCGGTTCATTGACCATTCGGCTCGACGACAAGCAGCGCCGCGACCTGCACCGGATCGCCTCCGCGCTCGGGCTGTCGGATTCTGAGTTCGTCCGCGGCCTCATCGAGCGAGGCGTCGCTGCGGAGTCGGCCGGAGAGCGGCTCAGGCACCTCGCCGGAGCACTGGGCGCGGCAGCAAGCGGCCGCAAGGCTGTGGCTGGCGGTGATGCCTGGTCGAAGTCGCTCCGCGAGCGGAACTGGCGGAACTGAGGCCGACGCGTATGGAGGCGTGGCTGCTCGACACGGGCCCGATCATCGCCTTTCTCGATGATGCGGACGCTGCCCATCGCGTGGTCGTGCGTGCCTTCGAGCGGTTTGGTGGCCGGTTCGTCACGACCGATGCCGTGATCGTCGAGGCGATGCATCTGGTGTCACGGAGCCCGGCAGGGCCTGGGCTCTTGATCGACTTCCTCTTCTCCTCGCAAGCGGTGATTCATTCGTCGATGTCGGCCGATAACCTCCTGCAGGCAGGCGGACTCATGACGAAATACGCCGACGTGCCAATGGACTTCGCGGATGCTACGCTCGTGCTGCTGGCGGCACACGTGCGGACCACGGCCGTGTGCACGCTGGATCGGCGAGGTTTTCGCACCTATCGCAGCGGCGCTCGCAAGGCATTCGATCTCGTGCTCGACCGCGGAGCGGGGTAGCGGTTTCGCGATGCGGCGCGGGCAGGCGGCCGTGCTACGCGGACGACAGGCCTGGAGGCCCGTCGCTACGAGAGGGCGTTCGTCAGGTCGAGGATCGCCTTCTTGCCGTCGGCGAAATACATCAGCGTGTTGTCGGCGGCGAAGAGTGGGTTGGGGATGCCCGCGAAGCCCGGCGAGAGCGACCGCTTCACCACCACCACCGTCTTCGCCTTGTCGACGTCGAGGATCGGCATGCCGGCGATCGGGCTCTTGGGATCGGTGCGGGCCGCCGGATTCACCACGTCGTTGGCCCCGATCACGATCGCCACGTCGGTCTCCGGGAACGTGGGATTGATGTCGTCCATCTCGCGGAGCTTTTCATAGGGGATGTCGGCCTCGGCCAGGAGCACGTTCATGTGCCCGGGCATCCGGCCGGCCACCGGATGGATCGCGTATTCGACCGTCGTGCCCCGCTTTTCCAGGGCATTGGCCAGTTCGCGGACGGCATGCTGCGCCTGTGCGACCGCGAGCCCGTAGCCCGGCACGATCACGACTCGATCGGCCCCCTCGAGCACCATCGCGATCTCCTCGGCGCTCGCGCTCTTCACCTTGCCGGCGTAGACGTCGTCGGCGTTGGCGACGGCCGTCGTGCCGAGGCCGCCGAAGAGCACGCCCACGAGCGAGCGGTTCATCGCCTGGCACATGATGGCCGTCAGGATCAGCCCCGAAGCGCCCACGAGCGAGCCGGCGATCACGAGCACGGAGTTGTCGATCACGAAGCCGGCCGCCGCCGCGGCGAGCCCCGAGTAGCTGTTCAAGAGGCAGATCACGACCGGCATGTCGGCGCCGCCGATCGGCAGCGTGAGCGTGACGCCCAGCGCGCTGCCGGCGACCACGAGCAGCCAGTAAAGGATCGTGCGGTCGGGATTCGCGCAGACGCCCCAGATCAAGAGCAGCGTGAGGGCCGCGAGGGCGAGGTTGATCCAGTGGCGGTTGGGGTTCGTCCAGGCTTTCTTGAACTGCGGCAGTTCCTCGAGCTTGCCGAAGGCGACGAGGCTGCCCCAGAACGTCACGGCGCCGATGAGCCCGGTGAGCGCCGTCGCGATCGCGAACTGTGTCCAAGGGGCGAGGCTGGCGGCGGCCGTCGCAGCCTGCTCGGCATTGTCGCAGAAGGCGAGGTTGCAGGTGCTCGAGAGTTCGGCGCCCGCGACGAGCACGGAGGCCGCGCCGCCGAAGCCGTTCAGGAGGGCCACCATCTGCGGCATACCCGTCATCGGATACCTGATCGCCATCACGGCGCCGACCACGCCCCCGATCAGGCCGGCGATCCCGATCATCACCAGTGGCCAGACGCCGTGCGCGGCCACGCTCAGCGCGATCGGCTTCTCGCAGCAGGCGGCGATGATCGCGATCGCCATGCCAAGCGCGCCAAGGTAGTTGCCCTTCACGGCCGTGCGCGGGCCGGTCATGAGCTTGAAGGCCACGATGAAGAGCATCGAGGCTGTCAGGTAGGCGAGATTGATCCAGGCTTGGCTCGACATGGGGCGGGGTTCACTTCTTCTTCGGGTTGAACATCTCGAGCATCCGGTGGGTGACGACGAAGCCGCCCGCCACGTTGATCATCGCGAGGACGACGGCGGCGAGCCCCAGCAGCGTGCTCGCGCCGGTGGAGAGCGCGCCGGCCACGACCAAGGCGCCCACGACGGTGATGCCGGAGATCGCATTGGAGCCGCTGGTGAGCGGCGTATGGAGCCGCTGCGGCACCTTCGTGATCACCTCGAAGCCCACCCACATCGCGAGCAGAAACACCGTGAGCAGCCGGATGAACCGCGAGGCGGGATCCTCGGCGGCGACGGCGGCGGCGAAGAGCTGGGGCAGGGTGGGGAGCAGCGTGGGGCTCATGGGATTGTTCCGGAAGAGAAAGTGGTGGCTGCGTCAGGCGGTGGCCGTTTCGAGCGACGGCAGGCCGGCCCGCTCGCGGACCTTCGGATGGACGATCTGGCCGCCGCTCGTCACGAGCGTGTCGCGGCAGATCTCGTCGTCGAGCGACACGTTCGGGAGGCCGCTCTTCACGAGATGCGCCAGGAACGTGGCGATGTTCTTCGCGTAGAGCTGGCTCGTGTGGAAAGGCACGTCGGCGGGCAGGTTCGTGGGCCCCAGGATCGTCACGCCGTTGAGGATGACGGTGTCGTCGGGGGCCGAGCCTTCGCAGTTGCCACCGCGCTCGGCGGCCATGTCCACGATCACGCTGCCGGGCTTCATCCGGGCGACCATCTCGCGGGTGACCAGCACCGGGGCCTTCTGGCCCGGGATCAGGGCCGTGCAGATGACGATGTCGCTGTCGGCCACGACCTTGCCGAGGAGCTCCCGCTGTTTGGCGTAAAACTCCTCGCCCATCGCCTTGGCATAGCCGCCGGCCGCCTCGCTCGCCCCGGTCTCGAGCGGCAGTTCGACGAACTTCGCACCGAGGCTCTGCACCTGCTCCTTCACCGCCGGGCGCACGTCATAGGCGCTCACCTGGGCGCCGAGCCGCTTGGCCGTCGCGATCGCCTGCAGGCCCGCGACGCCGGCGCCGAGGATGAGCGCCTTGGCGGGCGTGACGGTGCCGGCGGCCGTCGTCATCATCGGCAGGATGCGGGGCAGCGCGCCGGCGGCCACGAGCACGGCGCGATAGCCGGCGATGTTGGCCTGGCTGGAGAGCACGTCCATGCTCTGCGCACGCGTGATCCGCGGCACGAGTTCGAGCGAGAAGAGCGTTGCGCCGCGTTCGGCCGCCTCGCGGCAGGCGTCGGGCGATGAAAGCGGGTCGCACATTCCGATCACGATCTGCCCGGGCCGGAGGCGGTCGCGGTCGGCATGCCAGGCAGCGCCGGCGGCGCCGCCGGTGCGCACGGTCAGCAGGCAGTCGGCGGCAAAGGCCTCGTCGCGCGAGACGATCTCGGCGCCGGCGGCGCGGTAGTCGTCATCGGAGAAGCCGGCGGCCGCGCCGGCCCCGCTTTCGACGGCGACGTCGAGACCGGTTTTCTTGAGCGGCGCCACGGCGGCGGGCACGAGCGCCACGCGCCGTTCGCCAGGAAACGTCTCTTTTGCGACGGCAACCTTCATTCGGGGGGCCTTGCTGCGGGAGTGGCCGCGCCGGGGCGGCACGGCGGATCAAAAGGGGCGACGCGGCCAAAGTGTGATTGCCGGCCGCCGGGCTGACAACTCGGCGCGGCCGCTGGGCCCGCGAAGCTGGAAAAAACGCGGCGATGTTCGTGATCACCGGGGCCGAGGGAGGCCGCTTGCCCACCCGCCCCTGCACTGGTAGCATCCGGGGCTCCCAAACACCCGAAAAACGTGCCGCAAAATGGCACCCCGTCGAGGATTCGAGCGGACGAGACAATGAAGACATTCATGGCAAAGCCGGGCGAGATCGAGCAGCGCTGGTGGCTGGTCGACGCCAGTGACAAGGTCGTCGGCCGGCTGGCGAGCGACATCGCAATGGTTCTGATGGGCAAGCATCGCCCGACCTACACCCCCCACGTCGATACCGGCGACTTCGTCGTCGTGGTGAACGCCGAAAAGGTCCAGTTCACCGGCAAGAAGTGGCAGCAGAAGCTTTATCGCTGGTACACCGGTTATCAGGGCCTCAAGTCCGAAACGGCAGAGCACCGGCTCAACCGCCGTCCCGAACTGATCATCGAAGAGGCTGTGCGCCGCATGCTGCCGAAGACCCGCCTCGGCCGGGTCATGCTCGACAAACTCAAGGTCTACGCCGGCTCGGAGCATCCGCACCAGGCGCAGCAGCCCGAGTCGCTCGAAATGGGCGCGAAGTAATCAACGATTCATTCACCAGAGTAAGCTTCAAGCGAAGGAAGAGACGATGGCCGCCGAGAGTGCAAAGTCAGTTCGATCCACCGACATCCTCGCAACGGGCCGCCGCAAGACGGCCGTGGCTCGCGTGCGTTTGCGCAGCGGTTCCGGCACGATCAAGGTGAACGGCCGCGATCTCGACGCCTATTTCCCGTCCATCAAGGATCGGGTGCTCATCTCGGGTGCGCTCGAACAGATGGGCAAGCAATCGGCCGTGAACATCGACATCACCGTGGACGGTGGCGGCCCGACCGGTCAGGCCGGCGCGTGCCGGCTCGGCATCGCCCGGGCGCTCAAGACGTTTGATGGCGAACTGGCCGAGAGCCTGCGGCACAGCGGCTTGCTCACCCGTGACGGCCGCATGAAGGAACGCAAGAAGTACGGTCTCCGTGGCGCCCGCCGCGGCACCCAGTTCTCGAAGCGTTAGTCGTAGACCGCCTTTTGTAGACCGCTTGCTCCGCAAGCGGATCCCGATCCGCTTCGGGACGAAGCGGTCTACGGGGAGGCGAGCGGGTCGGCGGAAGCTCGACGAGCATTTGGACCGAGTCCTCGAGGGACACCGCGAGGAGACTTCTGCCGCCCGCGAACCGGCGCGATCCGCCAGGGATCCGCTTCGGGACGAAGCGGTCTACTTTGGGACGAAGCGGTTTGCCTTGGGGCGTGATTTTCGCTCCGGACGGCCGGAAAAATCGGCATATCCGGGCTATCTGTCCGATTTCGCCGGGTGGAAAGCCGAAGGCATACTGGTGGTGGTTTCCGCCAGCAGCCTTCCAGGATCTTTCCATGGCCCGCTCATTCGCCGTCGCCCTGTGTGGCGTTGCTCTCGTCGCCTCGATGTTGCCCGCGGTGGCGCGGGAGCCGGTTCGACGGGTTCGATCACGGGGGGCGAGTGCTTCGGCAGGAGTGGCATCAGCCGCGGAGACGGCGGAACTTTTTGCCGCCGAGGCCAAGGGGGACGTGGCCGTGAAATACATCCCGAACGACTCGCGTTCGGCGCAGGTCATCATCACGAACCAGACCTCGAAGCCGCTGTCGCTGCAGCTCCCCGCGGCCTTTGCCGGCGTGCCGGTGCTCGCCCAGATGGGCATGGGCATGGGCGGCGGTGGTGCTGCCGCCGGCTTTGGCGCCGGCGGCATCGGCGGCGGTCCGCAGGCCACCGGCGGCGGGCTTGGCGGCCAGGGCATGAACGGCATGGGCGGCGGTGGCGTGGGCGGAGCCGGCGGCGGCGCGTTTTCGATCCCGCCCCAAAAGACCCGTGTGCTTCGCGTGACGACCGTCTGCCTCGAGCACGGCAAGCCCGAGCCTTCGAGCCGCCATGCCTACAAGCTCGCGCCCGTCGATTCATTCTCGAGCGATCCGAAACTCGCGATCGTGCTCGGGAGCCTCGGCCGCGGTGAGCTGTCGCAAAAGGTCGCGCAGGCTGCCGCCTGGCATCTCTCGAACGGCCTGTCGTGGGAGCAGCTGGCGGCCGAGAAGATCGACCATGCCGGCGGCGTGCCCGACGAGCCCTATTTCACGCCGAGTGAATTGATGGCCGCGCAGCGGGTCGTGGCCATCGCCACGCAGCGTGCACCGGGGCTGCCCGCTTTCGAAGACTCGTCGGCGACTAGTAATCGCCGCTGATCGCCTCGCCACCGGCCCGCGTGCATAGCGACTTGAATATGTCCACGGGCGTTTCGGCATTGATCAGCCGGCAAGAGCCATCCATGTTGAGGAAGTTCGTGCCGGCGCTGTAGGGGCCGATGAAGCCGCCAGGGCTGCCTTGCAGGCTCGGGACGCTCGACTTCACGTGGACGAGTGTCGCGGTAATCGCCGGTCGAAAGTTGAAGCTCAGTTGGGCGGGGTTGTACCGAGGCGATTCGGGGGCGTAGACAAGTTCCTGTCCCGGCACAACGCCCACCCAACTGCTGCGGGTGTGACGACTCATCCGTTCACCGATGCCGATCGTCTTGCTCAGGCCGTCAGTGATGTTTGAGAACCGAATCCTGCTGTTGCGGTGGAAGACGCCGGTGAAGGGCAGTTGTTCGTAGCTCTCGGTTCCCAAGCAGCCTGCGTAGCTGCACACCGCGGCCTGCGTGATCACCGTCGGCGTATTTGTGGGCGCAGGCGGCGATCCGGAATCGGTGATGTCGATCAGGCGCGGAGCCGTGTCGCCAGGATCAATGAACAAGGCCACGTTCGTTTCTCGGGCTGCCTGGTTGAGCGGGTCGGTGATCGGGAGATCGAACCGAATCGTGCTCTGCAGCGCCGTTTCTTCGCAGTAGGGCAGGATGAGGGAGAAAAAACTCCAGCCGGGGCCGGATTCTGGCACGGCATCATTCGATCCGCCGGACCACGTGCCGGTCGTCGTCGAGCGGAATCCGGGAGGCAGCCTGCGGTTGGCGTCGTGATAGTTGTGGAGGGCCAGGCCCATCTGCTTCAGATTGCTCAGGCTCTGCGTCCGGCGGGCCGCCTCGCGAGCGCCCTGCACGGCCGGCAGGAGCATGCCGATGAGCGTGCCAATGATCGCGATCACGACCAGGAGTTCAACGAGCGTGAACCCGCTGCGGTGCGACCGCGTTTCGGCTGCGGCGTCGGGCTGCTCCCCTTCGATCAGCGTGTCGTCGATGATCTCTTCAGAAAGCGGAGCCGGTGCAAGGCCCCAGATGTGATCCGCAATCACGTCGTCAATCCAGGGAAAACTCATTTTTCGCAGCCTCAGCAGTGGCAAATCAGAGTTCTTTTAGAAATTGAGAATCATTCTCATCGCGGATTGTAGGCATTCCTGCCGGGGCGTCAAGTGCTGGGATTCGCGAGCACTACACAACGCCTCCTTTGGCAGTACAACCAAAGGAGTTACGGCCACACTCCACGGGCAGCCATCCATGCATGCAACCCGCTCCCCCGATGCCGGGCGCCGCGACGACGACGTGATCGTCGAGGCCCGCAATCTCTCCAAGATCTATCGCGACTTCTGGGGCCGCAGCAAGAAAGTCGCCCTCAAGCCCCTCGACCTGGAGGTTCGGCGCGGTGAGATCTTCGGTCTGCTCGGGCCCAACGGCTCCGGCAAGACCACCACGATGAAACTCCTGCTAGGTCTCATCTTCCCGACCTCGGGTGAAGCGCTCGTGTTTGGCCGCGATGCGACCGACGTCTCGAAGAACGAGCGGGTCGGCTACCTGCCCGAGGAAACCTATCTCTACAAGTTTCTCGACGCCGAGGAGACGCTCGACTTCTACGGCCGGCTCTTCGACATGCCGCCGGAGGAGCGCAAGCGCCGCGCCGATGCGCTCATCGCCATGGTGGGGCTCGGCCGCGACAAGAAGCGGCAACTCAAGGAGTATTCCAAGGGCATGACCCGCCGCATCGGCATCGCGCAGGCGCTCATCAACGATCCCGAGCTCGTGCTGCTCGACGAGCCGACCAGCGGCCTCGACCCGATCGGCACCCGCGAGATGAAGGATCTGATCATCGACCTTAAGAAGCGCGGCAAGACGGTGATCATGTCGTCGCACCTGCTGGCCGACGTCGAGGACGTCTGCGACCGGATCGCCGTGCTCCACCAGGGCGAGCTCAAGGAACTCGGCCGCGTCGAAGACCTGCTCCGCGTGACCGACGTGACGCAGATCCGCACGAAGGGGCTCGCGCCGGCGGCGTATGACGAGATCCGGGCCGTCCTCAAGCGTCATGGCGGCGAGGAGATCGAGATCGGCAATCCGACCACCACGCTCGAGGACCTGTTTCTCGAGGTGGTGCGCGACACCGAAGCCCGGCCGGGACGGCGAGCGCGGACGGCGGGCGACCCGCACCGCAGTTGAGCGCGGTCTTGGCGGCAGGGTGATGGCAAGAGGCACGCGGAAGACAGGGTGGCAGCCGGATGGTGCTCGAAGAAGAAATCCCGAAGTTCTCGGCCTGGATCGGGCCGGCGCTGGTTTCATACCTGTTCGCCGCCGCCCTCGTGGCCGTCTTCGCGGCGGCGATCGCCTGGCTCGTGCAGGCAACGCTCCATGGCCCGCTCGTCGCCGGCGACCGCGTCTACCGCGGCGTTCTGACCGGGCTTGGTGACCTCGCCGGCATGTCGCCGCGGCGAATCTGGGCCCTCGCGCGGCTGGCGATCCAGGAGTCGTTGCGGCGCAACGTGCTCGTGGTGCTCGGGCTCTTCGCCCTGATCATCCTCTTCGCCGGCTGGTTTCTCGATCCCACGAGCGTGAACCCCGG
>JBIIOM010000095.1:0-9441 GCA_044336925.1 Pirellulales bacterium
CTCGTGCAGCCGATCGTGGTCCGCGCGAAGGGGGATCGCTACCAGCTCATCGCCGGCCAGCGCCGGCTCGCCGCGGCCAACCGGCTCGGCTGGGAGAAGGTGCTCGTCCGCGTGCTCGACGTGGACGACCGGCAGATGTCGGAAATCGCGATCGTCGAAAACCTCCAGCGCCGCGATCTCGACGCGCTCGAGAAGGCGGCGAGCTTCAAGCAGTATCTGGCGACGTGGAACTGCACGCAGGAGGAGCTCGCCAAGCGGCTCTCGATCGACCGCTCGTCGGTGGCGAACCTCATCCGCCTGCTCGAACTGCCCGATGCGGTCCAGCAGCAGCTCCGCTCGGGCGCGATCTCGATGGGCCACGCCCGCGCGCTTTTGCCCCTCGGCGACGAAGATGAGCAGACGCGGCTCGCCAAGCGGATCGTGACGGAGGGGCTCTCCGTGCGCGCGATCGAAGGCGAGGTGCAGGAGATCCTGCGGGCCGACGAGGTGGGCGACGACCTGGCTCCCGCGCCGCTCAGCGAGGAGCACGACGGCGAAGCCGTCGAGACTGGCACCTCCACCGGCACGACGGCCACCGCCACGAAGCGGAAGCCGGGGCGTCCGGCCACGCGGCGGGCGAGCCAGATCGTGGCGGTGGAAAACCAGCTGCGGCGGGCGCTCGGGACGAAGGTGGTGGTGCACGCCAACGGCAAGGGCGCCGGCCGGATCGTGATCCCGTTCGGCAGCCTCGACGAATTCCAGCGGCTGCTGGACCACATCACCGAGTAACGGCAGATACGAAAGCCCGCAGCGCGAGCAAGGCCCATCCGCCCGCCACTCCAACCAGCGCCGCGTCGATCCGCCCCGCAAAAAAACCCCGACTCTCCTCGCTCGCGCGTCGGGCTTCCGTGCACATCCTGACGGCCGTGTTACACTCGACCGCCTCGGGGCGTAGCGCAGTTGGTAGCGCGCCTGGTTTGGGACCAGGAGGTCGAGAGTTCGAATCTCTCCGCCCCGACTTCGATCGTGGTCCCGCAAAAGCGGGGGGGCAAGACATTTTCTCGGCGGCTTTGCCCCTCGGGGGCCTCGCTCTCGCCAATACAGGCAGGGACGGCCGACGGGGCCGTCCATGCTCGCGCCCCCTCGGACCTCCACGCCATGATCGCCATCGCAGCCGATTGGGAGAGCCTGACGGCCCCCGAAGACTCGCTTGCCTCACCCCACACCTGGCTCGGCCTCGCCCGCGACGTGAGAGACCCCGCAGCGATCGTGCAGGCCGCCCGCCAGCGGCTCGAGGCGATCCGCGATGCCTACGGGAGCGAACGGGAAGTGAAAGACCTCCTCGTTTCGATCATCGTCACGGCGCGGCAGGAAATGCTCTCCCGCACCCGAGTAGGGTAGGCTTCAGCCTGCCACAAGTAGGGTAGGCTTCAGCCTGCCACAAGTAGGGTAGGCTTTAGCCTGCCACAAGTAGGACGGGCTTCAGCCTGCCACAAGCAAGACAGGCTGAAGCCTATCCTACGATGACAGGCTGAAGCCTATCCTACGATGACAGGCTGAAGCCTATCCTACTTTACGCGAGCTTCTGGCGGACGGCCCAGACGGCCGCCTGGGTGCGATCCTTGACGGCGAGCTTCCGCAGAATCTTCTGCACGTGCTCCTTCACCGTCTCGACGCTGATCTCGAGCGAGTGGGCGATCTCGTCGTTCGAGAGCCCGTAGGCCAGATGCGAAAGCACCTGCTGCTCCCGCGGCGTGAGGTTCTTCTCCGACGTGGCCGCGGCCCTCGTGGAGAGCGCCCCCGAGATGGCGACGAACGCCCCGGCGCCGGTGGCGGGCTTCTTTTGGGCCGCGTTTCGGATCGCCGCGACCAATTCCTCGCGGCCGACGCTCATCGAGAGGCAGTTGGATGCCCCGACCGCCCGAGCACGCGCCGTGTAGGTGGGGTTATCCACGGTCGTCAGAAAAATAAGGCTGATACCGGCCAGCCGATCCTTCAGCTCCATGACCAATTCGAAACTGTCCTGCCGCACGCAGCCGGGCAGCGAGCCATCGATGAGGATCACTTGAGGCTTCTTCTGCTTGACGAGCGTCCGCAGTTGGGCGGCATTGCCGGCCTCGGCAATCACTTGGGTGCCGGTGTTGGCGACCATTTCTCGGATGCCCGCACGAATCAATTCCATCGGGCAGGCGATCGCAATTTTCAGTGGGGCTGGCATGGCATATCGGGGCGGGGAACACCGTCTGAGGGCAGGGCTCGTTCAAGATAGGAAACATTTTTTCCACTAATTTTTCAGTTTGGTCTACCCCCCACGAGGAACCAGCACCTCCAAGCCCACCTAGAATCTGCTGCCTCCCCCTCCGCGGACGCCCACTCGCAATGCCCATGCCCGCATTTTCCGCTCGCGGCGTCACGAAGACCTACCGGATGGGGGAGGTGGAGGTGGCCGCACTCCAGGGGATCGACCTCGATCTCTTCGCGGCCGACGGCGCCGCCATCCGCCTCCGCGCGAAATAGGCTGCGGCTCCGGTAACAGTGGCGTTTATCAGGAAAATCGAGAACGGTAGGTGAGGGGGTCGGCGAAAGCTCGAGGAGCATTTGGACCGAGTCTTCGAGGGCCACCGCGACGCGCCATTCCGCTGCTGGGACGGCGGACAAAAAAAGTGCCGCCCCCGAACCGGCAGCACACCACAATCGAATGCGACCCCGATATACTTCTCTACCCGGCTTTTCCTGAAGGACTCGAGGACTCAAACCCCACGATGGTGTCGTTCAACAAGCGCATTCTCTTCGTCGGCTTCGGCGCCGTCGCCCGCTGCACGCTCCCGATCCTCCTCGACCACATCAAGGTCTCCCCGAAGAACATCACGATCCTCGACTTCGAGCCCAACGACCACGCGCTCAAGCCCTGGATCGACCGCGGCATCACGTTCGTCCGCGACAAGGTGACGCCCGAGAACCTGGGCTCCCTGCTCGGCAAGCACGTCTCCGCCGGCGACCTGTTGATCGACCTCGCCTGGAACATCGACTGCTGCGAGATCGTGCAGTGGTGCCACGACCACGGCGTGCTCTATCTCAATACGTCGGTCGAGCTCTGGGATCCCTACGAACATTCGAAGGGCGCCCACCCGACCCACCTCACGCTCTACTGGCGTCACATGAACCTGCGGCGGATGATCGCCGGCTGGAAGACGCCCGGCCCCACGGCCGTGCTCGAGCATGGCGCCAATCCCGGCCTCATCAGCCACTTCACGAAGCACGCCCTGCTCGACATCGCCGCCACCTGCCTCGACGAGAAGAAGTTTGCAGGCGCGCAGGCCGAGCACATCCGCGAGCACGCGAAGAACAAGGCCTTCAATCACCTCGCCCATGAACTCGGCGTGAAGGTGATCCACTGCAGCGAGCGCGACACGCAGATCTCGAACCGCCCCAAGGAAGTGGACGAATTCGTGAATACCTGGAGCGTGGAGGGCTTCCGCGAGGAGGGCACGACCACCGCCGAGATGGGCTGGGGCACGCACGAGAAGGAGTTGCCGCCCTACGCCTACGAGCACGCCGACGGCCCCAAGAGCCAGATCTGCCTGGCCCGCATGGGGATGAACACGTTCGTGGCGAGCTGGGTGCCCAACTTCAACATCGTGGGCATGGTGGTCCGCCACGGCGAGGCCTTCAGCATCACCGAGAAGCTCTCCGTGCGCGACGCCGCCGGCAAGACGATCTACCGGCCGACCGTGCACTACGCCTACTGCCCGTGCGACGCCGCAATCGCGAGCCTCCACGAGCTCCGCGGCTACGACTACAAGCTCCAGCCGCGGATCCGGATCATGACCGACGAGATCACGAGCGGCTCCGACATTCTGGGGGCCCTCGTCATGGGCCACCCGCTGACGAGCTGGTGGTGCGGCACCGACCTCTCGATCGAGGAGTCGCGGCGGCTCGTGCCGCATCAAAATGCCACCACCATGCAGGTGGCGATCTCCGTGGTGGCCGCCTGCATGTGGATGATCGAGAATCCCGAACGGGGCGTGAACCTCCCCGACGACCTGCCGCACGACTACGTGCTCGGGATCGCCAAGCCCTACCTCGGGAAATTCATCTCGACGCAGAGCGACTGGACGCCGCTCAAGCACTACTCCAACGCTTTCCACGGCTACAATCAGCCCGCAATCGACCCCGCCGATCCGTGGCAATTCAAGAACTTCCTGCTCACGGACGGAGACTGAACTGGCCACCACTACGTAGGACGGGGCGACGGGATCGGCTGAAGCTCGACGAGCATTGGGCCGCCGCGGCCCACCGCGAGGAGACTTCTGCCGTCCCGGAGCCCCTGCGCTCGGAGAAAAGAACTGATGAACGCAAAAACGCTCCTGTCGCTCGCCAAGAAGCATGGCACGCCGCTTTTCGTGGTCGACCACGACGAGCTCCGGAAGAACTACAAGCTCTTCCGCAAGCACTTTCCGCGCGTGCAGATCTACTACGCCGTGAAGGTGAACAGCGATCCGGCGATCGTGAAGACCTTCTACGAGCTCGGCGGCAGCTTCGACGTGGCGAGCATGCAGGAATTCCACACGGTCCACGAAAACATCAAGGATCTGCCGGCGAAGGCCCGCCAGGACTTCATCTGGGACAAGATCATCTACGCCAATCCGATCAAGCCGATCGAGACGCTCCGCGAGCTCGACCGCTACAAGCCCCTCGTGACCTACGACAACCACGAGGAGGTGAAAAAGATCGCCAGGCACGCGCCGCATGCCGGACTCGCGCTGCGGCTTCGCGTGCCCAACACGGGCTCGATGGTGGAGCTCTCGAGCAAGTTTGGCGCCCTGCCCGGCGAGGCCGTCGAGCTGATCGAATACGCCCACACACATGACCTCGTCGTCGAGGGGCTTTCGTTTCACGTGGGCAGCCAGTGCACGAATCCGCAAAACTTCATCCAGGCCCTCCACCTCTGCGCCGGCATCTTCAACGAGGCCAAGTCGCGGGGCTACAACCTGAAGCTGCTCGATATCGGCGGCGGCTTCCCGGCCGCCTACGACGCCACGGTGCCGAAGTTCTCGGCGCTCGCCAAGAAGATCAACCACGAGATCGACCGGCTCTTCCCCAAGGAGATCGAGATCCTCGCGGAGCCGGGGCGGTTTCTCGTGGCTTCCGCCGGGAACGCCGTCTCGAAGATCATCGGCAAGGCCTTCCGCAACGACAAGCTCTGCTACTACGTCGACGACGGCGTCTACCACACCTACTCGGGCGTGATCTTCGACCACTGCACCTACCACCTGAAGAGCTTCAAGAAGGGCGCGCCGCAGATCTGCGCCGTCTTCGGCCCCACCTGCGACGCACTCGACACGATCAGCCTCGCGGAGCAGCTGCCGGAACTCGAGATCGGCGATTATCTCTACAGCGAGAACATCGGCGCCTACTCGGCGGCGAGCAGCACCCACTTCAACGGCTTCCCGCCCGCGAAGGTCGTGCACGTGAACCAGTAGGGTAGGCTTCAGCCTGCCTTTGCGATCCGCTCGCGGAGCGAGCGGTCTACTTGAGCGCCTCACCGCCGCCAGAGCAACTGCAGCGACAGCCCGAGCCCGGGATCGAACCGCACCTGATCGGTGCGGCCCGACGTGAAGTTCGTGCCCTGAAAGAGCTGGCGGTCGAAGAGGTACGACCCCAGAAACTCGAGCGAGAAGCCCCGCCCCAAAACCCGCTCGAGCCCCACGGCCGCCCGCTGATCGAACACGTACAACCGCTCGTCGTCACGGAGGCGGTCGGCCAGGAAATAGATCTCCGTGTCGCTGCGGTAGTAGGCCAGCATGAAGAGGCCGTCGGCCAGCCGGCGGCGGGCCGTGACGTTGAAGTTCACCAGCGGAAAATAATTGGCGGAGAACGTCCAGTCTTCCGTGGGCCGCCACTCGATGGCGGGCGGCACCCCGATCTTCGCCTCGAGCGTCTCGTCGGGCCGCCAGACGTACGCGATGCCGGGCAGCGGGTAGGGAAGCTGCGACGTGGGCGAATAGAAGACGCTGAAGCTCCATTCGTCGCGGTCGTTGCGGGCGGGCCGGTTGTAGAATCCGACCGCCATGAGCGTGAGATCGCGGCCTGCGGCATACGGGCGATCGCTCGCCGATCCGAACAGAAACGTTCCGCCGAGCGTGCCGCCGCTTTCGAGCGGACGAATGTGCATGACACCGGTCTCCACGAGCCAGAGCTGATCGGGGACGGGCTGGCCGGAGTCGGGCAGGATGGCGTCGGTGGCCAGTTCGAGCCGGCCGAACTTCGCGATCCCGATCCAGATCGGCTTGCCCTCGATCGGGATGCCGAGCGGCGCCGACACCCGGGCATACTCGGCGTTGATCCCGAGCTGCGCCGGCTGCCCCTCCACGGCGACGGCCGGCGCCCAGAAGCCGCCGATCGTGAACGGCGCCGACGAACCGAAGGGCGCCCCGGACTTGCGCTTCGGCGCGATCACCTCCGGGTCGGCATCGGAGAGCGGCTCGTTGGCGAACGAATCCTGGTCGAGGTTGAAGTCGATCGGCGGCAGGAGCGCGATGCGATCCTGACCGCAGGCCACCGCCCCCCAGAGGGCGACGCAGGCCGCGAAATAGAACACCGGTGGGAGTGGCGAGCACATGGCCGCGGGAGGATAGGGCCTCGCCGTCGGCCGGGGAAGGCAAGTAGGACGGGCATGCGTATCCACACGAAAGCCCGCAGCGCGAGCAAGGTCCATCCGGGCCCCACTCCCCCCGACGATGCTCACACCCGCCCCGCGCACAAATCGCCAACTCCCCTCGCTCGCGCGTCGGGCTTCCGTCCAGCGATTACTCCTTGACCGCCTCGATGATGTGGTAGTTCTTCACGAACTCCTGCGCGACGTTGTTCCACGTCGCCGGCATGTGCTCCAGATACCACGACGGCTGCTTCGTCACCACCAGGAGCGTGCCCCCGGGGGCGAGCGCCAGCCGGGCCGATTCCACGAAGGCCTCGGCGATCCGGAAGTCGGCGTAGTAAGGTGGGTTGGCCAAGGCGAGATCCCAGGTGCCGGGCTCCGGCACATCCCCCGCGGCGTCGAGCGCGACGGTGATGTTGCCCAGGTCGTTCATCGCCGCACCGCGCTGCGTGCAGTCGACCGCGCGGGCCGCACTATCGAAGGCATGGACGTGGACGCTCGGATCGCGGGCCGCGATGCCGATCGCCACGCAGCCCGAGCCGCAGCCGATGTCGAGCACGCGCAATTCCGGCGCCACATCCACCGCATTGAGCAGGTGCCGCGCGCCGGGATCGATCCGCCGATGGGCGAAGACGCCCGGCCGCGAGATCGCCTTCAGTAGCCGCTCGCGATCGCGAAACGCAAACTCGCAGCTGAAGTCGCGAACCTTCTGCGGCTCGCGGGTCTTTTGCACGATGTAGGCGACCGTCTCCGGCTTCGGCCCCGCCGCCGGCCGCACGCGCACCGTCTCTCCGGTCTCGGCCAGTTGCTCGTGCAGCCACTTGTCTTTCGCGTTGTCGATCGCCGTGACGAGGTGGCCGCCGATCGCGAGTTGGCAGAGCGTCGTCTGGATGATCTCGCGAGAGAGTTCCGCTTCACCATCCTTCGAGAGCGGCAAGACGGCGAGGTCGTACGGGCCGGGCGGCATGTCGGCCGCACACAAGGCCGCGAGGCCCGCGGGCCGATCGGCCCAGGCCGCGACGGCGAGGTCGTGTCGGTAGAGATCGAGGAACCAGGCGGTCACGCGAGCGCCCGGCCGCTCGGCGGCGAGCGACAGCGCCGCCTGCGCCCGGCCGACGGTCGTGCAGATGATCCGCTCGCCGGAAAGCCCGCGGGCGATCTCGAGCGCATGCGCCTCGGCAGGCCGCGGGGGCAGGGGCTCGGATGGCGGAGACGATTCGACGGACATGCGGCGGAGGATACCTGCCGGCCCCCCGCCGCGAACAGCCACGCGCCTACTGCGACGGCGGCTGCGACGGCCCCGCGCCATCGGCCGGCGGCCCACCGGGGCCCCTGCGGCCCGGTCCACGCCCCGCCCCCTGGCCGTTGCCACGGCCACCGCCGCCCGGGCCGCCAGGGCCTCCCGGCCCACCGGGCCCGCCGCGCATCCGCCGGGCCTGCATCTCCTCGGCAAACTTCGTGAGCTCCGCGCGGTCGAGTTTGCCGTCGCCGTCGGCGTCGAATGTCATCGCGTGCTCGACCATCCGCTCCGGTGACGGCGGCCCACGGCGGTCCTGCGCACCCGCGGGCGGCTCGGCACTCGCCCCGGTCGCCATCCCGAAAGCCACCACGGCCACCGCGATGCGGGGCCAGAACCAGCACGTTGTCATCGCTTGCTCCTTCACGGGTGTGATCGATTCATCGCCCAGGGTATTCAACGGCCCCGCCGGCGGAAAGTTGCGAGGCGTCGTGCCACCGACGCTTCCACCCGAAGCGCGAGAAATGCATCAACTCCCCTCGCTCGCGCGTCGGGCTTTCGTATCCACACGGAAACCCGCAGCGCACGGAAGCCCGCAGCGCACGGAAGGTCCATCCGCCCGCCACTCCAAAACGCCCTCCCCTCGCTCGCGCGTCGGGCTTCCGGATGATCGGGATCCGCTTGCGGAGCAAGCGGTCTACTTTGAGGCCTGTCCTACTTGAGGTATTCGTTCGACCAGGTGCTGAAGAGGTCGCCACGCTTCACCCGCGAGGCGTCCTCCCGCATCACGTCGGGCGTGCGACGGATCACGCGGACCGTCTTGCGGCGGTGCTGGTAGGACCGCGAGTGCGCCCGCGCCTGCGGGCCGGTGTTGCGCGGCGGGATCGGCTGCTGGGCGAATGCCTCGCCGGCAGAGAGAAGGATGAGGGCGACGAGGAGGAGAAGAGGAGGCATTTTGTGAGCCTTCACAATTGGCTCATCACGATTGCCACGGAAGCCCGACGCGCGAGCGAGGAGAGTTGACGAGTTTTCGTGGGGCGAGTGTGAGCATCGTCGATGGGAGTGGGGCGCGGATGGACCTTGCTCGCGCTGCGGGCTTCCGTGCGGTGCGGGCTTTCGTGCGGATACGGAAGCCCGACGCGCGAGCGAGGAGAGTTGACGAGTTTTCGTGGGGCGAGTGTGAGCATCGTCGATGGGAGTGGGGCGCGGATGGACCTTGCTCGCGCTGCGGGCTTCCGTGCGGTGCGGGCTTTCGTGCGGATACGGAAGCCCGACGCGCGAGCGAGGAGAGTTGGTGCATTTCTCGCGGGTCGGGTGGACGTGTCTTCGATGCGAATAGAGAGCGATTTCTGAAAAATCTATGGGGATCCGCTTGCGGAGCAAGCGGTCTATTTTGAAGCGGTCTCCTTTGGCAGGCTGAAGCCTACCCTACTTGATCGGTTCGAGCGTGAGGGGGTCGCGGAGGGGGAGCTGCTTGACCTTGCCGCCGAAGAACTCGTTCATCGTGGCCCGCTTGCCGAGATCCCCCTTGGCGATCTCGTCCCAATTGCCGACGACGAGGATCGCG
>JBIIOM010000096.1:0-9410 GCA_044336925.1 Pirellulales bacterium
GCCGTCGCCTCATCGCCGTCGGCTTCGGCCCGCGTGGCGAGTTTCTCCGCGGCCGTGGCGAATTGCACGGTCTTCTGCGCGTCGAGCGCCCGCAGCGGGATTTCGCCGAGCGACTCGAGCTCGAGCGTGAGGGCGTCGAAGTCGTAGCCGGCCGACGCGAGTGCGATCGCGCGGCTGATGCAATCCGCCCGGCCGGTGTCGATCGCGAAGCGACGCGATTCGGCGAGCATGAGCCATTTGAGCGCGGCGTCAGGCTCGGTGATCGCCGACGAGTAGAGCGCGTCGCAGGCGAGCGTGGCGCCGGCGGCGGAGTCGGTTCGGGCGAGCAGTCCGCGAAACCGGGCCTTCAGTTCCTTGCGGGCGTCGACGAGTGCGCGGTCGGAGGGGGGCTGTGGCAGGCCGCCTTCCGGGAGCTGCCGCATGGAGGGCCGCGCGATGGGCGTGGCGTCGTCGGCGAGGGCCGTTGCGGCGACGAGTGCGAGGAGCAGCGGGCGCATGCCAGTAGGGTAGGCTTCAGCCTGCCTGCATTGCGAGTAGGGTAGGCTTCAGCCTGCCTGCATTGCGAGCGGATTGGCAGGCTGAAGCCTACCCTACTTCGAGCGGATTGGCAGGCTGAAGCCTACCCTACTTCGATGGATTGGCAGGCTGAAGCCTACCCTACCGCTGCGGGTAGAAGTGCGAGAGGTTTTGGAACGTCGAGGCGTGGCCGGTGGGGCGGATCGTTTCGTCGATCTGCCGCATGCCCGTGCCGCGTTGGATCTGCTGCACCTGGTTCGTCAGGCCGCCGATCTGCTTCCGCTGCCGCATCTGCTCCACCTGCTGCCGCTCGAGCTCCAGCCGCGGCAGGATCTGGTTTTGGTAGATGTTGGCGGCGCCGCCCTGCATCGTGTTTTGCATGTTGCCAGCGTTGAACCCCAACGCCGTATACGGGCTCAGCACCGGCCGCTTGTAGATCCCCGAAAACGGCAGCGTACCGTTCCCTGGCCCCTGGGCGAGGGCATCAGCCGGCAGCATCGAGATTGCCAGAAGGCCTGCAGCGAACGTGAGCTTGATGCGAGGCATATGAAAACCTTTCACCTGGATTATACGCCGCGGTCGGCAGGAAGGTCAGGCCGTCAGGCTAGAAGTTCGGGTTGAAGCCGAAGGGGAACCGGTTGAAGGTCTGGATGGTCTGGGCCCCGAGCAGGGCGAAGCCAAACATCCGCTCGAAGGGCTCCGTGACCTTCCCCACCCAGCTGCCGAAGGCGATCATGTGGTCCTGGGCGATAAACACGCGATCCCCGGGGAGCAGCTGGTAATTCGTGGCCGTCGAGCCCCCCTTCATGATCGCCACGATGTCCACGGGCAGGATCTGGTCGCAGCCCACGCCCGAGGGGGCGGGCCGGGCGATCCAGATGTCTTTGCTCGAGAGCCGCGAGAGTCCGTTGATTTGGGAGATCGCGTCGAGCACGGTTTCGTTGCCGGTGATCGGAAAGCGGGCGAGGTTGTCGCCGAATCCGGCCCCCTCGGTCACCACGTAATAGACCTTCGAGTTGTAGCTGAACACATCCACGCTCACGAGCGGCGCGTCGAGGTGCTTCTCGAGGTGCTTCTCGATCGCCTCCTTGGCCTCGTTGAGCGTCATGCCGGTCACGTAGACCGTGCCGTAGGTGCCGAGGTTCACGGTGCCGTCGGGGCCCACGAGGTGCTCGCCCGAGATCTGCTGCTGGCCGGCGGCCTGCGCGAGCGTGAGCGACACCTGCGGCTCCTTGAGCACCCGCTTCAGATGCCGGAAGACGGCGTCTTGGGCCTCTTCGAGCGATTGCCCGCCCACCATCACCTTGCCGTAGGAGGGGCCGAGATCGAGCATCCCGCCCGGCTCCACCACGTAGATCCCGTTGATCGGCTGTTCGAGGAGCGTGCCCTCCACGATCACCTGCAGCGAGTCAAACGACTGAATCCGGAAGGGGGGCTTTGGCACCACGCGGAGCGCGTCGATCAGCAGGATGTCTGGCGGCTCGATCACATAAGGCGGCAGCGAGACCTTCGCGAGTTCCTTCGCGGGCATCCGCGTGGGATCGGTCGGTGGGCACTTGGCGTCGAGGATGGCTTGTTGGGTGGTCGCGCGCTGGGGGCGGCCGAACGTGGTGCAGCCGGTGGCGGTGGCGAGGAGGGTGGCGAGGAGGAGCAGGGGCAGGCCGAAGCCTGGGGCGGATTTAGGCAGGCTGAAGCCTGACCCTACTTTGTTGGGTGCCATGGAAAACTCCTCGCGACCGCTAAAGTCGCATTCTTCGGAGTTATCGTCACAATCGGCCGGAAAACTTTGCCCCTTTTCCCGGGGCTTTGCCACCCGGCAACGGCGGGCCTGAAAATGTCGTAAATTACAGGGCGAGCGTCTCGTAACTGGTTTCCCGGCCATGCCCATCCTGCCACGCCAGCGCGATATCCATCCGCCCGACCTGCTTGAAGCGGGGGCGTCAGGGGATGCCGCCGGCCTCGGGCTCGGCCGCTGGGTCGCTTTCTATACGCTCTCCCGCCGCGAGAAAGACCTGATGCGGAAGCTCGAGGCGGTGAATGTTCCCTTCTATGCCCCGCTGATTCAGCGGCGGCTGCATTCTTCCGGCGGCCGCACGCGGCTCTCCCACGTGCCGCTCTTCCCGGGTTACGTATTTTCCCGGGTCGATGACGATCAGCGCCGCTCCGCGCTCGCCACCAACACGATCGCCCGCTGGCTTCCGATCGCCGACGAAGCGGCCCTGCTCGCGGATTTGCGGGCGATCAAGCGGCTCATCGATACTGAGCAGCCTCTCACTCCGGAGGCCCGGATCGAACCCGGGCAGCCCGTCCGCGTACGGACAGGAGCCCTGCGGGGGCTCGAGGGCGTCGTGGTGAAGCGTCGCGGGGAGCAGCGGCTCGTGGTGGCGGTGCGGTTTTTAAACCAGGGGGCGTCGATCGAGGTCGAAGACGTGGATCTCGAGAGCCTATGACCATATTTACTTTGGCGTGGCTGGGGCCGCGGTTCGAGAAGTGGTGGCAGGCGCGCATGCCCACCCGCGAGGCGATCGTCGTCACGGCCATGCTCGCCATCATCTTCGAGGTGGCGTACCTCGCGGCGTTTTTCGTCCGCGGCGAGCTGCTGCTTCGCCCTTCCGATTCAGACGTCATCCTCGCGACGATCGCCTGGGTGGTCGCGATCAAGGTGCTGGTCTTTTATTGGCGGGGGTTCTGCCATCGCCCTTGGCGGGCGGCCCGGTTCGAGGATCTCAACCGCCTCCTCCGCGCTGCCACGATCGCGCTGCTCGTCCTCGTGGCGTTCAACTGGTTCGCCACGATCTACGGCTGGCCGCCGATCCCGCGCTCTGTGCTCCTGCTCGACTGGATGTTTACGCTCTTCGGCGTCGGCGGCCTGCAGGCGGTCGCTCGCAGCGTGTACGAGGAGATCATGCCGGCAACGCCCGCCGGCAACGAGCGGGCGGTGCTGCTGATCGATGCCTCCGAAGCGGGCCGCGCACTCGCCGGCATGCTGCCGCAGCTGCGGCCGCAGCGGTATTTCGTGTCGGGGCTGCTCGACGACGATCCCGAGCACTACGGCGCCCATGTGGGCAAGGCCCGCGTGCTCGGGCCAGTTTCCATGGCGCCGATGTGCGCCGAGCGGCTGCGGGTTTCGGAGATCATCGTTCGGCAGGGATCGGTCTATGGCGAACGGCTCCGGGCTTTGTGCGATGCCTGCGCTGCGATCAACGTGCGGGTGCGGATCGCGGAGGATGGCTCGTCCAGCGTCTCGACGCCGGCCACGGGCGATCAGGATTCGAGCATTCGCCGCCGCGGGCTCTCGATCCGCCCGATCAAGATCCGCGATATCACGATGACCGATCTGCTCTCGCGGCCCCATGCCCATCTCGATGACGAGGATTTTCACGTCCTGCCGTTCGTCCGGGAGAAGTGCGTCATGGTCACCGGGGCCGGTGGCTCCGTGGGGGCCGAGCTCTGCCGCCAGCTCGCGCGGTTCGAGCCCTCGAGGATCGTGCTGGTCGACCGTTCGGAGCCGGCCCTCTTCGACATCCACCGCGAGCTCGCGCAGCACTTCTCGAGCGCGCATATCGAGGTCGTGCCGCTGCTGGTGGACGTCGCCGATCCCGGCCGCGCCGCTGCCGTGCTCGCGGAGCACAAGCCGGCCGTGTTGATCCACGCGGCGGCCTACAAGCATCTGCCACTGATGGAGTCTCATCCGATCGAGGCGATCGAAAACAATGCATTCGCCTCGGCCACGCTCGCGGAGGCTGCGGCCGAGCAGGGCGTCGAGGTCTTCGTGTCGCTCTCGACCGATAAAGCCGTGAATCCGTCGAGCGTGATGGGCGCCTCGAAGCTCGTGGCGGAGCAGTTCATGGAGGCGCTCGCCGAGGGATCGAGCACGAAGTTCGTGATCATCCGGTTCGGCAACGTGCTCGGATCGAGCGGCAGCGCGCTGCCGATCTTCGAGCAGCAGTTGCGCGAGGGCCTGCCGATCACGGTCACCGATCCGGAGGTGAAGCGGTCGTTCCTCACGCTCGACGAAGCCGCGCAGATGATCCTGCTCGCCGGGGCAGTCGCTCAGAAGAGCGGCATCTACGTGCTCGACATGGGCGCGCCGTTCTCGATTCTCGACCTGGTCGCCAGCCTCGCCTTCTCGATGCACATCCCGCAGGACGCGGTGAAGATCGAGTTTTGCGGACTGCGACCGGGTGAGAAGCTCGAAGAGGATCTCTTCGCCGCCGACGAAGTCCCCGAGCCCACGGCCAGCCCGCTCGTGGTGCGGGCGGCGCGGCCCGTCCGCCCGCTCGCGGAGATGCGGCAGTGCGTTTCCCGGCTCGAGTCGGCGATTGCCGAGGGGCCCGAGGCCGCCGCGCGGGAATTGCTCAGGGCGGCGAGCGATGCAAAGCCCCCGAGAAAGGCCCTGGCAACATGAAGACAGCCGCCGCTGCCGCCGCCGACCTCTTCCCGCCGCTGCACGAGCTCGAGGCCGTGCTCTGGCCCGGGCTCGCGATGCTCGTCTTCGTGATCTCGGCCGTGATCGTCGATCTCGTGATCATCATGGCCACGCGCTACCGCCTCGTCGATCTGCCAAACCGCCGCAGCGCCCATGCGCTGCCCACGGCCCGCGGGGGCGGCGTGGCCATCGTCATCACGATGACGGCGGCCGCCACGGCGGCGGCTTTCCGTTGGCCCGGCATGTCGGGGCCGATCATGCTCGGGGCCCTCATCCCGGCGCTCGTGATCGGGTTTGTGGGCGTGCTCGACGACATGCAGCCGCTGCGGGCCACGCTGCGGCTGGTGATCCATATCGGCGTGGCCGTGGCGATCACCTGGATGCTCGGGCCGATCGAATCGCTCGCCATCCCCGGCTACGGCGAAGTCGCGCTGGGCGAGGCCGCCTGGCCGCTCACGGTCATCTGGATCGTCGGGCTCACCAATGCCTTCAACTTCATGGACGGCATCGACGGCATGGCGGCGTTTGGGGCGGTGGTCGTCGGTCTCATGGTCGCCGTGATCGCTCTCGCGGTGTGGGCGCCGCCGTTGATGGTGCTCGGGGCGTTCGTCGCCGCGTCGGCCGGCGGGTTTCTGGTCTTCAATTGGCAGCCGGCGCGGGTTTTCATGGGCGACGTGGGCAGCGCGTTTCTCGGCACGTTCTTCGCCGCGATGCCGCTGCTCTTTCCCCGCCACATGCGGGCGGCGGTGTTCATCCCGATCGCGATGGCGATGTGGCCCTATATCTACGATCCCTTCATGTCGGTGCTCAGGCGGATCTGGAATGGCCAGGATCCGCTTCAGCCGCACCGCGAATTTCTCTTTCACCGGCTCGTCCGCAGCGGCGTGCCGCACGCCCGCGTCACGCTGCTCTATGGTGCTTTGGCCAGTCTCGGTGGCGTCGCCGGCCTGGCGATGCTCGTGGGGCCGGTGCCGGAGCCGGCGCGCTGCGGGCTGCCGCTGGTAGTAGTATTGATGGCCGTCCTGCTCACGGCCGGCGTCGAGGCGCGCTGTGCCCGAGTGGGGCTTGCGCCCACCGGCACCCCCGACCATCCGCCGAGCACTCCGCCAACCCAGTCATGAGCCTGTTCTCATCCCAACCGCGGGTCACGCTTCGGAGGTTTTCCTCGAAGGCGGCGGTGTTGTTGGCGGTGCATCTGGCGGTCTTCGCGATCGCGTTTTTTTTCGCGTTTCTCACCCGCTACGACTTCAAGTTCGACTTGCCTTGGCACGAGACCTTCCTCGCCACGGTGGGGATGGTCTTGGCGGTGAAGGGCGTGATCTTCTACGCCCTCGGCAATTGCCATGTCTCGTGGAAGCGGGTGGCGTTCGGCGACCTGCTCAACCTGCTCTGGGCGGCCACGCTCTCGATGCTCGTGATCGCCACGATCAACGGGCTCTTGCTCTCGAGCGGACGGTTTGCGGGCGTCAGGCAGGTGCCGCGCGGCGTGATCCTGCTCGACTGGGCGTTTACGATCATCATGATCGGCGGCCTGCGGTCGGTCTATCGCAGCGTCCGCGAGGAATTGCGGCCGCTCTTCAGCCGCCAGAAGGCCCGCGCGGCGCTCATCATCGGCGCGAACCAGGCGGGGGAATTGCTCGCCCGGAACCTGATGGCCGCGGCGAAGAGCCCCTATTACATCGTCGGCTTCCTCGACGACGATCCCAACGTGCAAAACAGCCGCGTGGCCGGGATCGAGGTGCTTGGCGGCGTAGACCGGGCCGCGATCGAGGTGGCCAAGCGGGGCGTTGACGACGTGCTCGTGCAGTCGGGCCGGCTCACGGGCCGACGGTTTCGCCAGCTGCTCGAGGAGTGCACCGAGGCGGGGGCCGCGGTGAAGGTGATGCCCGCGATCGACGAGTTGCTCGGCTCGAGCCCCGACGATCCCCACAGCATCCGGCTGCGGCCGGTCGAGATCAACGACCTTCTGCGCCGCGAGCCCGTGAAGCTCGATGACACAGCCGTCAGCCGGCTGGTGGCGGGCCGCACGGTGCTCGTCACGGGGGCGGGCGGATCGATCGGCTCGGAGATCTGCCGGCAGGCGCTCCGCTATCATCCGCGCCGGCTCGTGCTCCTCGACCGCAATGAAAATGCCCTCTTCCTCGTCGAGCAGGAGTTTGCCCGGCTCGAGCCGCGACCGGCCTTCGAGGCGATCCTCGCCGACATCGGCGATGAAGACCGGATGGAGCAGGTGATCGGCGATCTCAAGCCCGACGTGATCTTCCATGCGGCGGCCCACAAGCACGTGCCGATGCTCGAGGCGAATCCGGCCGAGGCGGTGAAGAACAACTGCCTCGGCACGCGGCTCGTCGCCCGGCTCGCCGATCGCCACGGCGTGGGCGAATTCGTCTTCATCTCCACCGACAAGGCCGTGCACCCCACGAGCGTGATGGGCTGCTCGAAACTGATCGCCGAGCGGTATGTGCAGGCGCTCTCGAAGGAATCCCGCACGAAGTTCCTCGTCGTGCGGTTCGGCAACGTGCTCGCCAGCAGCGGCAGCGTGGTGCCGATCTTCCAGGAGCAGATTCGCCGCGGCGGGCCGATCACGGTCACGCATCCGGAGATCGAGCGGTTTTTCATGACGATCCCCGAGGCGTCGCAATTGGTGCTCCAGGCGGCGGCGATGGGGAAGGGGGGCGAGATCTTCGTGCTCGACATGGGCGAGCGGGTGAAGATCGTGGACCTGGCCCGCGATCTCGTCGCGCTTTCGGGGCTCGCGGCCGACGACGTCGAGATCGAGTTCACCGGCCTGCGGCCCGGCGAGAAGCTCTACGAAGAACTCTATTTCTCGGAGGAGCGGCAGCTGCCCACGCCGCATCCGAAGGTGTTTTGCGCGATGCATCGCCCCGCGGAGCTCGGCGAGGCCGAGGCCGTGCTCGAGGAATTGCGGTCGGTGCTCGATGCGGCGCCGGAAGCCGTGCTCCTGCGGCTGCGGAAGCTCGTCCCGGAGTATGCCCGCCAGCTCGAGGCGCAAGCGGCAGAAGCCCATGCTTGAAAAACACGCAGCATCGAGCCGTGAATCGCCGCTGCCAGAGCCGCATCCGGCGGGCCGCATGCGGGTGCCGTTCGTCCGTCCGGTCATGCCCGATCCGGCCGTGCTTCTGCCGGCCTATGCGGAGATTCTCGCGAGCCGTCAGGTCACGAAGGGGCCCTATCTCGAGCGGCTGGAGCAGGCGATCGCCCGGCGGCTCGGGGTGAAGCATGCCGTCGCCGTGAGCAGCTGCACCGTCGGGCTCGTGCTCGTCTACAAGGTGCTCGACCTCGCGCCGCGCGATCGAGCCGCCCCGATGGGCGAGGTGGTCATGCCGAGCTTCACGTTCCTCGCCGCGCCGGCGGCGCCGGTGTGGAACAACCTCCGGCCCGTGTTCGTGGACGTCGATCCACGGACGACGAACGTCGTTCCCGAGGCCGTGGCCGCCGCGATCACGCCGCGCACCGTCGCCATTGCCGCCTGCCACAATTTTGGAAATCCGTGCGATGTTCCGGCGCTCGAGGCGATCGCGGCCAAGCACGGGCTGCCGCTCGTGATCGATGCGGCGCATGGCTTTGGCGCCTCGCTGCATGGGAAGCCGGTGGGCAAGGGGGGCAAGGCGCAGGTCTTCAGCCTCTCGCCCACGAAGCTGCTCGTGGCGGGCGAAGGGGGCATCGTGGCCACCGATTGCGATCGACTCGCGCAGGGCGTGAGGATCGGTCGCGAATATGGCAACGACGGCTCCTACGACGCGGTCTTTTCCGGAGTGAATGGCCGCATGCCCGAATTGAGCGCGGCCACGGCGCTCGCCAGCCTCGACTTGCTCGACGAGGTGGCCGCGCGGCGCCGCGTGATCGCCGCGGCCTATCGCCGCGGGCTCGCTGGGTTCGCCGGAATCGGCTGCATCGAGGAAGCGCCGGGCAGCGAGCCGAGCTACAAGGATTTTTCGATCACGATCGATCCGACCGTGTTTGGCTGCTCGCGGGATCGGGTGCGCGGCGCGCTCGCCGCCCGCGGCATCGAGACGCGCACGTACTACGATCCGCCGTGCCACCGGCAGCGGGCCTTCGCGGAATTTCACGACCCGCGGCGGTCGCTCCCCGCCACCGACCTCCTGGCCAGCCGCAGTCTCTCGCTGCCGATCGGCGCGCACGTCGACGAGCGGATCGTGGCGGAGGTGTGCAAGGTGATCGGTCACGCCCGCAGCAACTAACCCACGGAAGCCCGCAGCGCAAGCAAGGTTCATCCGGTCTCCACTCGCACAACACGTCCACTCCCCTCGCTCGCGCGTCGGGCTTCCGTAGCGATACGAAACATCCCAGCCCACGGAAGCCCGCAAACCACGGAAGCCCGCAGCGCAAGCAAGGTCCATCCGGTCCTCCACTCGCACAACACGTCCACTCCCCTCGCTCGCGCGTCGGGCTTCCGTAGCGATACGAAACATCCCAGCCCACG
>JBIIOM010000317.1:0-2703 GCA_044336925.1 Pirellulales bacterium
CATCCTCCAGCAGGCGCTGGTGAACCTCGCGATCGGCGGCCGGCTCGTGGCGGCGATCGACAATCCCCGCGACAACTGGCTCCGGGAGCAGTTGGCCGGCACGGGGGAAACCGTCCGCGTTCGTCCGGCCCAGCCGCCCCACGAGCAGTCGACCTGCTACATCCTGGAGAAGACCCGTCCGCCGGCGAAAATCCGCGACTTCTCCTGCGAGGTCGTGTTTCGCGATCGCGATCGGCTGCTCACCGCGATCACGCGGCCGGGCGTCTTCGCCCATCGGCGGATCGATCCCGGCGCCCGCCACTTGCTCAACGCGGTGGACGTCGCCCCCGACACGCGGGTGCTCGATATCGGCTGCGGCTCCGGCTGCGTGGCGCTTGGCATCGCCGCCCGGGATTCGCGGGTGCACGTGCGCGCGATCGATTCCGCGGCCCGCGCGGTGGAGTGCACGCGGCGCGGCGCCGAGATGAACGGCCTCGCCAACATCACCGTTGCCTTGGAGGCCCAGGGCAGGGTGCCCGATCCGGGCACCTACGACCTCGTGCTGGCCAACCCTCCCTACTACGCCGACTTTCGCATCGCTGAGCTCTTCGTCGCGGCCGCGTGGCAGGCCCTCGCACCCGGCGGCACGCTCTTGGTCGTGACGAAGCAGCCGTCGTGGTATCTCGAACGGCTGCCGCAATCCTGGGGCGACGTCGCGCGCGAGGAGGTGAAGACCTATCACCTCATCGAAGCCGTGCGACCGTCATAGGACAGGCGGGATCGCACCGGATTTGGTGAAGCACCGTCTCGGGGGCGGCAAAAGTCTCGTCGCGTGGGCCGCGGCGGCCCAAGGCTCCTCGAGCGTTCGCCGACCCCCTCGCCTACCTCCATAGGTTTGCCGCCTCGTCACCGCGGGACTGCCCGAAAGCCTGTCCTATAGCACGTGCACGACCTTCGCCGGCGGGAAGCCGTTGAAGTTGGTGCTGCTGGCTGCCGAGTAGGCGCCGATATTTTCGCTGTAGAGGTAGTCGCCGATCTCCAGGTCGGGCAGCTGCTCGGCGAGGCTGATCGTGTCGAGGGCGTCGCAGGTGGGGCCGAAGACGGCGCACAACTGCTTTGCCCCCTTCTTGAAGCTCTTCATGTGGTAGGTGCAGTGGTCGAAGATCACGCCCGAGAAGGTGTGGTAGACGCCATCGTCGACGTAGTAGCAGAGCTTGTCGTTGCGAAACGCCTTGCCGATGATCTTCGACACGGCCGTGCCGGCCGACGCCACCAGAAACCGCCCCGGCTCGGCGAGGATCTCGATCGGCTTGGGGAACAGCCTGTCGAGCTCGTGGTTGATCTTCTTGGCGAGCGCCCCGAACTTCGGCACCGACTCGTCGTAGGCGGCGGGAAAGCCGCCGCCGATGTCGAGCAGCTTGAGATGAAAGCCGCGCGACTTCGCCTCGGCGAAGATGCCGGCGCAGAGGTGGAGGGCCTGGATGTAGTTCTGAGGGTTGGTGCACTGGCTGCCGACGTGGAATGACAGGCCTTCGACCACGAGGCCGTGCTCGTGGGCGTAGGTGATGAGATCCACCGCTTCGCCCGGGAGGGCGCCGAACTTGCTCGACAGCTCCACCATCGAGCCCGTGTTGGGCACCCGCAGCCGCAGCGCCAGGCCGGCGTGGGGCGCGTGTGCGGCGATCTTTTTCACCTCCTCGTGGTTGTCATACGTGACGAGAGGCTTGTAGCGGTCGAGCTCACGGAGCGTCTCGATTGGCTTGATCGGATTGGCGTAGATGATCTTGTCCCAAATAAAGTCCTGCCGCTGCTTGGCCGGCAGCTTCTTGATGTTTTCGTGGACGGTGTGGAATTCCTGCATGCTCGCCACGTCGAAGCTGCCGCCGAGCTCGTAGAAGGTCTTCACGATCGCAGGATCGCTGTTGACCTTCACGGCGTAGTAGACCTGCACCCGCGGGAAGTGCCTGCGGAAGAGGGCGTAGTTCTTGCGGAGTTCGGCGTGGTCGACGACGAACAGGGGCGTGCCGTGCTTCGCGGCGAGGTCGAGGAGGGTTTTTTGGTTCATCAGTCGCCGTCGGTGATGAGAAAGTTCTTGAACTGCCAGGGATCGGAGGTGTCGATCGAGGGGCGGTTGTAGCCGTGGAAGGCGCTCTGGTAGTGCTTGAGCGGCGTCCAGTCGGAGGCGACGGAGATGAACTTCCCCAGGTAGGGCCTGGCGATGCCCAGCACGTGCTCATGCGGCAGGTCGTCGGGGAGCTTCACGCCCATGCGCGGGTTTTCGATCATCCACATCGTGGCCGCCACGACCGAGATCGCCACCTGCATGGTGGTGGCGTTTTGATGCGGCACCAGCCGGCGGGATTCCTCGATCGAAAGATCGCTCCCGCACCACCACGACTGGAGCGGATGGCCCATCACCAGCGCGCCCAGGATGTCGGAGCCGCTGACGATCTCATCGGTCATGATGCGGATGTTCGGCTGCAGCCGGTAGTCGTTGCCCCGGAGCTCCCAGAGGCTGGCGATGGCGGCGTCGCACGGGCAGTAGGCGTAGTGCACCGTCGGGCGGTAGATCGTCTTCCCCGCGGCATCGCGGACGGAAAGCTTCTCCGTGATGCTGAAGGCTTCGCCATGGCGGACGACCATCCCCATGATGGTGTAGTCGGGCACCCAGCTGGCCACGAAGGTGTTCATGCCCATGCGGGCCAGGCAGATCTGGCTCTGCGG
>JBIIOM010000319.1:0-2697 GCA_044336925.1 Pirellulales bacterium
GAGGCTGCGATAGGCGAGTTGGAAACCGTGGCAGCAGAAGTCGGCGAGCGAGCCGCCGCCGAAGTCGTACCAGCCGCGCCACTGCCCCGGGTGGTAGACGCGGTCCTTGTAGGGGCGGGACGGCGCGGAGCCGAGCCAGAATTCCCAGTCGAGACCCTCGGGCACCGGATCGGATCCCGCGGGGCGGTCGACGCCGTTCGGCCAGCCGTTGAACGGAACCCAGACGCGCACCTCCGTGATCTGCCCGAGCAGCCCGGAGCGGATCACCTCCATGCTGCGGCGAAAGCCCTCTGTGGAACAGCCCTGATTTCCGGTCTGCGTGGCGAGCTGCGGCCGGCTGCGGGCCGCCTTCTCGAGCGCGTGGCACTCGGCCACGGAATGGGCCAGCGGCTTCTCGCAGTAGACGTGGCGGCCGGAGTCGAGCGCCGCGATCGCGATCGGCACGTGCCAGTGATCGGGGGTGCCGATGACGACGGCGTCGACGTCCTTTTCCTTCTCGAGCAGCTCGCGGTAGTCGGTATAGGCCCGGGCCTTCGCGAGCCGCTCGTGCCCGGCGGCCGCGTCGAGCCGGCGGCGATCGACGTCGCAGATGGCGACGATGTCCTGATCGATCTTCTCGAGCTCCCTGACGAGGTAAGCCATCATCTGGCCCCCCATGCCGACGGCGGCGATCGCGAGGCGGCCGTTCTTCGTGGCGGCCCGGGCGCTGGGCAGCCCGCCGGGAAGGGCGACGCCGCCGAGCACGGTGGCCGTCTCCAGGAATCGGCGTCGGGAGAGATCGAATCGCATGGCGGCCTCATGGGGCGGAGGGGGACAATCGCCGCGGACGGCGGCTCAACCTAACCAATATCGCTCACGACACCCGTGCTCGTGCCGAACGTGTCGGCCTCGATGTCCAGTTGGTGAAGCATCCGCACGAACAGGTTCGAGAGCGGGCGATTATTCTCGCGGTCGTACAACACGTGCCCGGCGTGCCTGAAGCCGCCTCCGGCGAGGATGATCGGCAGGTTCTGGGAGGTGTGCGCCGACGCGTTCCCGAGGTTGCTGCCGTGAAACACCATCGTGCGATCGAGCAGCGATTCGTTTCCTTCGCTGGATCCTTGCAGTTTGGCGAGAAACCCGTTGAACTCGCGATATTCGGCCTCTTCGACCTTCGCGAGCTGCTCGATCAGCGCATCGTCCTGGCCATGGTGTGACGCTCCGTGGTGCACAACATTCACGCCGCCGACATTCACCCCGCCGTGACTCCCGAGGTGCAGGTTGATGATCCGCGTGGAATCGGTTTGCAGAGCGAGATGAATCATGTCGAACCACTGCCGCGTCCGTTCGATCAAATTGCTTTCTTCGCGCGGCTGATAGTCGACCTTCGGCTTCGGCTTGGTGACCCACGCCTCGTCCTGCGCGAGGCGTTCCTCAGCCTCGCGAATCGACGTCAGCAGATTGTCCATCCGTTCGCGATCGCCTGCGCCCAGGTTGCGGGCGATGTCGCGGGCCTGCTGGCGGACACCGTCCAGGATGCTTCGCCCGTGCCTCAGCCGCTGCACTTCACGAGCGATTTCGTCGGGCGTGCCATCGACGAAGAGCTCACGAAACACCGTTGTCGGCTTGCCCACACTCGGCACGCGCACCCCTTTGCGGTTATAGGCATGCGGATCGCCAAGCCCGACCCAGGAAAACCGCGTTTCGCGGCCGACCTGCTCGGCGGCCAGGATGTCGAGCGAAATCGTGTTGCGGAGGTCATTCGGGTTGCGGATGAACTCGCCCGCGACGCCCGTGAACAAGCCGGGCTCGGAGTGATGGTGAGCGTGGCCCGGATGCGAGATTCCCGAGAACAGGGTGAATCGACCGCGATGGTCGTCGAGCAGCTTTAGGTACCGGGTGGATTCGTAATCGAGCCCGGCCTTTTCCGGGAAGAGAAAGGGCGCGTGCGTGCCCAGCGGGCGGCTGATGAGCACCATGCGCCGCGGCGACAACTTCTCCGCTTTCGCTTCGGCTCCGAGGCCGAGCGGAACCATGGCGTCGAGCAGCGGCAGGCCGATGGCGACGCCCCCGGCGCGAAGCATCGTGCGGCGCGAGAGCAGGCGAGTATTCAGAGGAATCACGATCTGGCCTTCCTTACTTGGTGAGAAACGCTGGGCTCTGCACGACTTCATGAACGAGGGATCGCAGTCCGTAATTCCGCTCGCGCGTCCGGGCGGCGATGGACTGCACGACTTCGCGGTCCGCAAACTGCACGTCGGCGCCGGTCGCGAACACGAGCAGCTGCCGCGCGACGTTGCGGGCGAGCTGATCCTTGTCTTCGAGCAGCAGCGCCTTGTAATCGTCGATGGTCTTGAACTCGCGGCCCTGCGCCGTGGTCCCGCCGATTTCCACGTCGGGCCCGCGCCATACTTTCCGCTCGGGATAGTTGGGAAGCGGAATTTCACCTTTCGCCTTGCCATCCTGCGACACGCGATAGAACTCGCGCCAGCCGCCGATCACGTCGAACGATTCGAGCGCGAAGCCGGGCGGGTCGATGTGCTTGTGACACGAGGCGCACGCGGCGATGGTCTTGTGCTTCGCCAACTGCTGGCGAATCGTCGTCGAGCCGCGAATATCCGGCTCGATTGCACCCACATTCGGCGGCGGCGGGGCGGGCGGAGTGCCGATGATCTTTTCCAGCACCCATTTGCCACGAAGGATCGGCGACGTCGTCGT
>JBIIOM010000318.1:0-2697 GCA_044336925.1 Pirellulales bacterium
AATACGTGAAGGGGGGCGGCGTGCCCTGCCTGATCGCGCTGGGGCCCGATGCCTCGGCTGAGACCAAGAAGATCGGCCTCGCCTACGCCAAGGGCATCGGCGGCACCCGCGGCGGCGTGATCGAGACGACGATCGCCGAGGAGACCGAGACCGACCTCTTCGGCGAGCAGGCCGTGCTCTGCGGCGGCGTCTCGGAGCTCATCAAGGCTGGCTTCGACACACTCGTCGACGCGGGCTACCAGCCGGAGATGGCCTACTTCGAGTGCCTCCACGAGATGAAGCTGATCGTCGACCTGCTCTACCAGGGCGGCCTGGAATACATGCGCTATAGCGTCTCCAACACGGCCGAATACGGCGACTACACCCGCGGCAAGCGGATCATCACCGACGAGACCCGTGCGGAGATGAAGAAGATCCTCGAGGAGATCCGCTCGGGCGAATTCGCCCGCGACTGGATCCTCGAGAACCGTGCCGGCGCCGCGATGTTCAAGAGCACGCGTCGCCGCGAGCGGGAGCACAAGCTCACCGAGACCGGCCGCCGGCTCCGCAAGATGATGAAGTGGATCGAAAGCAAGGAAGTGTGATCCCATGACGCCCGAGGAATACCAGGCCCGCAGCCTCTACGAGCAGCTCCAGCCGGGCGACCGGGTGGAGGTGGTCCACGGCGTGACAGTGGGCTCGAGCGCCAAGTGGAGCACGACGACCGTCGGCAAGGTGCTGCGGACGGAGCGGCGCCGCCACGGCCTCCACTTTCGCCGCAACCCCGACGACAAGGTCTACAGCGACGTCCTCATCCTCTCGCGCGACGATGGCGAACTGACCACCGTCACGATCGACGAATACACCCGCCTCCGCCGGCTGTAGGGTAGGCTTCAGCCTGCCACTGAAACACGTTTCAGCCTGTCTGCCCTTGCACGCCCAACCCGGCTTCGGGCGACCCGTACCCCGTCGCCGGACGTTCGCTACGGGCATCCTGCCCTTCGCTCACTCGGTGCTGACTGCGCCAGCCAGAGCGCCTCCGCTTGGGCATCCTGCCTGCGCTGGTCAGCAACGCCGGCGAACAGGGTACGGGTCGCCCGAAGCCTCGCCGCTTGTCGGTTCAATGGAGGAAGGCTCGGGGCTGCACATGCCCTCTCGCGGGCTATGGGAGCGAGCGCAGGCATGATGCCGAAGCGAGCGAACGTCCGGTGATGGGGCATGGGTCGCCCGAAGCCGGTTTGGGCGCGTCGACGGCCAGGCCTCAGGCCACGCGGGCGATCACGCACTTGAGATACTCGCCGTCGAGGCAGCTGGCGCTCACCGGATGGTCCGGCGCCGCGCCGCGGCATTCGAGCAGCTGGATCGTGCGGCCGCTCCGCTGGGCGACGCCGGCGAGCATCATCAGGAAGTCGTCGCGCGAGACGGCGCCCGAGCAGCTGTTGGTGACCAGAATCCCGCCCGGCTCGAGCATGTCGACGGCCAGCCGGTTGATCCGGTGGTAGGCCCGCATCGCCTCCTCGAGCGAGGCGCGGCTCCGGGCGAATTTCGGCGGGTCGAGCACCACCATGCCGAAGCGTTCGCCGGCCGACTTGAGGGCGTCGAGCCGCTCGAAGGCGTCAGCTGTCTCGACGGTGAGATTCGCCGCGCCGTTCAGGTCGGCGTTGGCCTTCGCCAGAGCCGTGGCCTTGGAGCTCGAGTCGACGGCGAGCACCCGCGCCGCACCGCCGTGGACGGCACAGGCCAGGGCGAAGCCGCCGGAATAGCAGAACATGTCGAGCACGCGGCGGCCGCGGGCATGGCGGGCGGCGGCCTGTCGGTTGTCGCGCTGGTCGAGATAGAAACCCGTCTTCTGCCCCTCGGCCAGGTCGATCCCGAACTTCAACCCGTGCTCGGTGACGAAGACCGGCCCGGTGGGCGCCGTGCCGCGAACCAGGCGGTCGGGCAGATGGAGCCCCTCGAGCTTCGAGAGGCCGCGCTCGGCGCCGCGGAGCAGGATGCCCCGGGGCGTGACGGCCGCCTCGAGGGCGTCGCAGACTTCCTCGAGCCGGTTGGCGATGGCCAACGCCGTCACCTGCACCGAGAGCCAGTCGCCGTAGCGATCGACGATGAGGCCGGAGAGATCGTCCCCCTCGCTGTTGACGATGCGGGCGGCGCCGGCGCGGTCGTCGAGGCCGAGTGTCCGCCGCAGGGCCACGGCCGCTTCGATCCTCGACCGGAAGAGCGCGGCGTCGAGCCGGGTCGCGGGGTCGAAGGCGTAGAGCCGGACCCGCAGCTTGCTGGCGGCGTTCCAGAGCCCGCGGGCCACGAACGTGCCGTCATGCGTCGCCAGGTCGACGACGTCGCCATCGCGCGGTGAGCCCTCCACGCGGAGCACGGCCGAATCGAGCACCCAGGGGTGGCGGCCGAAGAACGGACGCGCCCGCCGCGGCTTGAGCATTACGGTCGCTGTCGGCAATCCATCGCCAGTTTCGAGTTGCGGCGATCCCTCAGGCATGCACGACCTGCTTGGCCGCGCCAGGCATGACGTGGGGCGCGGGGAGCGCGTCGCTGCCGGGATCGGCCTTCACCTTGCGGTGGCCTTCGCGCTTCGCCTTGGCGCGTTCGATGCGGAGCACGCTCCAGCCGAAGACGGCCCCGAGCGGGCCGGCCAAGAGCGCCGGCAGGAGCACGAGGTTGCCGACCAGCGCGACGGTGAGCATCGCGAGCATCATGTGGCCG
>JBIIOM010000320.1:0-2694 GCA_044336925.1 Pirellulales bacterium
GTCGGCAGCACGCTCACGTCGCCAAACCGGGATTGGTGCTGCGCGAAGTCCTGAAAGACCCGCGGATAGAGCAGCCACGAGAGCACTTCCTTCGGCGATGCCAGACGGCCGAGGAGTTCCGACGTCTTTTTCTCCGCAGCCTTGAAGTCGGCGGGAGGCATCGACTCGCCGGGGCGGCCGGTGACGGTCTTGCCGTCGCGCACGATCCGCTTGACCACGTCGGCCGGGAAACCGCCGGGCGGCTGCCCCATCCGGCCCGCGACGAGATCGAGCACCGACTCCGGGAAGGCCAGTTCGCGGGAGTCGGCGAGCAGGTCGGAGGCATGCATGCCGTTCGTGACGAGCATCAGCGCGAGATCGCCCACCGACTTGCTCGTGGGCGTCACCTTCACGATGTCGCCGAGCAAATGGTTGACGTCCGCGTAGGCGCGGCAGACCTCTTCCCAGCGGTCGCCGAGACCGAGCGCCTTCGCCTGCTCGAGCAGGTTCGTAAACTGGCCGCCGGGCATCTCGTGGAGATAGAGATCGGCATCGGGCGACTTCATGCCGCACTCGAACGCCGTGTAGTGGTCGCGGACCGCGCCCCAGTAGTGGGCCAGGTGCCGGAGCGGCTCCGGGTCGAGGCCGGTGTCGAGCGGCGTGTTGCGGGTTGCCTCCACGATCGCGTTGAGATTGGGCTGGCTCGTGAGGCCGCTGAACGGCGCGAAGGCCGCATCGACCACGCTCGCGCCCGCCTCGGCCGCCGCCAGTGCGCTGGCGAGCGACGCGCCCGAAGTGTCGTGCGTGTGGAAGTGGATCGGGATGCCGATTTCAGCACGCAGCGCCGCCACCAACTTGCCGGCCGCAAACGGCTTGCAGAGGCCGGCCATGTCCTTGATCGCGAGCATGTGAGCGCCGAGCTTTTCGAGCTCCTTGGCGAGCTTCACGTAATAGTCGAGCGAGTATTTCGGCCGCTTGGGGTCGAGCACGTCGCCCGTGTAGCAGATCGCCGCCTCGCAGATCGCGCCGCTCTCCCGCACGGCGTCGATCGCCACCTTCATGTTCGGCACCCAGTTGAGCGGGTCGAACACGCGGAAGACGTCGATGCCGGCGTCGGCCGACTCCTTCACGAAGGCCTGCACGACGTTGTCGGGGTAGTTGGTGTAGCCGACGGCGTTGCTCGCGCGCAAGAGCATCTGGAAGAGCACGTTCGGGATCCGCTCGCGCAGCAGGAGCAGCCGATCCCAGGGGCATTCCTTGAGGAACCGCATCGACGTGTCGAACGTCGCGCCCCCCCACATCTCGAGCGAGAAGAATCCCGCCGTCATCCGGGCATAGGCGTCGGCCGCGGCGAGCATGTCGAAGGTGCGCATCCGCGTGGCGAGCAGCGACTGATGGGCGTCGCGCATCGTCGTGTCGGTGAGCATGAGCCGCTTCTGCTGCCGGACCCAGGCCGCGAACTTTTCGGGGCCGAGTTCCTTGAGCTTCGTGCGGGTGCCGGCCGGCGGCGGCGCGAAGGCATCGAACTCGGGCAGCGGGGCGGGGGTGCGCCGCACCGCGGCCGGCCTGCCCTTGGCGAGCGGATTGCCGTTGACGATCACGTCGGCGAGAAACTCGAGCACCCGCGTGGCGCGATCGCGCCGCACGGGGAAATCGAAAAGCGAAGGCGTCTCGTCGATGAACCGCGTGGTGCACCGGCCGGCGAGAAACTCGGGGTGCGTGACGAGATTGATGAGGAAGGGGATGTTGGTCTTCACGCCGCGGACGCGGAATTCCTGCAGGCAGCGCTCGATGTGGCCGGCGGATTCGTCGAGGTTGAGGCCGCGGGCCGTCACCTTCACCAAGAGCGAGTCGAAGTAGGGCGTGACGACGGCCCCCGAGAAGGCCGTGCCGGCGTCGAGTCGGATGCCCATGCCGCTCGCGGAGCGATAGGCGGTGATCCGGCCGTAGTCGGGCAGGAAGCGGTTCTCCGGGTCTTCGGTGGTGACGCGGCATTGGATCGCCGTGCCCATCGACTTGATCGCCGCCTGGTCGCCGAGCCCGACCTGCGGGTCGGAGAGCCGGTAGCCCTCGGCCACCCGCAGCTGCCGGCGCACGATGTCGATGCCGGTGATCTCCTCCGTGACGGTGTGCTCGACCTGGATCCGCGGATTGACCTCGATGAAGTAGAAGCGACCGGTGTCGGCATCGACGAGAAACTCGACGGTGCCGGCGTTTTCATATTTCGCCGTGCGGCCGATCGCGAGGGCCGCCTCGCAGATGTCGGCCCGCATGGCGGCATCGAGGTTGGGGGCGGGGGCCACCTCCACGACCTTCTGGTGCCGTCGCTGCACCGAGCAATCCCGCTCGAAGAGATGCACGAGGCCGCCGTGGAGGTCGCCGAGCAATTGCACCTCGATGTGCCGCGCCCGCTGGATGAACTTCTCGACGAACACGCTCGCGCTGCCGAAGGCGGTCTTGCTCTCGCGCTGCGCGCTTTCGAGCGCCACGGCCAGCTCGTCTTCGCCGTGCACCACCCGCATGCCGCGGCCGCCGCCGCCGTGGGCCGCCTTGAGGATCACCGGCCAGCCGAGGTCCTTGGCGATCTTGAGCGCGTCGTTGAAGCTCGCGACCGGCTTCGAACTGCCGGCGAGGATCGGCACGCCGGCCTTGCTCGCAAGCTCGCGCGCGGCCGTCTTGTCGCCGAGCGTCTGGAGCAATTCCACCCGCGGGCCG
>JBIIOM010000097.1:0-9313 GCA_044336925.1 Pirellulales bacterium
GCCGGTGAACCGACGCCACAACCGACCAGGGCGCCGAAACACCCTGATGATGGAGTGTTTGGAAGCGTATTCCGCGAACCAGCAGCCACGTGCACGTACCGCAACCCGTGGAAGGTATGGCACGTGCGGAGAACTGTCAAGCAGCCCCCGCCCGTCGCGGTCGCTGTCGCTATGCCTGCAGGCTCCACGAGCGGATCACGACCGAACCGGCCTGCCCCTGGGGCGTCACCGACGACGAGATGAAAACGCTGCCCGCCGGGTCGCCCGCCTTCGCCGCGCGGATGCGGCATTCGGGATCGGGCGTGTCGTGATTGAGCAGCGGGAAGAGGCTTCCGTTCCGCATCGCCAGCACGCTCGCCACGCATTCGACGACGCCACTGCCGGCCCCGAGATTGCCGAAGTGGCTCTTGGCCGCGACGGTTGGGATCGATGCCGCCGCCTCGCCGAAGACGGCCAGCAGCGCGGCGGCCTCGTCGCGGTCGCCCGCGACCGTGCTCAGCCCGTGCGCGTGGATATGCGACACGGATTTCGGATCGACCGCCGCCATCCCGAGCGCCCGCCCCATGGCCAATCCGAGCGCGCGACGCCTCACGCCCACGCCGGCGGAATCGCTCGCATGCCGGGCCGCATGGCCGAGGATTTCGCCGTAGATGCGGGCCCCGCGGGCCTGGGCATGACCGAGCTCCTCGAGCACGAGCACCGCCGCTCCCTCGCCGAGCACCATTCCCTTCCGGGATTTGTCGAAGGGGCGGCTCCAGCGGGACGGGTCGTCGTCGCCGAGCGCCACCTGCTCGCTCTGCAGGGCGTGCACGGTCTTCATCGGGTGCACCCGCGTGCCGGTCGCGCCGGCGAGCATCACGTCGGCGGCCCCCCGCTGGATCGTGACCGTGGCCTCGCCGATCGCCAGGTGGCCGCTCGCCTCGCGGAGCGTGAGCGAATTGCTCGGGCCGCGCAGGTCGTTGTAGATCGCGATGTGGCTGGCCGGCATGTTCGGCAGATACTTGAGCAGCCAGAGCGGGTTGAGCAGCGGCATGCCGTCGGCCGCCCAACGGTCGAATTCGAAGCTGCCGTCGGGGCCGCGGCAGGCGGCGACGCTCGAGGTGAAATCCTCGGGCAGCGTGAGCATGTAGTCGGAACCGAACACGCAGCCAAAACGCTCCGGCCGATGCTGCTCCGGCGCGATGCCGCAATCATGGAGCGCCCGCTGCGCGGCCGCCACGGCCATCTGGCTCTCGCGGCACATCACCTTGAGCCCCTTGCGGATCGCCTTCTTCCGCTCGCCGTCGAGCGGCCCGAAGTTTTCGATCTCGCCCGTGAATCCCCGCGCCTCGGCGGCGTGCTTGAGCGGGATGCCGCCGGCGGGAAACGACTCGAGCGGCACGACGGCGCTCCGGCCTTCGATGAGCCCTGCCCAGAGATCCTCGAGCGAAAGCCCGAGCGGGCAGACCACGCCCATGCCTGTGATGACGACACGCCGGTGTGAAGAATCACTCATCGATTGCTTTTCCTCGCAGGGGAGCATTATGGCCCGCCGGTCAGCCGGGGCTCCACCACCACCACCACGTCGGTGCGTTTGGCGTCGGAGAACAGCCCGGGCGTGCCGGCGGCATTCTGCCCGGGAACCGGCCAGGGCACCAACCCCAGCCCCACCACGAGCGTCTGATTCACGGGCCAGCGAAACCGCTCCCCCACCCGCACCGCCGACATCTGCGGCACCTCGATCTGCGCGCGCTGCTGATCGGCCACCGGCACGCTGACGACCACGGGCGCCATCCGCTCGATCTGGTCGATCCGGCAACGGAGCACCGCCTCCACCGCCGTGCCGTCTCGCGAGATGAGCGGCTGCACGTCGAGCGAGAGGCCTTCGTCGCAGGTGGCGCCGAGCGTCTGCCAGCCCGGCCAGGCGTCGGCCCGCGGCGCGATGTCGCGGACATACGGCCGCGACCGGCCGCCGGAGAGCACCGCCGGCAGGCCATTGGCCGCCAGCACGGGCCCCGTCGGCAATTCCTGACAGTCGCTCCGCCGGCGCAGCATGCCGACGAGCATCGCCGCCTCCTCGCGCGAGAGGATCCACGCCTGCACCCCGGGCGTCGCCGTGGGGATCGCCCGCAGCATCGCCCGCGCGTCGTTTCGCCATGACGGACTGCCGACTCCGAGCACCCGCACGGAGAAGCGGTGCGGTGCGGCGGCATCGACGGTGAATCGGGCCGCGATCTCCTCGACCTTCGCCTGCATGGCGGGGGCGTGATAGCACTTGAGCGAGGAAGCGTCGGCCGAGAGCGACGCCACCACGTCGCCGTGCCAGTTGGCGTAGCCCGTCTCCTGCAACACCCAGTCGACGACGTGCTTCTGGCTGCCCGCCCCGGCGACCTTCACGAACGGGCTGATGTCGTAGGTCTTCCAGACCTGCCCGGCATCGGCGGGCAGCTGCGCAAAGGCGGCCGCGCAGGGCTCGAGCAGGAGCGCGAAGAGCAGGGCGAGAGCGGGCCTGGCGCGAGACATCGGCGTCCTCCCGGAGGAAGTCAATTCTACGCCCCGCGGCGCCACGGCCGGTAGGCCAATCCGCCGGCACCTCGTCGCCAAAAAACGCGATCGAATTTCGGCGCACCATTGTGGGAGGCGAAGGGATCGGCGGAAGCTCGACGAGCGTGTGGCCGCCGCGGCCGCAGCGAGACGACTTCTGCCGTCCCTGAGCCGGCGACACACCACAGCCGAGTGCGCTACACGCGGGCGAGCACGAGCGAGGCGTTGTGGCCGCCGAAACCGAAACTGTTGCTCATCGCCACGTCCACCTTCGCGTCGCGGGCGACCTTCGGCGTGTAGTCGAGGTCGCAGTCCGGATCGGGGTTGTCGAGGTTGATCGTCGGCGTGATCACGCCGCGGCTCATGGTGAGGGAGCAGACGACCAGCTCGATGCCGCCGCTGGCGCCGAGCGTGTGGCCGAGCTGGCTCTTCGTGCTCGAGATCGCGACCCGCCGGGCGTGGTCGCCGAAGATCCGCTTCACGGCCCTCGTCTCGGCCTTGTCGCCCAGCGGCGTGCTGGTGCCGTGGGCGTTGATGTAGTGCACGGCGTCGGGGGAAAGCCCCGCGTCGTTGAGGGCCATGGCCATCGCCTGCGCCGCGCCGCGCCCCTCGTCGTCGGGCTGCGTGATGTGGCCGGCGTCGCCGCTGGCGCCATAGCCCTTGAGCTCGGCATAGATCCTGGCGCCGCGCTTCCGGGCGTGCTCGAGTTCCTCGACCACCACGATGCCCGCGCCCTCGGCGAGCACGAAGCCGTCGCGATCGACGTCGAACGGCCGGCTCGCCTGCTGCGGCGCGTCGGTGCGAAACGACAGGGCCCGCATGTTTTGAAATCCGGCCAGGCCGATCGGCGTGAGGGCGGCCTCGCTGGCCCCGGTCACCATCACGTCGGCGTCGCCATATTGGATCGCCCGCAGGGCGCTGCCGATCGAATTGGCGGCGCTGGCGCAGGCCGTGGCGACCGCGAAGTTGGGCCCCTTGATGCCGTAGAGGCTCGAAACGTGGCCGCTGGCCGAGTTGACCATCAGCTTCGGAATCGTGAACGGGGAGACCTTGTCGATGCCCTTGTGGAGCAGCCGCTCCTCCTGCACCTCGAACTCCCACAGCCCGCCGATGCCGGACCCGATCACCACGCCGCAGCGAAACGGATCCTCCTTGGCGAAATCGATGCCGGAATCGCTGACGGCATCTTTCGCCGCCGCCAAGGCGAACTGCGTGAACCGATCGAGCCGCTTGAGCTCCTTCGGGTTGGCGATGCCCTCCTTCTCGGGATCCCACGGCACCTCGCCGCCGAATTGGACCCGATACCCGGCGACGTCGAAGAGCGTGATCGGTCCGACGCCGCTATCGCCGCGCACGATCCGATCCCAAAACACGTCGATCGCCCGGCCGAGGGAGGTCACGACCCCCACACCGGTCACCACAGCACGTCGTTTCATTCAACGCACCATCAGCCCTGGTGCTTTTCGATGAATTCAACCGCCTGACCGACGGTCTGAATCTTCTCGGCCGCATCGTCAGGAATGTTGATCTCGAACTCTTCTTCGAGCTCCATGACCAACTCGACCGTATCGAGCGAATCGGCTCCCAGGTCGTTGATGAACGACGTCTCCGGGGTGATCTGCTCCTTGCTCACCCCCAGCTGGGAAGCGACGATATCAATCACTCGATCTTGGACTGAAGCCACCTTTTGAATCCTCCTGCGAAAATCGTCTCGTCAGCCGGCCGCTCTCTGCGATGCCTTGCCCGACGGTGCCCAGATATACCCGCTTGCCGTCCGGACTGTCCAGACCGGGCAAAAAGGTGTCAGGACTCTTTTTCCGGCCTCAACGGCCCCGTTACCGACAAGGGCGGGCCGAAAAAGAGTCCTGACACCTTTTTGTGTTCGTACCCCGTCGCCGGACGCTCGCTGCGGGTGGCACGGAAGCCCGACGCGCGAGCGAGGTCCATCCGCCCGCCACTCCGATCAACGCCGCATTCACCCGCCCCGCGAGAAACGCCCCAACTCTCCTTGCTCGCGCTGCGGGCTTCCGTAGCCGCCAAAACAATTGCCCGAAGCCGGGCTGGGCGCGTGGAGGCCAGGTTTACCCGATCAGGCCGCCGTCGATCGTGAGCACCTGGGCCGTGATGTAGGCCGAGGAGGGGGCCGCGAGGAAGAGCACCGCGTCGGCGATCTCCCAGGCCTCGCCGAGCCGCTTGGCCGGCACCCGCTTCTTCACCTCGTCGAGCAGCGCCGGGCCGAGCGCGGCGGTCATGTCGCTGGCGATGAAGCCGGGAGCGACGGCGTTGACCGTGATCTTGCGGCCCGCGAGCTCCTTGGCGACGGTCCGCGTGAGGCCCACGAGCCCCGCCTTCGAAGCCGAGTAGTTGGACTGGCCGGGATTGCCGATGAGCCCCGAGACACTGGCCACATTGATGATCCGGCCGTATCGCTGCTGCATCATCGGCCGGCTGGCCGCCCGCATGAAGAGGAAGGGGCCGCGGAGATTCGTCGTGAGCACCTCGTCCCACTCCTCGTCGCTCATCCGCGGCAGGAGCGTGTCGCGGGTGACGCCAGCGTTGTTGACGAGCACGTCGATCCGGCCGAGTTTCGCGTGGATCGCCTCCACGACCGCGGTGACGTTTTCCGCCTTCGAGACGTCGCAGGGAAAGGGCTCCGCCTGGCCGCCCGCCGCGCGGATGCCGGCGGCCACCTCGTCGAGCTTCGCAGCACTGCGGGCGACGAGCGCCACCGTCGCGCCGCTCGCCGCGAGGGCCTCGGCGATCGCCCGGCCGATGCCCTGCGAGGCGCCGGTCACGATCGCAACCTGCCCCGAGAGGTCTACGTGGAGCCGCTTCGGCTCCGTCACCTGCTTGCCGTCCTCAGCCATGATGGGCTCCTTCGTTCGCGGGATTGATGGTCGCGGTTCTGAAATGCTGGAACATGGTCGTGGCGATCAGTCGAGCACGCCGTGGCAGGCGGCGGTCCGGTCGATCCGTTTCATGAGCCCGCGCAACACGCGGCCGGGACCGACCTCCCAGAACGTCCGCACGCCCTGGCCGAGCAGGTATTCCACCGAGGAATGCCATTCGACCACGCCGACCACCTGCCGGGCGAGGAGGCTGCGAATCTCGGTTGGATCGTGGTGCGGGCGGGCATCGACGTTGCTCACGACCGGAATCCGCGGCGACCGGACGTTCGCCTGCGCGAGCGCCTCGGTCAGCCGCTCGACGGCCGGCTGCATGAGCACGGTATGGAAGGCGCCGGCGACGTCGAGCGCGACGCACCTCATCGCGCCGGCCGCCGTGGCGGCAGCCTCGAGCCGCCGGCAGGCATCGGCCGAGCCGGAGGCCACCACGTTGCCGGGGCACAGGACGTTGGCCACCTCGAGCACGTCGGCGCCGCGACACTCGTCGCAGAGCTTGGCCACCGCGGCACGATCGAGCCCGAGCACCGCCACCATGGCGCCGGGCCGCATCTCGGCGCATTCCTGCATCGCCCGGCCGCGGACGTCGACCAGCCGCACGGCATCGTCGAAATCGAGAGCGCCGGCAAAGACGAGCGCCGTGTATTCGCCGAGCGACAGTCCGGCCGCCAGGACGGCCCGTTCGAGCGGAGCCGGATCGCGGCTCTTCAAGACCTCGAGCGCCGCGAGGCTCGTGACGAGAATCGCCGGCTGGCTCACGGCCGTGGTGTTGAGTTTTTCCGCCGGACCCGACGTGCAGATCGCCGCGAGATCGTAGCCGAGGATGTCGGCCGCCCGACGAAAGAGCTCGCGGGCCGCAGGATGGCTCTCGCACCAGTCGCCAACCATGCCGACCGACTGGGCGCCCTGACCGGGAAACACGAGCGCCGTCTTGCCTTCACCGGCCTGCCCGTCAGCTGCCAAGGCTTATTCCCCGGTCTTGATGACGGCGCGGCCCATGTAGTGGCCGCAGCTGCCGCAGATGCGATGCGTGGGGACCGCCTTGCCGCAGTTGGAGCAGAACGTCAGCTGCCGCGGAGTGAGGAAATCATGGGCGCGGCGGGAACGGGTCTTCTGATTCGATTGACGTCGCTTGGGAACTGCCATGGGGTCACCTGGAAATACTGTGTTTCGAGCCCAAGAATCTAGCCGCCGGCATGCCGACCGGTCAATCGGGGCGGAAAAACGAGGGGGCTTCAAAAAAGTCGTGGCTGCCCCCCGGCCTGCGGCGGCGTGCCGAGGTGCTCCTCGCCGCGGGACGTGATCCGGCGGCCGCGGGGCGTGCGCACCACCAATTCGCACCGCAGCAGGAAGGGCTCGACGTCGTCTTCGATCGTATCGGCGGCCGAGCTCATCGTGTGGGCGATCGCCTCGAGGCCCACCGGACCGCCGCCGAAGACCCGCTGGATCGTATCGAGATATTTGCGGTCGAAGCCATCGAGGCCGAGCTCGTCGATCCCCTGCATCTCGAGGGCCGAGCGGGCGATCTCGATGTCGATCCGCCCCTCGGCGCGGCTCGTGGAATAGTCGCGGATCCACCGCAGCCGGTTGTTGGCCAGTCGGGGCGTGCCGCGGCTGCGGCGGGCGATCTCGTCGGCCGAGGCGTCGTCCATCGGCATCTGCAGCTTCACCGCCGACCGCCGCACGATCTCCGCGAGCTCCTCGGGGGAGTAGTAGTCGAGGTGCTCGCGAATGACGAACCGATCGCGGAGCGGCGCCGAGATCAGCCCGGCCCGGGTCGTCGCCCCGACGAGCGTGAACGGCCGCAGCGGCATGTTGATCGTGCGGGCAGCCACGCCGTCGCCGAGCGTGATGTCGATCCGGAAATCCTCCATCGCGGGATAGAGAAACTCCTCGACCGCGATCGGCAGCCGGTGGATCTCGTCGATGAAGAGCACCGAGCCCTCCGACGCATTCGTCAGATACGGCAGCAGATCCTTCGGCGCCGCCAGCGCCGCGCCGCTCGCGATCTGGAGCGTGGTGCCGAGTTCCCGCGGGATGCAGGTGGCGAACGTCGTCTTGCCGAGGCCGGGCGGACCGTCGAGCAGGATGTGGCCGAGGGGCTCGCCGCGCTTCCGCGCCGCGTCGATCGCGATCTCGAGCCGCTCGTAGACGGCCCGCTGGCCGACCATCTCCGCCATCCGCTGCGGCCGCAGCGCGCGGTCCTCCGGCGGCTGCTCCTCGGCGGCCTGGATGCTCGGTTCGCGGAATGATTCCATGAGATTCACCTGGTCCACAGCCTAAACGATCAGGCTCGGGGCTGCCCATGCCCCGAGAGCCGGCGTATGCTGACGAGCGACGGAAGCCCGCAGCGCAAGCAAGGTCCATCCGCTCGCCAGCCCGATCAACGCCGCATTCACCCGCCCCGCGCGAAACGGCTCAACTCTCCTCGCTCGCGCGTCGGGCTTCCGTACCACCCGTAGCGAGCGTCCGGCGACGGGGCGTGGGCAGCCCCGAGCCGGGTTGGGCGAGTTGAGATCCTGCTTACCAAACGGGCTCCTGTCCTACCGCGGCTTGTGCATCTGCCGGTAGATCGCCTCGAGCGCCTCCTGCACGTCCTTGAACTTCTTTTTCTGCTCGCGGAGGGCATCGACGAGGCGGCGGGCGTCGCTGTCGGAATGGCCGAGCGACCGGAGCACCTCGAAGGTTTCGGCGAGCACGTCGCCGGCCCCCGGCTCGCCCGGCGCCTCGCGGGCCACCAGGAGGGCGAATTTCGGCATCCGGCGGCGAAGCTTGGCGATCATCCGCTCGGCGGTCGCAGCCCCGATGCCGGGGAGCGTGGCGAGGAGCTTGGCGTCTTGTTCGTCGATCGCGGTCGCGATCTCGCCGACTGGCCGCACCATGGCGCGAAGCGCCTTCCGCACCCCCACGCCATCGACCTCGCAGATGAGATCGAAAAACTCCCGCTCGACCTCGGAAAGAAAGCCGACGATCCGGGGAACGAGATTGCCGCGGCCGGGCGTGCCTTCGAGAAACTGGAGCGTGTAGAGCGCGACCGGCTGGCCGAGCTTCGGCTGCAGGCCGCGGCGGACGAGCTCCGGCACGAGCACCTCGTGGACGATCGGCCCCACGGCCAATTCGACGCTATTGGCGCCGGTGTCGATCCGCTCGAGCGTGCCGGAAATCTTCGTGATCATGCGCGGGAACTCCTGATCCTCACGATGGAGGTGCCGAAGAGCAGCGGCCGGAGCCGCAGGTGGTAGTCGGTGAGCGCCACGGCCAGCGCGTCGGCGGCGTCGGCCGGCTCGGGCCGCGACGCCAGGCCGAGCTCCCGCTGCACCGCCGCCTGAATCTGCTCCTTGCCTGCATGGCCACTGCCAGCGAGCGTGCCCTTCACGCGATTGGGAAGATAATGATGGACGTCCAGCCCCGCCTGCGCACCGGCCAGGCAGATCACGCCGCGGGCATGCGCCAGGAGAATCGCCGCCTTGGGAAACCGGGCATGCGCGAAGACCTGCTCGATCGCCATCGCGGAGGGCTTGAAGGCCTCGATCACCTCCCGCACGCCGTTATGAATCGTCTGCAGCCGATCCTCGAGCGTCTCACCCTTCGATCGCACGGTGCCCGCCTCGACGAGCCGCACGTTCGCCCCATGGCATTCGACGACGCCATATCCCGTGACGTTGAGGCCGGGATCGAACCCGACGACGCGCTGCATGCCCGCAAGGCTTTCCATCCCCGAAGCCTAGCCGCCGCGCCGGAAATGCCCCAAGACCAGTCCCGCCGACTGGTCGCTCTGGCCGGAGCGTCAACTCGCCCAACCCGGCTTCGGGTGACCCGTACCCCGTCGCCGGACGCTCGCTTCGGGCATCCATGCCCTTCGCTCGCTCGGATGCTGACTTCGCTTC
>JBIIOM010000098.1:0-9282 GCA_044336925.1 Pirellulales bacterium
GTGGAGGCCAACTCGCGGCGGGTGATCGCGCGGCTCTTCGGTCATGCCGCGCGGCTCGACGGCCCCGGCGGCGACGCACCGATCTGGGAGATCGCCGAACGCATCGTGCCCGAGGAGGGCCCGGGCGCGTTCAATCAGGCGCTGATGGATCTGGGTGCGCTCGTCTGCACGCCCGACCGGCCGCTCTGCACGAGCTGCCCGCTCGCCCGCCTCTGCGTGGCGCATCGCACCCGGCGCACGGCCACGATTCCAGCGCGGGCCACGCGCAAGCAGACGAAAGACATCCGCGAGATCGCCGTCGTCCTCCGGCACGGTGATCGCGTGCTCGTGGAGCGGCGCGGCGAAGGGGAATGGTGGGCAGGCCTCTGGGATTTTCCGCGGACCCCCTCCCCGAAATCGCTCGCGGCCTTCGGTCCCGGCAAGAGGCGCAAACTGGGCAGGATCGCCCACGCGGTCACTCACCACAAAATCTCGCTGGAAATCGTCGAAATCGCCGTTCCGCGAACGATGCGCAAGGAGGCGAATCGCGCTTGGGTGCCGGTGGGCAAACTCGCTACGCTGGCGATGTCCGCACCGGGAAGGCGGATTGCCGGCATGATCGAGAAAAGAGGAACGCCATGAATCGTCCGTTTGCCATCGTCCTGTCGATTGTCCTGGCCTGGACGGCCACTGGGCCTGCCCACCTGACCGCGGGCGAGCCTTCGTCTGGCACCGCCGTTTCGGAAGGCATCGCGAGGATGGCCTGGGACCTCGTGCGAACGAGCGGCAACGGCAACGTCATCCTCTCGCCGGCGAGCGTCTGGGGCGCGTTGGCAATGACCCACGCCGGCGCCCGCGGCGGCACGGCCGCGGAAATCGCCGCGGTGCTTGGCATGCCCGATGACCGCGAGCAGTTGGCGGGCGCCGTCGAGAGCCTCCGCAGCACGTTCAAGATCGCGAAGGGGCAGCACATCACGCTCGAGCGGGCCAACCGCCTCTGGCTGCAACGCGGCAAGCCGATCGATCCTGCCTTCACGACGCTCTTGAAGGAGCGGCACAACGCCGCTGCCGGCGAGGTTGATTTCGCCGGCGCGAGCGAGGCCGCGCGGGCCGAGGTCAACAAGTGGGTGAGCGATCAGACGCAAGGCCGAATCCCCGAGCTGATGAAGTCGGGCACGATCGACCCGCTCACGCGGCTGGTGCTCACCAACGCGATCTACTTCAAGGGCCCATGGGCCGAGCCGTTCGACAAGTCGGCCACCGCTCCGGAACCCTTCCTGCTTGCGGGCGGGCAGCAGGCCGACGTTCCCTTCATGCATCGATCCGGCCGGATGACCGCCGGCAAGGTAAACGTGGCGGGCCACGCGGCCACGGCCTGCGAGATCCCCTATGCGGGCAATCGGCTCGCGATGGTCGTCGTGGTGCCCGAAGCCGTGGACGGCCTCGACCACGTGGTCGCCGGCCTCGACAGCCACTGGCGCGATTCGTGGCAAACGAACGGCCAGAAGTCGCTCGTCTCGCGGCCGGTCGATCTCGCGCTGCCGCGGTGGACGTCCCGTTCGCCGCTCTCGCTCAAGGAGCCGCTCATGGCGATGGGCATGCGGCAGGCGTTCCAAGGGGGCGTGGCCGACTTCTCCGGGATCGACGGCACGCGCGACCTGCTCGTGTCGGCAATCGTGCACGAGGGCTTCGTGGATGTGACCGAGGAGGGCACCGAGGCCGCCGCGGCCACCGGCGTGGCCATCGGCGTCCGCAGCGCGGCGCCCTCGCCGGAGCCGCCGCTCGTCGTGCGGGCCGACCGTCCCTTCGCCTGGGCGATCATCGAGCGGGCCACGGGCACGATCCTCTTCGCCGGCACCGTCCGCGACCCGCGCGGCTAAGTAGGGTAGGCTTCAGCCTGCCACAGTAGGGTAGGCTTCAGCCTGCCACAGTAGGGTAGGCTTCAGCCTGCCACAGTAGGGTAGGCTTCAGCCTGCCACAGTAGTCCGCTTCCCCCAAGTAGACCGCTTGCTCCGCAAGCGGATCTGTATCCGCTTTGGGACGAAGCGGTCTACCTAAACGTAGCGGTCTACGATCGACCCGCATGACGTTCCGCCAACTCCATTCCCCGAGGAATCCTTCGATGCGTTCGAAGCGCACCCCGTTTGCAACACTGCTTTGCGCCCTTCTCCCCTGTCTCGCTGCCGCCGCCGCGGAGACCAGTAAGCCGCTCAAGGTGCTCTGCGTCATCGGCGGCGGCTGGCACGACTACGCCGCGCAGTCGCAGATTCTCAAGCAGGGAATCGAGGCCCGTGTGCGGTCGCACGTCGACGTGGCCTACAGCTCCGAACCTTCCGGCAAGGCCACGTTCGACATCTACGGCAACCCCAACTGGGCCGAAGGCTACGACGTCGTCATTCACGACGAGTGCACGTGCGACGTGACCGACAGCGCCTACATCGAGCGGATTCTCGCGGCCCACCGTCGTGGCACACCGGCAGTCAACCTCCACTGCGCGATGCACTCCTATCGCCGGGGCAACTTCCGGGAGCCGGTGCCGGCCGGCGCCGACAACGCAGACTGGTATGAGATGATCGGGCTGCAGTCGACAGGGCATGGTCCCCAGCAGCCGATCGAAGTCGTTTTCAACGACCGCGCGCATCCGGTCACGAAGCCGCTCGCCGACTGGAAGACGATCAACGAGGAGCTCTACAACAACATCCAGGTCCTGCCGACCGCCACCGTGCTCGCGTCGGGCCGGCAACTCGTGCCGCCAAAGCCGAAGCAGGGCGAGCCTGTCGACCCGGCGGCCCAGCCGACCGAAGCGACCGCCGCCGTCGTGTGGATCAACGAGTACGGTCCCAACAAGACGCGGATCTTCAGCACGTCGCTCGGACACAACAACGACACCGTCGCCGACGGCCGTTACCTCGACCTGGTGACTCGCGGGCTGCTCTGGGCTGCCGGCCGCCTTGGCGACGACGGCTCGATCGGGTCCGACCTGCAGCCAAAGCCGTGAATGGGACAACCCTTTTGGGGTCGGGAAGTGTCGCTATCATGGGGGCACAACCCCGGAAAGGAGACCCAACGGCGTGGCACGTGCAGCACTGGCTCTCGAGGATGGCACGGTCTATTTCGGCGAGTCGTTCGGCGCTACGGGCACCGTCTCTGGCGAGGTCTGCTTCAACACCTCGATGACGGGGTATCAGGAGATCCTGACCGATCCCTCCTACCGCGGCCAGATCCTCACGATGACCGCGCCGCAGATCGGCAACTACGGCGTCAACCCCGCCGACGTCGAGAGCGGCAAGCTGCAGATGGCCGGCTTCGTGGTCCGCGAGGCGAGCCGCATGGCGAGCAACTTCACGGCCGAGGGCACGCTCGGCGACTATCTCGCGAAGGCCGGCGTCGTGGGCATCGCCGGCATCGACACGCGGGCGCTCGTGCGTCGGCTGCGCATCCGCGGCGCGATGACGGGCGTGCTCTCGAGCGAGGTGCTCGACGAGGCGAAGCTCGTCGCGATGGCCAAGGCGGCGCCGCAGCTCGTGGGGCACGACCTCGTCCGCGAGGTGATGCCCGAGCACACGAGCGAGTGGACGGAGCCTCTCGATGCCTGGGCCAAGCCGCTGCCCCAGCCGACCGTGGGCGGTGAGTACCCGAGCCGCCCGTCGTTCACTGGCACGAAGCACGTGGTCGCGCTCGACTACGGCATGAAGTGGAACATCGCCCGTCATCTCGCAAGCACCGGCTGCCGCGTGACCGTGCTGCCCGGCAAGGCGACGGCCGGCGAGGTGCTCGCGCTGAATCCCGACGGCGTGTTTCTCTCCAACGGCCCCGGCGATCCCGAAGTGCTCGACTACTGCGTGGCCACGGTCCGCGACCTCGTCGGCAAGGTGCCGATCTTCGGAATCTGCCTGGGCCACCAGCTGCTCTCGCTCGCCTGCGGGGCGAAGACGTTCAAGCTCAAGTTTGGCCACCGCGGTGCGAATCAGCCCGTGATGGATCTCGAGACAGGCAAGGTGGAGATCACGTCGCAAAACCACGGCTTCGCGGTCGACGAGGCCACGCTGCCGGCGGAGCTGGTGGTGACCCACCGCAACCTCAACGACGGAACGATCGAGGGCGTGCGGCACAAGACGGCGAAGGCCGCGAGCGTGCAGTATCACCCCGAAGCCGCCGCCGGCCCGCACGACTCCGCCTACCTGTTCGACCGCTTCCGCCGCATGATGGCGTGAGGGACGGCAGGCTTCGGGCTACGAAAGCCCGCAGCGCGAGCAAGGTCCATCCGCCCTCCACTCCAACCAACGGCGCCCCCACCCGCCCCGCGAGAAACGCCCCAACTCTCCTCGCTCGCGCGTCGGGCTTCCGTATCGTCCGCAGCGAACATCCGCGAGAGGGCATGTGCAGCCCTGGGCCTTCCCGCTTTCGTACGACAGGCTTCAGCCTGTCATGGATCCGCTTCCGGAGGAAGCGGTCTACGGGAGACAGGCGGAGAAGCCTGTCCTACGCGGGGGAAACCCGGTTTTTTGACAAACCGGGGGCGTGTGCCAGAGTTGAGAGAAGCCTTGGGCCGCATCCCGGCTTCACCCGAGGACGGATTCCGCCAGCCCGTCCGCGGCCCCCAGTCTCTGCGACAAGGAGTCTTCTCTCATGGTTCGCCTGTTCACCGTCGGCGCGTTCGCCGCTTTCGCTCTGCTCACCGCCGCGTCGGCCGATGCCGGCTTCGGCCATCACCGTCGCCATCTCGATCCCACCTGCGCCGCCCCGGAGGCCAGCTGCGCCGCCGAGCCCGGCTGCAGCGCGTTCGAGCCGGCCTGCGCCATCGAGCCGTCGTGCGGCTTCGAGCCCGGCTGCGGCGCCGAAACCTGCTGTCCGACGAATCCCTGCATCAAGTATCGCCACAAGCACGCCCACAAGCACAAGTGTGCCAAGGGCTGCTGCGAGGAGCCGACCTACCAGACGGTGCTCACCCCGACGAGCCCGGAGACCTGCTGCACGGTGAACGTGCCGGTGTGCCTTCCGGCCTGCTGCCAGGGTTGCCCGTGCGAGACCTCCCGCTGCACGCTCTTCGGCTGCGGCCAGGTCAAATATGACTACGGCTGCGGCTGCTCGGTGATCGTCCGCTTCCAGAAAAGCGGTGACATCTGCGTGACCTACGTCGGCTTTTAGTGACAAGACACGCCCGCAGGGCCGTCGATGGCCTCCGCGGGCTCGGGGGGCCGGCAACCAGCCGGCCGTCGGGGGCGGAACGTTACCCGGCCGGGAGCCCTCTCCCGGCCGGGTTTTTCTTTTTTGGCGCCCGTGTAACAGATTGCGGACGCCGTCGTTCTTCTGGCAGACGGATCGACGAGCCTTCCGGTATGAAGGCGGCGAATCCGATGCACGCCAGGAGCCGAGCCATGCCCGACAGCGGTGATCCCCGGGGCTGGGTGCTGGAGGCGGTCGATCTGTACGAGTTGCCGCTGCAGCGTTACGCGCGGCGGCTGCTCGGGGACTTCGACCTCGCAGCCGATGCCGTCCAGCATGCGTTTTTGAAGCTCTGCGAGCAGTCTCAGGCAGCCCTCGACGGCCGCGTGGCGCCGTGGCTCTTTCGCGTCTGCCGCAATCGGGCGCTCGATCACCTGCGGCAGTCGGGGCGTGAAACGGCGATCGACGACTGCGATCGCCCGGACATCGGCCGCGGGATCGCGGCTGACCCGGCGCAGGCCGTCGAGCAGCACGACCTCGCAGCCCGGCTCCGCGAACTGCTCCGGGAACTGCCGGCCCCGCAACGCGAATCGATCGACCTGTGGTGCGAAGGGTTCACGCACCGGCAGATCGCCGAGATCACCGGACGCACCGAGGTGCATGTCCGCGTCCTCACCCATCGCGGCCTCTCCGCCCTCCGCGGCCACCCGCTCGTGCGGGAGTGGCTCGCAGCCGATAGACCCGCCCCGCAGACAGAAGCGAGGAAGCCATGACCGACGAACACGCCGACCACACCGCCCCCCTCCCGACCGGAGGCACTCCGCCCGTCGCATCCGACCGCGAGCTTTTCGCAGCCCGGATCACGGCGCACGCCCTCGGTCAACTCGACGCCGTCGAGGCAGCCGAGATCGAGCGGGTGCTCGCCGATCCCGCGCGCAGCGACGCGCGGCAGCAGGTGGCCGAGATCCGACGGCTCGCTGCAGGGATCAGGTCAGCCCAGGATGACAGCGGACTTGCGCGGTCGCCGGAGCTGCGCCGCGCGGTGCTGGCAGCCGCGGCGGCCGCACGGCCCGCAGCCGCAGCGAGCAACGCGGCGGTTTCGGTGCGGCCGGCACCGCAGCGGTGGACGTGGCCGCTTCTCGCGGCAGTCGGCAGCCTTGCCGCCGCGCTCGTCGTCGCCGCCACGCTGTTCATCGGACGAACTGCGGAACGGATGGTTGCGATGAACGAGACAGTAAAACGGCAAGCCGCCGAGCACTCCGTCGCTGCCGACAGGTTGAAGACGGCCCCCAACGGGCCGGAGGGTGCAGGTCGCGCGGCCATTGTCGCCCCGGTGACCGAGAGGGCCGAAGAGGCCGGGGACAGAGAGGCCAGGTTCAGAGAGTCCAAGGCCAGGAAAATAGCCGGGAATCAGAGCTTGAAGGAGCCGATGGCGCCAGCGGCAGCGACTGGGTCGGATGCGATGGCAGCCGCAGCCCCAGCCATCCCTGCCCCCAAGCGCGCCTCCGTTCGCCGCAGCGATGAAAGTGAACTTGCCCCCGCAGCAAAAGCCGCCGCCGACAAGGCTGCTGTGAACCTCAACCGCATCGTTGCCACGGAGATCCCGTCGAGCGGCGAAGGCTATGCGACGGTGTCGGAAAACCGGTCCGTCTCGCCCGGCGAGCAGCCGCTCTCCACGTTCTCGATCGACGTCGATACCGCGTCGTATGCCAACATCCGGCGATTCCTCGCCGCCGGCCGGCTGCCGCCACGCGACGCGGTGCGGATCGAGGAACTCGTCAACTACTTCCGCTACGACTACCCGCAGCCCGAGGGCGAAGCCCCGTTCTCGGTGACCGTCGATGCCGCGGAGTGCCCCTGGAAGCCGGGCCATCGGCTCGTGCGGATCGGGCTTGAGGGCCGCGACATCGACCGCCGCGAGCGGCCCGCCGGCAACCTCGTGTTTCTCGTCGATGTCTCGGGCTCGATGCAAGCTGCCAACAAGCTCCCGCTCGTGAAGCAGGCGCTCGCCATGCTCGTCGAGGAGCTGTCGGAGAACGACCGGGTGGCGATCGTGACCTACGCGGGCAATGCCGGCCTCGCGCTGTCGCCCACGACGGGCGATCAGAAGGAGACGATTCTCGCTGCGATCGGGGCGCTCGAGGCGGGTGGCTCGACCCACGGCAGCGCCGGCATCGCGCTGGCCTACGAGCAGGCCCGCGAGCACTTCGTTCCGGGAGGCGCAAACCGCGTCATCCTCGCGACCGATGGCGATCTCAACGTGGGCGTGACGAGCACCGCGGCGCTCGTCGACCTCATCAAGGAGAAGGCGAAGGCGGGCGTGTTTCTCACGGTGCTGGGATTTGGCGAGGGCAACCTGCAAGACGCGAAGATGGAGGCCCTCGCCGACAACGGCAACGGCGTCTATGCCTACATCGACGGCGTGCGGGAGGCACGGAAGGTGCTCGTCGAGCAGCTCACAGGCAGCACGGTGACGATCGCGAAGGACGTGAAGATCCAGGTGGAGTTCAATCCGGCGCAGGTGGCCTCCTACCGGCTCCTGGGCTACGAGAACCGGTCCCTGGCGGCCCGCGACTTCCGCGACGACAAGAAAGACGCCGGCGAGATCGGCGCCGGCCACTCGGTGACGGCGCTCTACGAGGTCGCGCTCGTCGGCGATGAGTCGGCCTCGCACGGCGGCGCGGAGCCGCTCAAGTATCAGCCGCAGCCGGAGGTGCAGGAGCCGGTCGCCGTCGATCCGAACGCCAGCAAGGAACTGCTGACGGTGAAGCTCCGCTGGAAGCGGCCGGATGGCGACACGAGCACGCTCGCGGAGGTGCCGCTGGCCGACCGCGGCGCGGCGTTCGACGAAGCCCCGGCCGACCTGCGGTTCGCCGCGGCGGTGGCGGCCTTCGGGATGGTGCTCCGGGGCAGCGATCAGAAAGGAGCGGCCACGTTGCCGCTCGTGGCAAAGATCGCGGGCGGGGCCCTCGGCCGCGACGACGGCGGCTACCGGGCCGAATTTCTCGACCTGGTCCGCAAGGCGGAAGCCGCACGGTAGGACGCCAGTAGACCGCTTGTTCCACAAGCGGATATGGGATCCGCTTCCGGAGGAAGCGGTCTACTCTCCTCCTCAGTGAACGCCGTGGGCAGCGAGCCAGCGTTCGGCGTCGAGGGCCGACATGCAGCCGGTGCCGGCGGCGGAGATCGCCTGACGGTAGTAGTCGTCGGCCACGTCGCCCGCGGCGAAGACCCCCTCCACGCTCGTGTCGGTGCGGAAGTGCTTCTTCCAGACGATGTATTTCTTCGGCGTGAGCTCGAGCTGGCCGTCGAGGAAGGCAGTGTTGGGCGTGTGGCCGATCGCGAGAAAGACGCCCGCCACGTCGATCTTCTCCTCCTTCCCCTTCTCGGTCGTGCTCTCCAGCCGCACGCCCGTCACGCCCTTCGCGTCGTCGCCGAGCACTTCGGCGAGCGCCGTGTTGAAGTGGATCTTGATCTTGGGATCGTCGTGGGCACGCTGGGCCATGATCTTCGAGGCCCGGAGGGCGTCGCGGCGGTGGACCAGGTGCACCGTGCTCGCAAACTTCGTGAGGTACGTCGCCTCTTCGACGGCCGAGTCGCCGCCACCGACGACCACGAGTTCCTTGTTGCGAAACCGCGGCAGCGCCCCATCGCAGACGGCGCAGGCGCTCACGCCCCGGTTTTTGAAACGCTCCTCGCTCGGCAGGCCGAGCCAGTTGGCGCTGGCGCCCGTGGCCACGATCACGCACGCCGCCTCGACCATGCCCCCTTCGCTCGGATACAGCTTGAAGGGCCGCTTCGAGAAATCGACCTTCACGATGTCGTCGGTGATGATTCGCGTGCCCATGTTGACGGCCTGCTGCCGCATGAGCTCCATGAGCTCGGGACCGGTCACGCCCTCGCCGGCATGGGGGGCCATCATCTGCCGCCGCGCCGCAGGCAGGGCGGAATCGAGAAACCCGCCGAGGTTGCCGTGCGGGAAGCCGGCGTAGTTTTCCACCTCGCTCGTGAGGGCGAGCTGGCCGAGCGGGAGCGTGCCGGACATCCGGTTCTTCTCCGAGATCGCCCCCTCGTAGACGAGCGGCTTGAGCTGGGCGCGGGCGGCGTAGGTGGCGGCCGACCAGCCGGCGGGCCCGC
>JBIIOM010000321.1:0-2669 GCA_044336925.1 Pirellulales bacterium
GCTGCGGGCTTCCGTGGGGGTGTGGGTTGAGGTTTTTGGAGTGGGGGGCGGATGGACCTTGCTCGCGCTGCGGGCTTCCGTGGGGGTGTGCGGTTAAGGTTTTTGGAGTGGGGGGCGGATGGACCTTGCTTGCGCTGCGGGCTTCCGTGGGGGTGGGCGGTTACGAAAGCCCGACGCGCGAGCGAGGGGGAGTTGGGAAGTTATTTTTCCTTGGGGTCTTCATAGATGCCGCGCTTGGCCTTTTCGATGCGGGCCGCGAGGTCGTCGGGATTCTGGGCCTTCGAGAGGACGTCTTCTTCCTTCACCTTTCGGTCGTTCCAGAGCCGGAAGAGATGGTCGTCGAGCAATTGCATGCCGAGCTTCGTGCCCGTCTGGATCGCCGAGTTGATGCGGAAGGTCTTGTTTTCGCGGATCAGGTTGCCGATCGCCGGCGTGCAGACCAGGATCTCGTAGGCCGCCACGCGGCCTCCGCCGATCTTCGGCAGCAGGGCCTGGCTCACCACGCCGATGATCGCCGTGGAGAGCTGCGTGCGCACCTGCTCCTGCTGGTTGGTCGGAAAGGCGTCGATGATGCGGTTGACCGTGCCCTGGGCGCCCGTGGTGTGGAGCGTGCCGAAGACCACGTGGCCCGTCTCGGCCGCCGAGATCGCCGCCTCGATCGTCTCGAGATCGCGAAGCTCGCCCACGAGGATCACGTCGGGGTCTTGCCGCAGCGCGCGGCGGAGGGCCTCCGAGAAGCTCGGCACGTCGCTGCCGATCTCCCGCTGGTTGACCGTGCTCTTCTTCGACTGGTGGTAAAACTCGATCGGGTCTTCGATCGTGATGATGTGGTGGTCGTAGTTTTCGTTGATGTAGTTGATCAGGCTCGCGAGCGTGGTCGATTTGCCGGAGCCGGTGGGGCCCGTCACGAGAAAGAGGCCGCGGGGCCGCGTGACCATCTTCTTGCAGACGTCGGGCACGCCCAGCTGCTCGGGCGTGAGCATCTTGTTGGGAATCTGCCGCAGCACCATCGCCACGCTGCCGCGCTGCTTGAACACGCTCACGCGAAACCGGGCCATGTCGCCGAAGGCGAAGCCGAAGTCGGTGCCCCCCTTCTCCGCCAATTCGGCCTGGCACCGCTCGGGGGTGATCGCCTTCATCAGGCCATTCGTGTCGTCGGGCGTGAGCACCTTCGTGGCCTGCGGCTTCATGTGGCCGTCGATGCGGAAGACCGGCGGCAGGCCGGTGGTGATGTGGATGTCGCTCACGCCGTTTTTCACGGCGGCCGTGAGGAGCTTGTCGATCTGGATCGTGCCGGTGGCCACCCGCGGCTTCAAGATCTGCGCATCCTCGCCGTCGTCCGCGGGCAGGGCATGCTCTTGGGCGGCGGGCTGGATGTCGAGCTCGAGCGGGGCTTGGCCGGCCGACGACTGCGGCTCCTGCTCGTGCTCGGTGGACTGCCGAATCACGAGCACGCGCGTTCCCTGATTGTTGATCAGCGAGGCCTCGAACCGGCCCTGCGCATTCGAGAAGAAAAACCGCGACGGATCCCCACGCTCCGGGATCACGGCCGAGGCCATCGCCTCGATCTCCTCGGCGGGGATGGCCTTGGTCTTGAGTGGCCGCATCTGATCGTTGATGCGGAGCATGGGCGGCACGCCGCCGGAGAGGCGGAGCTCCGTCGCGCCATTGTCGAGAGCCACCTTGAGGAGCTTCTCGACCTGCTGGGCCATGGGGGATGCGGCAACCGTGCTCATGGGGATTTCCTCCGTAGGAAATCATATTCTGCCGCAGGGCGCGAGCGGCGCACAGTAACGGCACGTGGGGAGGCGAAGCGATGGTTGCCCACGAGAGATGAACCGCCTAGCGACCGGCCAGCCCCTGACAGCGGCCGTTCGACTAAAGGCATTATTCACGATATCGGCGGAAAAGTCACGCGAATTCCAGTGGGGGGGCAGTAGGGTAGGCTTGAGCCTGTCCTACTTTGGCTACTTTGGCAGGCTGAAGCAGATTTGGGGGCAGGCTGAAGCCTACCCTACCGGGGCTGGGGCAGGCTGAAGCAGATTTGGGGGCAGGCTGAAGCCTACCCTACCGGGGCAGGCTGAAGCCTACCCTACTCTTCCACGCGTTTGGAGACGCGGAAAACCTCGTCGAACGTCGTGATTCCCCGCAAAACCTTCCCCACGCCGTCGTTAAACATGACCGTCATCCCGGCCGCCACGGCCGCCCGGCGGATGTCGGTCGTGGGGGCCCCCTGGAAGGCCAGTTCGCGGAGCTTTCCGTTCATCACCATCAGTTCGAAGATGCCGAGGCGGCCCTTGTAGCCCGATTTCTGGCAGTGGGCACAGCCGCGGCCCTTCATAAACGTGGCCCCCTTGAGCATTTCGGGGGTCACGCCCGCCGCCTCCAATTGCGTGTCGAGCGGCTGGAAAGGCTGCTTGCACTTGGGACAGTTCACGCGGATGAGCCGCTGGGCCAAGACCGCGATCACGCTCGAGGCCACCAGATAGGCCGGCACGCCCATGTCGATCATGCGGGTGATCGCGCCCGGGGCGTCATTCGTATGCAGCGTGGAGAACACCAAGTGGCCCGTGAGCGAGGCCTGGATGCCCATCTGGGCCGTTTCGGTGTCGCGCATCTCGCCCACGAGGATCACGTTTGGCGCCTGGCGGAGCATCGAGCGGATCACG
>JBIIOM010000099.1:0-9178 GCA_044336925.1 Pirellulales bacterium
GTCGCGGCGCTCGACGACCGCGCGACGCACGACGCCGTGCGGGCCGAGCGCAGCTTCCTCGCAGCGCTCGCCGGCGGCTGTCTGGCGCCGATCGGCGGCTGGGCGCATGTCGGCGCCGATGGCCGGCTCGAACTCGGCGGCTGCGTGCTCGAGGACCGCGGAGGCTCGGTGGCGCGGATCGCGGCCCGGGCGGCGAGCGAACTGTCCGACGGGGCTCCCGAGGCCCTGGGCCGGAGAGTGGCCGACGACCTGCGGCGACAGGGCGCTGACGCGATGCTCGCTCGAATGCGGCAGCATGCGGCGGCGGATGGCGGGACGCGGTGATCCCGCACCCCCCGGGTGGTTGTCTCAATAAAATGGAAGTGATACATTTTCGTTGGAGATCCCGGGCTCATGCGGGCCTTCAAGCCCCTCCCAACGGGCAGTTCCCGTCCGGGGGGGTGTTGTCCGCGGGCCGGCCCGCGGCAGGCCAGCCGAGGGAGTGAACGGATTGACTCGAGACGCGGCAGGAGCCGCAGAAGGCACGAACAATGGCCGTAAAAGTGGTGATCGCGGACGACCATGAGGTGGTGCGCAAAGGGCTCGTCAGCCTGTTGGCCGGCTCGGAGGTGAAGATCGTGGGCGAGGCATCGTCGGGCGACGAAGCCATCAAGCTCACCCGCAAACTCAAGCCCGACGTCGTCCTGCTCGACATCCGCATGCCGGGCAAGGACGGCCTGGCCGCGCTCGAAAAGATCCGGGCGGACATGCCGAACGTGCGGGTCGTGATCCTCTCGACGTTCGACAATCCCACCTACGTCGCCCGGGCCGTCGCGGCCGGCGCCCACGACTACATGCTCAAGGGTTCCACGCGATCCGAGATCATCAATTCGATCACGGGCGCCGCCGCCGGCCAGCTGCCGATGCGTGCGGGCGAACTCCGCCGCGTGGCCACGACGATGGCCAATCGGGTGGCCACCCCCGACCCGGACATCCCGCTGACGCAGCGTGAAACCCAGGTGCTGCGACACATGGCCCTCGGCCTCTCCAACAAGGAGATCGCACAGTCGCTGACGATCAGCGTCGAGACCGTGAAGGAGCACGTGCAAAATATCCTGCGCAAGATCGCGGTGACCGACCGCACGCAGGCCGCCGTCTGGGCCGTCCGCCGCGGCCTCGTCTGAGCTCGAGTAGACCGCTTCCAAGTAGTCCGCTTCCAAGTAGACCGCTTGGTCCCCAAGCGGATTCAGATGCGCTTCGGGACGAAGCGGTCTACGTCACCGTGCCCGCGGGTGCGCCTTGTCGAACGCGTCGAGCAGCCGTGTCGTCGTCACGTGGGTGTAGATCTGCGTGGTGACGAGGCTCTTGTGGCCGAGCAGTTCCTGCACGCTGCGGATGTCGGCGCCGGCGTCGAGCAGGTGCGTGGCGAAACTGTGGCGGAGCGTGTGTGGACTCGCGCGCTTCGTGAGGCCCGCGGTGGCGAGGTGCTTCTCGAGGAGCCGGGCCACCCCGCGGACGGAGAGCCGGCCGCCGAAGCGGTTGGTGAAGAGCGGTTGCGATCGGCTCGCGGCCTTGCCGGCCGCGGGCTTCGGGCGGGCGGCGAGCCATTGCCGCAGCGCGGCCTGGGCGTGCGAGCCCACGATGCCGAGGCGTTCGCGGCGACCCTTGCCGCGCACGCGGATCGTGGCGGCCCGCAGGTCGAGGTCGCCGTCGTCGAGGCCGACGAGTTCGCGGACGCGGACCCCGGATGAATACATCAGCTCGAGGATCGCGCGATCGCGGAGCCCACCGGCGGCGCCGGGCTTTGGTGCGGCGAGCAGTTTGGCGATCTCGTCGCCGGTGAGGAACTTCGGCAGCTTCCGCGGCCGCTTCGGGCTGCGGAGCGGCTTGGCGGGATTGGCCTGCACCCAGCCCTCGCGCTGGCCGAAGGTATAAAAGCTCCGCATGCTGGCGAGCTTCCGAGCGACGGTCGATGCCGCGTAGCCGGCGGCGTGAAGCCCCCCCGCGAACCGCCGGAGGAGCGTGCTCGAGGCATCGCCCGGGCCGCGGCAGCCGGCGGAGACGAGAAACTCCTCGAGCTGCAAGAGATCCTCGCGATAGCTCTTGATCGTCAGCGGCGAGGCGCCACGTTCCGATGCGAGCGAACGCAGGAACCGATCGATCGCAGAGGCGAAGGTTTCCCGGGAGGCCATCGGCGGGCCCCTCGTCAGGCGGCTCGATCGGCCGGCGGCACGAACCGCACGCGATTCGAACGCGGGGCGTTTTGCCGCACCTTCTGGCCGAGCACCGACGCGTCGTACCAGGAGAAGCTCAGGTCGGGGTTCGACGCATAGCGGCCGAGCGTGCGGAGCGTCTCCTCGCGGCTGTTGTCGTCGTAGAGGAAGACGTAGCGCTCTCCGCCCTTCACGAGCGCGATGACATTGATGTCGCGGGAAGCCATCGAAGCGTGGAATCCTGGAGTCTGGAAACCTTGGATCCGAACGGGCGGAGCCGTCCGCACGGGTGCCGCAAGGGAGGTATCGGCCGGCGAGCCGTGGTGGCAGCAGACTTCCAGCCGCCGCCCCCCCAAGTCGCCGCGACCGGGCCAGCCATGCGCCGGTGGCAGTGGGCGGTGGGGGACACTGGGTGGGGGACCTGGCGAACCGGGCGGATCAGAAGAGGTCCGCAAAACCCCTGAGGCCGATCGGCTCACGCGCGGTGAACGGCTCTCCGTGGGTGGTGCCGATCATGGCGCCCCACCAGTTTGCCGAGGCTTCCACGCGTTCGAGCACCGTCGGCCGCGCCGCGGTCTGGGGAAACTGGCTGGCGTAGCAGGCGAGGCTGCGTCGCTTCACGTCCCAGGTGGCGGAGATGTCGACCACGAAGGCGGGTTTCAGCACCACCTTCAAGTGCACGCAGGCGTAGTGGTAGATCCGTTCCGGGTGCCAAGGGTCGCCGGGAAGGTCGCACTTGGTGAGCTTCGCCCAGAATCGCGCGGCCTCGACGAGGCGAGTGGCGGCGGTGTGGTCGGGGTGGGCATCGACCCAGTGGGGGGCGAAGAGCCAGCGGGGGCGGGTGCGGCGGATCACGCCGGCCAGCTTGCCGCGAGCGGCGAGCGTGGCCCGCAGCCGCCGGTTGGGAAGCCCGAGGTTCTCCCGCCAGGGGACGCCGAGGACGTGCGTCGCCGCCGCCGTCTCGCGGGCCCGGATCTCGGGCGATCCGAGCGGCGTGGGCTCGCCGTCGGTGAGGTCGAGAACGCCCACTTTCAGCCCCTTCGCCAGCATCAGCGCGATCGTGCCGCCCATGCCGAGTTCGGCGTCGTCTGGATGCGGGGCGATCACGAGGGCATCGAGCATGGTGGCGTCTCCGGGGCCGGTCCAGCATACTCTCCACCATCATGAGCTTCGCACCAGCCACAGACGCCGACGAAAACACCCCCGCAGGATTGTTCGCCGCGGCTTGTGCCCATGCACGGCAGGCAGCGGTGCTCGCGTCGGTCGAGTCGCTGCTCGGCTGGGATGAGCGCACGCTCATGCCGCCGGAGGCGGGGGGCTACCGGGCCGACCAGATGGCGGCGCTGGCCATGCTCGTTCACCAGCAGCGGACGAGCCCGCGGCAGGGGGAGCGGCTGGCGAAGCTCGCCGACGGGCCGCTGGCCCGGGGCGGAGAGCCCCACGTGGCCGCGACGATCCGGCTGTTGAAGCACGATTACGACAAGCAGGCCCGGCTGCCGGCCCGCCTCGTGGAAGAGATGGCGAAGACCTGCGTCGAGGCGCAGCAGGCCTGGACGGCAGCCCGCGCGGAATCCTCGTGGGCCCGGCTCTTGCCCTGGCTCCAACGGGTCTTCGCGCTGAAGCGCGAACAGGCCGCCTGCCAGCTGCCCGATCGCGATCCGTACGACGCGCTCATGGATGGTTACGAGCCCGGGGCCCGCTGGCCGGCCGTGGCGGAGCGGTTCGAACGGCTTCGGGGCGGCATCGTGAACCTCGTCGAAGCCTGCGTCGGCGCCCGCCAGCGGCCCGACGACGCGATCCTGAACCGACGCTATCCCATCGAGGCGCAGAAGGCGTTCGTGCGGCAGGTGGCGGCGCAGATCGGCTTCGACTTGGACCGCGGGCGGATCGACACCACCGACCATCCCTTTTGCTCCACGATGGGGCCCGACGACTGCCGGATCACGACCCGCTGGGACGAGCACTTCCTGCCGACGGCGCTCTTCGGCGTTTTGCACGAGGCGGGGCATGGCCTCTACGAGCAGGGATTGCCGCGGGAATGGTATGGGCTCCCGCCCGGCGAAGCGGCGTCGCTCGGCATCCACGAATCGCAGTCGCGGCTCTGGGAAAACATGGTGGGCCGGTCGCCCGCGTTCTGGCGCTGGTGCTTTCCGTTGGCGAGGCGTTTCTTTCCGGAGTCGCTCGCCGGCGCCACGGCGGACGACGTGCAGCGGTCGCTCATGAAGGTGACGCCGTCGTTCATTCGCGTCGAGGCCGACGAGGTCACCTACAACCTGCACGTGATGATGCGGTTCGACCTCGAGCGCGCGGTGGTCCAAGGAAAGCTGCCGGTGGCGGATCTGCCCGAGGCCTGGGACGATCGCTTCACGAAGGACTTCGGGATTCGTCCACCGTCGGCCGCGGAGGGAGTCTTGCAAGACATCCACTGGAGCGCCGGGCTGATCGGCTACTTCCCCACCTACACGCTCGGCAACATGCATGCCGCCCAGCTGATGGCGGCCGCCGAGCGGGCCCTCCCGAATCTCGACGAGGAGATGGCGGCGGGGCGGTTTGTGAGCCTCCTCGGCTGGATGCACGAGCATGTCCATCGCCGCGGACGACTGCTCGAATCCGATGCCCTCGTCCAGGAGGCTTCAGGCAGCCCGCCCGCGGAGAAATGGCTCCTCGACAGCCTCCGCAGCCGGTATGGAGCCGCCCACGGTTTCGCCTGATTTCCCGCCGGAGCAGCCCGTGGACCGGTTGGCCCCCGCCGGAAAAGCGATGGTACACTTGCCTGCGGGGCCGGATTTCCCGGACCGGATCGGACGTGGCGCAGACGACAAGGTTGGCCGTTCAGGCCGTCGAGACAGATCCCTCGGGAGGGTTGCATGGTGGACGACAAGGACAACGACGCAAACGATCCGTGGGCCGGCATCGACTCCGGAGATGCCTCCGAGCCGCAGGCGGATTTTTCGTTTTCCCTCGACGAGGATGCCGGTGGATCCGAACCCACCGCCGATGAAGGGTTTCCCGGCGTCTTCGAGGCACCCGTCGTGGACGCGGCCGGCGATGCCGCTCCGGTAAATGTCGCGGGCGTGTTCGAAGAGTTTGTGGAGGAATCGCTTCCCGAACTCACCGGCGACGAAGAGGAAGGTCTCCCGTTCGCCGAAGGCGAGATGCCCGCGCTCGACGCCGATCTGCCTTCCCTCGACGACGGTGGTTCCGGGCTCGGTGATCTGGCTGCGCTTGGTGATCTGGCTGCGCTTGGCGATCTGGCTGCGCTTGGCGATCTGGCCGGGCTTGGCGACGCGGATGACGCGGATGATGCCGCGCTGGTGGATGAGTGGCTGACCGAGGAGCCGGCCGCCGAGGCTGGCGTCGAGACGCCCCTAGCCGTCTTCCCGGCCGATGATCTCCACGACCCCGACCATGAACTTGGGCTTGGGCAGGATCGCGAGGCGGGTGAATCCGCCATCCTGTCTTCGGCGATTCAGATCGGCACCGGCAACTCGGGCGTCATGTCGCCGAGCGACGTGATTCCGATCGACGAGTGGTCGGATGCTGGTGGCACGTCGCTCATTGGCATGCCCGATCTCGACGGCGAACCTTCCGCCGCGGATGCCGCAGACGAGCCAGCCGAGGATGCCTTCAGCTTCGGCGCGATGGAGGCCGACGAGGAACAGGCCGAGGAGTCGCCTGCCTTCGGCATCGCCGAAGATGACGCGAACGATTTCGGCGACACAGACTTCGGCATGGATGAGGCGGCCGCGGCCGTCGGCGGCGGGCTCGCCGTGGCCGGCGCCGAAGCCTTCGGCGAAGCTGTGGCGCCCGCCCCGTCCGCCGCGAAGAAGAAGGCCTCCAAGCCGGCCAAGTCGAGCGGCGGTGGCATCGGCCAGATGATCGGCATCGTGCTCGGCGGCCTGATGGCGCTGCCGATCACCTACGCGATCCTCGTCTGGGGGTTCCAGAAGGATCCGTTCAAATTCACGAAGATGGTTCCGCCGGGCATGGCGTTCCTGCTTCCCGAAAAGTTTCAGCCGGGCTACAGAAAGCCGTTGGCCGCCGGCCTGCCGAAGCTCGACCAAGCCGCGTCCCTCGACTCGCTCCCTCAGGCAGCCGAAGGAGTCGAGGCCCCCATAGCGACCGAAGCGGAGGCGATCAACGAAGCGGAGGCGATCAACGAAGCGGAGGCGATCAACGAAGCGGAGGCGACCGCCGACGATGCCGGCGCCGCGGCGCCAGCCGACGAAGCCGTCGCCGAATCCACTCCATCCGCCGAACCTGCCGAGAAGCCCGCGGCGCCGGCGGATGACCTCTTCTCGGAGGAGCCCGCGAAGGAACCGGCGGCGCCCGTCGTGCCGGAGCCGGAACCGCTCGATTACTCGGCGCTCGAGGCGGCGATCGCGAGGGCGAATGCCTCGTTCGACGAACTCTCCGGCGTCGCCGATCCCGAGGATCCGGCCCGCAAGAAACTGCTCGTCGGCTGGTACAAGAATCTCGCCGCCGTCGCCGAGCAGATGGTCTTCCTCGAGACCGCGGCGGCAGACTCGGCGAGGCCGCTGCAGAAGGCCCCCGAGCAGATGGAAGCGGTGATTGCAAAACTCGCGGGCAGTGAAACGCTGGTCGGCGATCTCGGCCGGCTCAGCGGCATGTGGCTTGCGTCGAAGAAGCGGCCCGTGGATGGCGCCGTCTTGGTGGCGACGTTCAACGGCGCGCGTCAGGTGGGCCCGTATTGGTCGTCGTCGATCACGGTCGCCGGCAAGGAGTCGAAGACGGTCGCGATCATCTCGCGCCGCGAACCCCTGGCCTCGGCGGGCGAACAGGTGATCGTCACCGGCGTGCTCTTCGACGGCAATGCGCTCTGGGCGGCCGACTGCCGCCGCGTGGAGAAGTCCACGGCGGCGGAGGATCTCTTCTGAGTGGCTGACTCGAGCGGTTCGGTCGCGGAGATCGCCGCGGCCGTCGCGGCGGGGAGGCTGCGGGCCGGCGACGTTCTCGCGGCCCATGTCTCGCGCTGGCGGGCGACCCACGAGCATCTCAACGCGCTCGTGCAGTCGCGGCATGAAGAGGCGGCCGCGGAGGCGGCGCGGATCGAACCAGGCGACGCGCGGCCGCTCGCCGGAGTGCCGGTCAGCGTGAAGGAGTGTTTCCCCGTCCGCGGCCTGCTGACGACGCTTGGCATCGAGGCGCATCGCGATGCCCGCGACGAAGCCAGCGCCTGGCTCGTCGAGCGGTTGCAGGCGGCAGGCGCCGTGGTGGTGGGCAAAGACAACGTGCCTCAGGCGATGTATCTCCACGAGACCGACAATCCCATTTGGGGCCGGACGAATCATCCGCTGGCCGCGGATCGCGGCCCCGGCGGATCGAGCGGCGGCGCGGCGGCCATCGTGGCGGCGGGCGTCGTGCCGCTCGCCCTCGGCAACGACCTGGCCGGCAGCATCCGGCAGCCTGCCCACGCCTGCGGCATCGCCGGCATCATGCCGCGATCGACCGTGCTCGGCGAAGGGGGCGCCTTCGACACGATGCCGCACCTCGAGGTGGTGCGGCCGCGGGCGGGCTTCCTCGCCCGTTCGGTGGACGATCTCGAACTGGCGCTCAGGGCCGTCGGCGTGGCGGCCCAGCCCCGCCCGCAGGGCGGCCCGCTCCGAATCGCCTGGTGGGACGACGCCGGGCCGCTCGAGCCATCGCCGGCCGTGCGGCGGGGGGTGCGCGAGGCAGTGGATCGGCTGCAGGCCGCCGGCGCCGTCGCGAGCGAATGCGACGGTGCGATCGCCCGCGACGCGGCCTGGTTGCACCTGGCCATTCTCTCGGCAGACGGCGGCGCCGACGTGCGCCGGCTCTTCGCCGGGTCGCGGCCGATCCGGCCCGTTGCCCGGCTCTTGCGGCTCGCGGGCGTGCCGCGGGGAGCGAGGCCCTGGCTCGCGGCAGTGGTGCGATTGCTGGGGCGGCGGATCGAGGCGGAGGGGCTCTTGGCCACCGGGCCGCGCCGCGGCGCCGGCTTCGAGCAACTCCTGCTCGAGCGGGAGGCGCTTGCCGCTCGCGTGGCAACGCTCGCCGCCGACCACGACGCGATCGTCTGCCCCGTCTCGGCGGTGCCGGCGCTGCGGCACGGCACCGCCGCGAAACTGATCGTCGCCGCCGCGCCCTGCCTGCTGGCCAACCTCTTCGACCTCGCGGCGGGCACGGTGCCGGTGACGACCGTGCGGCCCGACGAGCAGACCGGCCGCGGCCGCTCGCGCGACCCGGTCGTCCGCGCCGCGATTGAATGCGACCGCGGCAGCGCAGGGCTGCCGGTGGGAGTGCAGGTGATCGCGCTCACGGGCGGCGAGGCGACCGCGCTCGACGTGATGCGATTGATCGAGGCAAAGTAGACCGCTTGCAAAGTAGACCGCTTGCTCCGCAAGCGGATCCACGCCCGCGTGTGCCACAAGAGATCTACGCAGGGGCACCGGCTCGCGGGCGGCAGAAGTCTCGTCGCGGAGAACTTCCGGCCTCGGGCCGGCCAGGCCAGTCTCCTTCCACGACCTACGGAGCTTCATTCCCCAGAAGGTCGAAAGTTCCTAACGCTCCTCGAGCTTCCGCCGACCCGCGAGCCTCCCCGCAACGAGGGACGAATCAAATTGCTGCTTCGATTGCAGGGGCATCGATTTGGAGGCTTTGAACGGGAGGCTCGGGGCTGCCCATGCCCCAGGAGCCCGCGTAGGTGACAAGCGCAGGCAGGATGCCGGAGCGTAGTCACCTCCGAGTGAGCGAAGGGCAGGATGCCCGCAGAGAACGTCCGGCGACGGGGCGTGGGCAGCCGCGAGCCGGCGCGACACTGTGCGTATTCGCCCGCGAGCCGGTGGTGTATCGAGACGCTGTGCGCTACGCCATCCGCTGGATGATCGATCGGGAGATCTGCTCGACGCCGAGCACCTCGCACGCGGCTCCAAGATCGATGCCCGCTTTCGGCATGCTCCAGACCACGCTCGAGGCCTCGTTCTGCGCGATGGTATGCCAGCCCCGGG
>JBIIOM010000322.1:0-2633 GCA_044336925.1 Pirellulales bacterium
ACGTGACGTCTATGCGGCGAGGGTTCGCCACTACACAAGCGCCGTCGAGGCGGCCCTCTTCGGCGACAACGTGCCGCTCGCCGTCTACGACCAGCTCGTCAAGGCCGTCCGCGACAACCTGCCGGTGGTCCACCGCTACTACGACCTGCGGAAGCGGATCATGGGGCTCGACGAGATCCACCACTACGATTGCTACGTGCCGCTCGTGCCCGAACTCGAACAGCGGCACACGTGGGACGAGGGCGTGAAGCTCGTCGTCGAGTCGCTCGCGCCGCTCGGGCCCGACTATTGCCGCCGGCTGGAGCAGGGGCTCTCCGGTCGCTGGTGCGATCGCTATCCGAATGCCGGCAAGCAGTCTGGCGCCTTCAGCTCCGGCACCTACGACTCCGATCCCTACATCCTGATGAACTTCCAGGAGGAGGCGATCGAGCACGTCTTCACGCTCGCCCACGAGGCGGGCCACTCGATGCACACCCGGTATTCCGCCGAGGCACAGCCCTATCAATACTCCGGCTACACGATCTTCGTGGCCGAAGTGGCGAGCACGTTCAACGAGCAGCTGCTCGCGCGGCTCCTGCTCGCGCGGGCCGATTCGCCCAAGGAGCGGGCGGCGATTCTCGTCCGCGAGATCGACTCGATCCGGGCCACGATCGTGCGGCAGACGATGTTCGCCGAGTTCGAGCGGAAGGCGCATGCGTCGGTGGAGGCGGGCGAGCCGCTGACGCTCGAGCGGATTCGCGGGATCTACCGCGAGCTGCTCGACGCCTACTTCGGACCGGGATTCGTCATCGACAAGCAGCTCGAACTCGAGTGTCTGCGGATTCCGCACTTCTACAACGCCTTCTACGTCTATAAATACGCCACCGGCTTGTCGGCGGCGATCACGCTGTCGAAGAAGGTCGCGGAGGGAGGCGCGAAGGAGCTCGACGCCTACCTGCGGTTCCTCAAGGGGGGCTCTTCGCAATGGCCGCTCGACCTGCTTCGGGACGCCGGCGTGGACCTCGAGAAGCCCGAGCCGGTGGCCACGGCGCTGGCGCAATTCGGCCGTTTGGTCGATGAACTAGGGACCGTGCTGTGAGGCGTTTGCCCCGTGAGTGACATCATTCCGAAAGTCGTCGTGGTCGGCCGGCCCAACGTGGGCAAGTCGAGCCTCTTCAATTGGATCGTGGGCAAGCGGATCGCGATCGAGGATCCGACCGCGGGCGTCACCCGCGACCGGCTCGTGCAGCGCGTGGATCTCGACGGCCGCGTCTGCGACCTCGTCGATACCGGCGGCATGGGCTTCGACGACCCCGACGGGCTCACGAGCCAGATCGACCGGCAGATCGAGTCTGGTCTGGCCGAGGCCGCGCTCGTGCTCTTCGTGGTCGAGGTGCGGAGCGGGCTGTTGCCCGCCGATCGCGACGTGGCGGAGCGGGTGCGGAAGACGGGCGCCACGGTGCTGCTCGTCGCGAACAAGGCCGACGACCCGAAGTTCGACGTCCATGCCCACGAGTTCGACGCGCTCGGCTTCGGGGAGCCGCTCGTCGTGAGCGTGCGGCAAAACCGGAACCGCGACGACCTCATCGAGGCGATCGTGGAACACCTGCCCGAGGCGTGGCCGGAGGAGGAGGCCGAGGGGGCCGAGCTGCCGGAGATGAAGCTCGCGATCGTCGGCCGGCGCAACGTGGGCAAGAGCACGTTCGTCAACGCGCTCGCCAAGGAGGAGCGGGTGATCACGAGCCCCGTGGCGGGCACCACCCGCGACAGCGTGGACGTGCGGTTCGAGGTGGACGGTCACTCCTTCATGGCGATCGACACGCCGGGCTTGCGGCGGGCGAAGAGCCGCAAGACCGACATCGACTTCTACTCCACCCACCGGGCCCAGCGGAGCGTTCGCCGTGCCGACGTCGTGCTGCTCTTCTTCGATGCCACCGATCCGATCGGAAAGGTCGACAAGCAGCTCGCCGACACGGTGGCCGAGGAATCGAAGCCGGTGGTGCTGGTCGTCAACAAGTGGGATCTGTACGCGGGTGACGTGAAGCAGCAGGAATGGGTGCAGTATCTCCGCGACACGTTCCGCACGATGCCCTGGGCGCCGGTGGAGTTCGTGACGGCGAAGAACGGCCGCAACGTGAAGGCCGTGGTCGACACGGCGCAGCGGCTCTTCCGCCAGAGCCGCACGCGGGTGCCGACGGCGAAGCTCAACACGATCCTTCGCGGCGCGATCGAGGCCAACCAGCCGCCGGCCGACACCCGTGGCAAGCCGGTGCGGATCTTCTATGCCACGCAGGTGGAGACGGCCCCCCCCACGATCGTGCTCTCGACGAGCGCCCCCAAGAGCGTGTCCGATCCCTATCGACGCTACCTGTTGGGCGTGATCCGCAAGCACACGCCCTTCCGCGAGGTGCCGATCAAGCTGCTCGTGCGGGGCCGCACGGTGGAAGGACCGGCCGAGTAACGGTATTCTGGCAGGGTGAGTTCGACCATGTCGGTTGCGGAAGCCCGACGCGCGAGCGAGGAGTGTCGACGTGGTTCGCCGACGATCCTTGCTTGCGCTGCGGGCTTCCGTGAACTCCAAAACTCTCGAACGGAGCAAACAGCATGCAACATGCCCATGAATCTGCCGCGTTGGTTTCCCGCCGCGATGCCCT
>JBIIOM010000100.1:0-9160 GCA_044336925.1 Pirellulales bacterium
GCGGATCCAGATCCGCTTCGGGACGAAGCGGTCTACTTTGGACGAAGCGGTTTACTTGGAGCAAGCGGTCTACTACTGCGGGGCGAGCGATCTGCCGCGCCACGAGGTCTTCAGGCCGAGCAGCCGGCGCACGAGCGCGAACCACTGGATCGCGAGAAAGACCAGGATGCCGAGCGGGTGAAAGACCGCGCTCGTGAAGCTCTGGCCGAAGCGGAGGGCCTCCAGGAATCGCGGCAGCCAGGCGAGCGCCGCGCCGATGCATGCCACGGCGATCGCCCACGTGGGCCAGCCCTGCCACCCGGTGGCCAGCCCGAGGCCCAGGAGCACGAAGGGCAGGATCTGCCCGCCGGCAAGGAGCAGCGTGAACGGCACGATCGTGGCCGGCGCGCCGATCCCCTCGGTGGCGTTCTTCGCCAGGCCCTTCCAGACGTCGATGCTGCGGGAATACATCCGGCAGGTCGCGAGATCGGTGGCATCGAAGATGTCGGTGCGAAGCCCGGCCCGCCGGTAAGCCCGCGGCAGCTTCACGCCGTCGTGCAGCGAGCCCTTGATCGCGGCGTGGCCGCCGGCGCGGTCGTAATCGGCCTTGCGCGTGACGAAGAGCTGGCCGCAGCCGGCGGCCATGCCCGGTGTGTTGTCGGTGCGGCTGCGGGCCAGCGGCAAAAACCCGAGCAGCACGAAGTGGATGAGCGGCAGGAGGAGCCACTCGAGAAAGCTGCCCGTCTTCTGCAGCGGAAACCCGCTCACGAGCGCGGCTCCCGATCGCTCCAAAAACGCCGCGCTCCGCACGAGCGCGTCGGCGGTGGGCGAGACGTCGGTGTCGAGGAAGACGAGGATCTCGTGCCGCGCCGCGGCGGCGAGCTGCCAGCAGGCATGCTGCTTGCCGCACCAGCCAGCGGGCAACGGTTTGCCGGCGACGAGCCGCACCCGCGAATCCGCGCGGGCGAGTCGCTCGACGATCGCGCCGGTGCCGTCGGTCGAATCGTCGTCGAGGATCACGAGCTCGAGATCGACGCCTTCGCTCGCGAGCACGTCGCCGACGAGCCGCTCGATCGCCGCCGCCTCGTTGCGGGCCGGCACGAGGACGGAAACGCGCGAACGCTCCGCTGCTCGCCGGAGTGCCGGCTCGGGGGCGGCAGAAGTCTCGTCGCGTGGGCCGCGACGGCCCAATGCTCCTCGAGCTTCCGCCGACCCCCTCGCCTCACACGGCACAGGGGCCCGGCCGAAGACCCGCAGGTTGGCGATCGTGAGGAGGGCCGGCAGCGCCGCGACCGCCGCCGACGCGGCCGCGAGCGTGCCGATCAGGAGCGGAGTCACGTGGATTCGCGACCTCCGTGCGAGACATCGAAGGCTTCGCCGCGCAGGGCCGCGCCGAAGCGGCGGACGACGTCGTAGATGCCCCCGACGCCCGTCTTCCCCACGGCCACCTGCGTGAAGGCCCGGGGATCCCTGGCGATCGCCGCTGCGGCGAGCCGATCCTGCGTGGCCTCGAGTGCGGATGTCAGCACGGCCGTCCACGCCTCGGCGTCGCGCGACGGTTGCTCGTCGATGCGGATCGCCGGGCCGAAGGCGACGAGCGCCTCCGGCAGCCGTTCGTTCCAAAACGGGTATTCGGCCGCCACGGGCACGACGAGCCCACGGCCCGCGGCGACGGCGTGGCCCACTCCGGGGCGGAGCGTGAGCGGCCGAACCCGCGGGTCGGTGAACTCTCCCTGCGACGTGATCCAGAAGATCACGTCGGTCCGCAGGCTCGCGGCCTTGGCGGCACGCAAGAACGTGGCCGATCCGCGCCACGTGCCCGGCTCGATGCCGATCAGGCCGATCGTCGAGAAGAACCGATACTTTCCCAGCGCCCGCGCGTCGATCGGCCCGTAGCCGAGGCGGTCGGGATAGAGCCGATGGGCGAGCCAGAGGAAGACGAGCGGATCCCACCAGCCGGGATGGTTCGTGTAGAAGATCACCGGTTCCCCGGCGATGTCGGGGTGGTCCGGCGCGCCCGCCGGGCCCCGCAAGATCCGCACGGCATGAAAGTGCCGCCGCAGGTATCCGGTGACGTAGCGCATGAACCACGCGAACCGCTGGCGCGAGAACGGCGGCAGTTCGTGCTCGTGCGGGGTGGCCGGCATGGAGTGGTCACACGGCGCAGGCGGCCGGCCGCGCATCCGCCGGCTCGACGAGCTTGTCCTGATCGACGCAGTCGGCCGCGATCCATCCCGACATCAGCACCATCGGCATGCCCGGGCCGGGGTGCGCCGAGCCGCCGGCAAGATAGAGGCCCTCGATGTCGGGCGAACGGTTGGCCGGCTTGAAGGCGCCGAGGAAGCGGCCGTGGCTCGCCAGACCGTAGATCGCCCCGTCGAGCACGTGGTAGCGGTCGTTGATGTCCTGCGGCGTGAGCGCCCGCTCGAAGACGATGTGCTTCTCGAGATCCTTCATGCCCGCCGTCCGCTCGAGTTTTTCGATGATCCGGCGGCGGTAGGGGGCGAACATCTTCGACCAGTCGTGGTGCGGCCGCAGATACGGCGTGTGCACCAGCACATAGAGCGCCTCGCCGCCGGGGGGCGCCACCTCCGGCTCCGTGACGGCCGGCGCGCAGACATAGCACGTGGGGTCCGGGGCCGGCTCGCCGCGGCGGTAGATCGATTCGAACTCCTCGTGGGGATCCTCCGAGAAGACGAAGTTGTGGTGGATGAGCTGCTCGTAACGCTTGTCGAGGCCGAGGTAGAGCACCACACCCGAGCAGGCGGGCTCGTATTTCCGGCGGGCCAGGAACCGCCCGCGCGGCGTGCCATCGACCAGTTCGCGATGCGTGCGGACACTGTCGGAGTTGCTCACCACCGCGGCCGCCGGGATGAAGGCCCCCTGCTCCGTCTCGACGCCCTTCACCCGCCCGCCTTCGACGACGATCCGCCGCACCGCCGTCCGCGTGCGGATGTCGACGCCGAGGTCGATCGCCAGGCTCGAGAGCGCCCGCGGCACGGCGCCGGTGCCGCCGCGCGGATACCAGACGCCGTCGTTCGACTGCATGTGGGCGATGCCGCAGAGCACGGCCGGCGAGGCGTCGGGGGCGCTGCCGACATACTGCGTGAAGTGGTCGAGCATCTGCGCCGCCCGCTCGTCGGGCACGAACGACCGCACGGTGCCGGCCACGGTGTGGCCCGGCCGCATCCCCATCACTTCCTTGACGACCGAGAGCGTCATGCTGCGGCGCGGATCGAACATGTCTTTCATGCCCCCCACGCTCCGCCAGAAGAAAAACTCGTCGGAGAGACGGTGCAGCCGCTTGGCCAGCGACATGAACCGCGCGTAGCCTTCGCCGGAGCCGGTGCCGGGGGCGTAGGCGTCGAGCGCGGCCCGCATCGTGGCCACGTCGGCGACGAGGTCGAGCGTCGTGCCGTCGCTGAAGAAGTTGCGCCACTGCGGATCGAGGGGCACCAGGTCGAGCGCGGACTCGAGTTCCCGGCCGGCCTCGGCGTAGATCCGCTTGAGCACGCCGGGAATCGTGAGGATCGTCGGCCCCATGTCGAAGCGGAAGCCCTGCTCCGCGAGGACGGCCGCCTTGCCTCCCACCCACGCATTGCGCTCGCAGAGCGTCACGGCGTAGCCGCGGGCTGCGAGCGTGCAGGCTGCGGCCAGGCCGCCCAGGCCTCCGCCCACCACCACCACCCTGTTTTCTTCACGTGCCTTGATCATGATTGGCTTCCTGCGACGGTTCGTGCGTTTTCGGGCCGCTGATGGCGGTGATTGTGACGGGAGCGCTCGGCCGGCGACTCGTGGCGCGGCGGTTCGCCCGGAGCGGGGATGCCGAGGTCTTCGAGCAGCAGATCGGAGGTGATCCTGGCCGACGAATAGATGACCGGCAGGCCGCTGCCGGGGTGCGTGCCGCCCCCCACGAGGTAGACGCCGTCGAGATCCTCGAAGCGATTGTGCGGCCGCATGTGGAGCATCTGGCTGAGGTCGTGCGAGAGGTTGAACGTGGCGCCGCGATAGATCTCGTAGCCATCCTGCCAGTCGTCCGGCGTGATCATCTTTTCGTAGCGGATGCGGCCGCGGACGCCCCGAATGCCGATCCGCTCGATCTGGTCGAGCGCCACCTCGCGGTAGCGGGCCGCCTCGCGCCGCCAGTCGACGTTCGGATGGCGGTGCGTGACCGGGATGAGCAGGTAGAGCGTGCTCATCCCGGGCGGCGCGAGCGTGGGATCGGTCACGGAGGCGTTTTGCACGTACATCGACGGATCGCTGCCGAGCACGTGCCGCGTCTCGATGTCGGCCAGGTTTTCGCGGTAGTTTTCGGAGAGGTAGATGGTGTGGTGCGAGACGTCGTCATAACGCCCCTCGATGCCGAGGTAGAGCATGAACGTGGAGCAGGAGAATCGCTTCGAGGCGATCTTCCGGTCGCTCCACCGCCGTCGCAGATGGTCCGGCACGAGCCTGGTCATGCTGCGGGCGAAGTCGGCGTTGAAGACGGTCGCGTCAGACTCGTATTCGCGGGCCGGGGTGCGGACCGCCGCCACCCGCCGCCCGTCGAACCGCAGCGATTCGACCGGTTCGTCGTAATGGATCTCGACGCCCATCTCCTGGGCGATCCTGGCCATCGCCGTCGAGACCGCGCCGCAGCCACCGATCGGATGGTAGACGCCGTGTTCGTATTCGAGGAACGAGAGGATCGAAAACAGGCTCGGGCAGCGAAACGGCGACATGCCGAGATACTTCGACTGAAACGTGAAGGCCAGCCGGACCCGCTCGTCGTGGAAGTAGCTGCCCAGTTCCGTACCCAGGCTCTTCCAGGGCTTGAGCAGCGGCAGCAATTTCAGCAGGTCGGGGTTGGCCAAATCGCGCCAACTGTCGAAGGGCTGCTCCAGGAACGGCGCGAACCGGATGAATTTCTCCCGGTTGTCGTGCATGAATCGCGTGAAGGCGCCGCGGTCGGCCGGGGAAAGCCTGGAGACTTCCGCTTCCATCCGCTCGATGTCGGGCGTGGCGAGCAGTTCGCCGCCGGCGCCGAAGACGAGCCGGTATTGCGGGTCGAGCCGCACCATCTCCACTTCCCGCCGCAGGTCGTAGCCGCAGGATGAGAAGATGTCGTCGAGCACCCGCGGATAGAGGAAGAACGTCGGCCCGAGATCGAACCGAAATCCCTCCGGCGTCTCGATCGTGCTGGTGCGTCCGCCCGGCACGGGGAGCCGCTCGAGCACGCGGACTCGCAGGCCGGCCTTGGCGAGCAGCATCGCGGAGGCCAGTCCGCCAGGTCCGGCGCCGATTATGTTGACCGTCCGAGTCATCCACGCCCTTTGCCGGAATCGCTTTGAATTCCGGTACTATAGGGGGTGTCGGGAGGGGGTCAAGAAATGACCGCCTGGATCGGGCGTTGCGCAGATTCGCTCAGCGCGAGCGATCAATAGTAAGGATAGAAGCCTGCCCGCACGGGCCGCAGGCCGCCAAACAGCCCGCGTCGATAGAGCGGCACTGCAACGGCCGCGGGGGCGTAGTAGGTGGTCACCGGCGCCGCGATGACGGTCGGCTCCACGACGGCGGCGCTGACCGGCGCGGGTGCGTAGAACGACGTCGTTGCGACGGCCGCAGGCGCGTAGTAGGCGGTCGTCGCGGCGGGGGCCGCATAAGTGGGCTCGATGTAGGTCGGAGCGGCGACGGCCGGTGCGTAGTAGCTCGTCACTGGGACCGAACTGGTGGGCATCGCGGCCACGACCGGCGCCGAGACCACAGGCATGGCCGCCGTCTGAACGACGGCGGGCGTGAAGGCCGTCACGGCGGCATAGTTGCCGGCGGGCGTGTAGTTCGCGACATAGGGCCCCGCGGCCGGGGCGAACATCGGCACCACCGGGCGGTAGACGACGACCTGCGCCTCGGCGACGTGCGCCAAAGCAAAACAGAGGGCGACGGCGGCGAAAACACGGCCCATCTGGCCGCGAAGACTGGGGAGGAGCATGGCTTCCATTCACTTTAAAAAGAGGGGTGCCGAAACGGCCTTGTTCCCACGCGTGCGATCCATGGAGAATACGCTCGAAAAAAACGGCCTGCAAACGCCCGTCAAAGTCCACCACGCCGCCCAGGAACCTGGGTGGGTCGCGTCGTCTTGGCAGGCGTTTACGGCCGCTTTTCGGGTTGTCCACGATCCTGACCAGCCGGACCCCAGAGGCGACACTTTGGAACAGATCTCCCGTGGATTCCTGCCGCTCGTCGCGCTGCGGGTGCTGACGGTCGTCAACGACAATGTCTTGCGGTGGCTGGCGATCGGCCTCGGCAAGAAGGCGGTCGCCGAGTCGCAGGTCTGGCTCGTGCTGACGATCGGCACGGCGGGCTTCGTGCTCCCCTTCGTGGCGCTGGCCTGGCTGGCGGGGTATTTGGCCGACCGTCATCCGAAGCGGTCGGTGATCGTCTGGTGCAAGTTCGCCGAGATCGTCATCGCGGCTGCTGCGGCGGCGGCCGTCGCGTGGGGCGTGCGGTCTGGGGGCACGTATCTCGGTCTGCCCGTCGGACTCTGGCTCTTGTTGGCGAGCGTGGTGGTGATCGGCTGTCAGGCGGCTCTGCTCGCGCCGAGCGTGATCGGCACGATCCCCGAGAGCGTGCCGGCAGGCCGCCTCTCAAACGCCAACGGGCTGTTTGCGATGGCCACGCTCGCGGCCACGCTCGTCGGCATGGCGGGAGGCAACTGGCTGGCCGACGGCACGCCCGTGCCCGGCCCCGGTGAGCTCCACTCCGCCCCGCCCTGGGCCCACGCCGTGCCGGCCGCCGTCGCGCTCGTCGGACTCGCGGCGGCCGGATGGCTGGCAGCGCTCTGGCTCGTGCCGCGGCCCGCGGCCGACCCCACGGCGCCCGCCCCGTGGAATGCCCTCGCCCGCACGAAGGACGATCTCGTCGAGTTATTTCAGTCGCGCGAGCTCGCTGCGGCCGCCGCGGGCATCGTCTTCTTCTGGGCGCTCGGGGCCGTGGCCCAGCTCAACGTCGATCAATATGCGACCGAGGCCGGTGCCACGTCGCAAGGGCAGATCGTGCCGCTCTTGCTCGCGCTGGTGAGCGGCATCGGCCTGGGCAGCCTGCTCGCCGGAAGGCTCTCGGGCCGCGGCGTGAATCTCGGCCTCGTGCCGGCCGGCGGCGGGCTGATGGCGGTCGCGTCGTTCTTTCTGGCCTTCTCGCCGCCGACGATCTTCGGCGCCGGCGCCGGCTTTGCCTGGTGGTCGGCGGCGGCGGCTTTGCTGTTCCTCGGCATCGGGGCCGGAATGTTCGACGTGCCGCTCGAGGCCGCGTTTCAGGAACGCAGCCCGGCAGCCCGCCGCGGCGCTCTTCTTGCGGCGACGAACCTGCTGACGTTTGCCGGCATGTTTGCCGCCTCGACGCTCTACGGCGCGATCCGCAGCCCCGTCGGCGAAGCGGCCCGGCCCCTTCTCTCCGCCCGCGGCATCTTTGGCATCTTCGGCATCCTCGCGCTCGGCGCGGCGGCGGTCGCGATCTATGCGGCGCCCAGGGCGTCGCTGCGGGCGTTCGTCTCGGCCATCGTGCATTCGTTCTACCGATTCCGCGTGCGCGGCGAGGAATGCCTTCCGGCCACCGGGCCGGCCGTCATCGTGGCCAACCATCTTTCGTGGCTCGATGGCTTTATTGTCGTGCTGGCCAGCCCGCGGCCGGTGCGGATGGTCGTCTACGGCCCCAACATCCGCGGCAAATTCCTGCGGATGCTCTCCGACCAGTGGCGGTTCATCCTCTTCGACCCGCGGCCCAAATCGATCGGCCAGGCGCTCAAGACGATCCAGTCGGGGCTCGCCGACGGCGACGTCATCGGCATCTTCTGCGAAGGAGGCATCTCGCGAACCGGCCAGATCCTCGGCTTCAAGCGGGGGCTCGAATGGCTGCTCGACCGGGTCGAGGCGCCGATCGTGCCGCTGCACATCGACGGCATGTGGGGCAGCCTGCTCTCCTTTTCCGAGGGCCGCTATTTCACGAAGTGGCCACGGCTCTTCTTCGGCGGCGGCCTGGCCGGATTCCGGCGGCCACTGACGCTCCGCTTCGGCCCCGCCCTGCCGGTCGGTGCGCATCCCAACGACGCCCGACTCGCCCTGCAGGAACTCACCGCGACGAGCGTGCGCGAAAGGATGCGAACGGCATGGCGCGGCGGCCCGACCGGCGCCGACTGGGCCGCTTTTGCCGCCACGGCCGAGGCCTTCGATGGTGCCTGCCTCCTGCGGCGCGGCGATCGGATGCTCGCCTCGCTCGCGGCCGGCGACCCGCTCCACGATTCGCTCGGCACCCATGGCGGCCGGTTGCTCCGGATCGAGGCGCGGGTCATCGACGGCGCGCATGCTTCCTCCCGCGATCTTCGCGGACTGCTCGCCCGCGAGAGGCATTCGATCTGGCTCGCGCGGATCGATCAGGTCGCCGCGGTGGCGCTCCTGCCGGCGGACGACGATGCTCCCCTGCCCCCGCTGCGCGGCACGCTCGAGGCGGTGGTCATGCCGATCGACGACCTGGCGGATCTGCCGCGGGCGACGCAGGCCGCGGCGGCTTTTCTCGAGCGGCACGGAGTGGAGCCGGTCGTCGCCTTCGCGCCGCGCGAGGCCCGTGGTCTCGTGGCGATGAATTCCCCGCCGGCTCGCGCGGTCGCCGACCACGAGGTCACGCTCAAGCGGGATACGGTGGGCCGCGTGCTCAATGGAGTCGTCGTCTGGCCGCGGGCCAGCGACCGCGAGCGGCTCGGGCGGAACCCCCTGCCGGGCGGTGGCATCGCGGCAGGCGAAGGCCGCACGCTCGTGATCGGCGCCACGCTGCCGCAGGCACCAGAGTCGGCCGCCCCGGCGGCGGTGCTGCTCGACGACGCATTCGACGTGGACAGCGACGGCTTCCTCGTGCCACGCGAGTCATAGCGTTTGCGGTGGAAACCCGAACCCGGTTCGGGTATTCTTCCGACATCAGTCGCACCCCTAGCTCAATTGGATAGAGCATCGGTCTACGGAACCGAAGGTTGCTGGTTCGAGCCCAGCGGGGTGTATTGAAAAGCTTCGCGGCGTGATGCCGTGCTCTCTCTTCCGGACTGGCGTCAACGCGGCCAATCCGGCATCGGGCCTGCACATGCCCTCTCGGCGGACGTTCGCTGCGGGCATCCATGCCCTCCGCTCACTGCATGTCCGCTCGCTTTCGGCATCCTGCC
>JBIIOM010000323.1:0-2608 GCA_044336925.1 Pirellulales bacterium
ATCCTGATCGCGGCGAGCGCATTGTCGTCTTCCTCGAAGATCAGGAAGCCGTGATCCCAATTGTCGTCGAGCCAGCCGAGCATCCGCTTCTTGATCAACGAGAAATCGACGATCCGGCCGACGCTATCAACCTCCGTGCCACCGCCGCTTCCCACCACCTCCACGTCGACGCGGTAGTTGTGGCCGTGAAAAAAAGCACACTTGCTCTCGTGGCGGTAGAGGCGATGCCCCGCACAAAACTTCAACTGGCGGACGAGCGCGAGCTGCGTGATCGTTGAATCGTGCATGGCGGACTTCCTCGCGGGCTGGTGTCAGGCGGAGACTCGCTCGATGGCCGTCTCCACGCGGATCGGCTGGATGTCGAACTTCGGATTCTGGCCGAGGAATCGGCAGGGGTTGTTGTGAAAGACCTCGATGGCCTCTTGCAGCGAATGGCCGCGGCGGCGGTATTCGAGAACGCATTCCTGGAGCGTGAAGGGATCGCTCGGCCCCCAGTCGGCCGACGAATTCACGAGGATCCGCTCCGTGCCGTATTTTTCCAGCATGTCCACGGCCCGCTTCGGCGAGCACTTGGTTACGGGATAGAGCGTGAAGCCCACCCAGTAGCCGGCGTCGAGGCAGGGGCGAATCGTCTGCTCCTCGACGTGGTCGATCCAGACCCGCTCGCGGTCGATATTCATGCCGGCGAGCACCTCGAGCACCCGCTTCGTGCCGTGGGCCTTGTCCGCCAGGTGCGGCGTGTGGATGAGCACGAGCTGGCCGTGCTTCATCGCGATGTCGACGTGGGCCTCGAGCGACTCGCATTCGTTTTTCGTCGACTTGTGCAGCCCCGTCTCGCCGACGCCAAGCACCGTGGGCTTCGCGAAGAACTCGGGAAAGTGCTCGAGGACCTCGCGGGTGAGCGTGGGGTTTTCCGCCTCCTTCGGATTCACGGCGACCCACGAGAAGTGGCGGATGCCGTATTGCGCGGCCCGCGTCGGCTCGAACTCGCTGATCTGCCGGAAGTAATCGATGAAGGTCTCGGGATAGAGCCGGTCGAAGCCCGCCCAGAAGGCCGGCTCGGCGACGGCCACGACGCCGCTCATCGCCATCCGCTCGTAGTCTTGCGCGGTGCGGGCGATCGCGTGATAGTGGGGCTGGATGATCTGCATGATGTGAATTCCTTCGGCGGCGACCAGCCTAGACGGTGGCGAAGAGCTCGAGCAGGGCGATGGTCCGCTCCCGCGCGGGTTTCTCCGCGGCGACGATTTCCAAAGCCCGGCGGATCACCGCGAGCTTCTTTTCATCCGCGGCGGCCTGACCGTTGCGATCGCCTGCGCGGGCCACGGCGGCGTCGTAGCGATCGAGGTAGGCGGCGATCTCCAGAAGCTGGTGCCGCGATTCGAGAAAGTAGTTTTCCGCGACCTGGGAGGGAGTGAGCATGGGTGTGGTTCACAGCTGGGTGGGATTCGGGGCGTCGCCGTAGACGGCCTTCGGGTCGAACGCTTTTTCGTGCTCGAGAAACTCGAGCGCCGTGCCCTGCGTCCGCTCGGCCCCGACCGGCACCTTCCGGTAAAAACAGCTGCGATAGCCGACGTGGCAGCTCGCGCCGCCGGCGATCTCGACCCGCAGCCAGACGCAGTCTTGGTCGTCGTCGATCCGCATCTCGGCCACCTTCTGCACGAGGCCGCTGGTGGCCCCCTTGTGCCAGAGCTGCTGGCGGCTGCGGCTCCAATAATGCGCCTCTCCCGTCTCGATCGTCTTGGCGAGCGCCTCGCGATTCATCACCGCCACCATCAGCACCTCCCCAGAATGAAAATCGGTGGTCACGCAGGGAATGAAGCCGGCGGCGTCGAACTTGGGGGCGAGGTCGTGCCCCTCCTCCACCTGCTCGACAGTGATGCGGTTGCCAAACAACGGATCAGACGCGGCGGGACCGGACACGCTCCAGGCTCCTTCTCAAACGGGGGGCGACGAGGTTCAATATGGCGACCACGGAAGCCCGACGCGCGAGCGAGGGGAATTGAGGCTTTGTGCGAGTGGAGGACGGATAGACCTTGCTCGCGCTGCGGGCTTTCGGGAGATAACCAAGTGTACCCTCCGGCTGACGCGCGGCGATTGACCCGGCCGGCGCGCGGGGCTTAGGCTCGGACGTCCCATTTCGGCCGTTTTCTGGAGTACTTCCGATGGCGTCCCCCAGCATGCTTTCACCGCGTAGCAGTGCCCTCCTCGCCCTCGCCGCGTTCCTGCTCACCCCCGCGGCCGACGGCGCCGACTGGCCGACATTCCGCGGCCCCGGCCGCACGGCCGTCGCGCCCGACACCGGGCTGCTCGCAGCCTGGCCCGCCGACGGGCCGCCGCTCGCATGGGAGGCGGCTGGCGCCGGACGCGGCTATGCGAGCCTCGCGATCGCCGCTGGCCGCATCTACACGCTCGGCGACGGCCTCTCCACCGCGGGCGACGCCGACGAATACCTCACCTGCTTCGATCGCGCGACGGGCAAGCCGCTCTGGAAGACGAAGACCGGCCAGCCCTGGACCGACGGCCAGGAATCCTGGCAGAGCTCCCGCAGCACGCCGACGGTCAATGGCGACACCGTCTACGTGATCACGCCGTTCTGCCAGCTCGT
>JBIIOM010000324.1:0-2596 GCA_044336925.1 Pirellulales bacterium
GGCGGCCTTGTGCGACGAAAGCAGCACGCCGATGCCGGCGGAACTCAAGAACGGTACGGCGGCCAGGTCAAGCGCGATCTCGTGGGCGCCGCGGCGAAGTTCCTCGTCCACCGCCCGCTCCAGTTCGCCGGCCGACTCCGCGTCGAGGCGGCCTGACGCTACGAGCATGATGAGCGGCGACAAATCTCTCCGAGCGATCGTGAAATCCATGCCGGCAAGATAGCCGATCCCGTGGCGGAAACCCACGAAGACGACGAGCGCGAAGCGGAAGGGTCGCGCCCGCACCCCCAGATTCTCTCTCTGAAAGTGGCGACGTTGAAGGGGGGCAGGTCACTTCATGGTGCGGCCTCCAACAGGGTACGCATGGCATCCAGGAGTTTGGGCTCCGCCTCGGGCCCGACGAAGGACGACGTCGGAGCGGTCTCGTAGCCCCCCTCGTCGTAGGCGCGGGCCGTCCCGATGTAGCCGGGTCCGTAGTTGCCGTAAGCGGCCACCATCACGTCCAGATCGGGCCGCATCTTCCGGGCGGCGAGCTGGTACTCCAAGAAGAGTTCGCCGGGTAGGTGCAGCATCCGCGCCGTGCCAACGCGGAGGCAGGTGACCCGGATCGGCTGCCCGGACCGGGCACGCGTCAGCCAGGCCAGTCTCTCGACCGGCGAGAGCGGCCCCCCCACGGTTTCTTCCCGCACCCTCTTCACCAGCGACTGCTCGTCGAGATGCGCCGCCGGCTCGAGCACGACATCGACGCCCGACCAGCCGATGTCGGCGGCCCGGAGCGGCTGCTTCACGATCGCTTCGGAGGCCTCCCGCATGCCGGCGGCCAGCCGGCCCGCCAGCTTCATGCGATTCTCCTTCGCACCGTCGTTGTACTTGCCCGCACCAACGTTGCCGCCGGCGCCGTTGAAGTGCACGTGCAACGCGGCGGGCAGATCCTGCGAGCGGATGAACCTCGCGATGCCGGGAAAATCGGGACTCGGAACACCCGTGCGGAAATAGCTCTGCGGATGGCATGCGTAGGCGGTGATCACCGCCAGCGGCTCGTCGCCGTCCCAGAAACCGAGGGCCGTCACCAGCGGATCGATCACGCCCTCGGGCTCGGCGCGAATGGCCGGATCGGGGCACGCGGTGTAACGCGTCACGCGGACCTTTCCATCGGCCCCGAGAATGCGCCGGTTGCTCGCCACATCCCGCACGGCCGCGCTGCCGAACCCCCAGTGCGTCGCGGGCCGGGCCGCGGGCAGGGCCGCCCGGATCGCGGCGGACGCCCGCTGGATCATTTCGCGAGGGAAATCGCCGTCGAACTGCGGGAGCGACCGAATGCCGAGCCCCCGCAGGATTCGCTCGGCGGTGAAGTCGCAGTGCGGGGCGTCGTGCGCGTGGGTGGCGTGGACGGCGACACGGTCGGGCCGCGTGCCGGCCGCCTCGGCCAGCCCGGAGCGAAAGGCGTCGTGCGCCTCGTTGCCGACGCCGAGCCAGTCGAGCGAGCAGAGCACGATGGGCTCCCCCGCGCCGATGATCACCACGCCCCGACACCGCAGCCGCAGCTCCGGCTCGCGGACGACTTGCTGGTACGCCATCGCGTCGCCCACCGGGGGTGTGGCATCGACGTCGAACGTGGCCAGCCTGATCTCTGCCGCCGGCTTCACCTCCGCCGCCGGCACGGGCTCATCGGCCCACGTCACGCGGCAGCCGACGAGCAGGCAGCCGATCACGACGGCCCGGCAGAAAACTTCGGCGATCCCTGACATGTCAGACGCTTTCATGGGGGCAGTTCACCGGGGTCGCCTGAATCACTCAATCTCTGTCGGCGCCTTCCCGAGCACGACGATCAGGAAGGTCGCAATCGGGCCGAGCAAGAGGGACAGCAGGCACCAGATCAGACCGCTCCGCCCCTTGCCTTGGGCCAGCCCCGCGTTGATGAGGGCGAGGGTTCCCCAGCCGACGAAGAAGTTGGTGCGTTCATCCATGTGGCACTCGTCTCAGGTCTGCTCTCCCTGGGGTCGGGCTCCTTTCCGGTCCAATCCCGATCTCCCGCCCATTCCGTCCCAAACCCACCCGAGTTTGGGTTTGAGTTTGGGTTTGGGACTTTGTCCTTTCCGAAAATCATCAAAAACAACTAGGACCGGTGTGATTCGAACACACGACCCAGGGATTATGAGTGGAGACGAGCCCGAGGAATAGGTCACGGTCGTATCGCGGTCATACGAATTCCTCGGGAACGGCGCGTGTCGACTGGCGCAGGATTCCGGCACCGAGAGGGCGTTTGCTAACAGTTTCGCTAACAGTTGGCGGGCCGGTGTGACGCCCACCCGCGGCCTGCGGCTTGAGCCATCGCGTGGCGATGCGGCCGGCAGTGCCGGCCGTGTTCAGATCAGTTCGACGACCGTCTGCCCCGAGTCGAAGGCTGCGACGATCGTGTCGAACGACCGGGCAAACGCCGTGAGCAAGGCCTCGTTCCTGCAGTTGCCCAGCCGCACCCAAAGGAACCGTCCCGCGTCCCCTGGTTGGTTGGCGAGGTAGAGAAAGTCCTCGTCCTTGCTGACGACGATCCGGGCATCGGCAAGCGCCCGCGCCCACAGATCGCGGTCGTCGAACA
>JBIIOM010000014.1:0-27751 GCA_044336925.1 Pirellulales bacterium
ACGGCCCCGGTGAACGAGCCGCGCACGTGGCCGAAGAGCTCGCTTTCGAGCAGGCTCTCGGAGAGCGCGCCGCAGTTGACCCGCACGAAGGGGCCGGTGCCGCGGGGTGAAAGTTCGTGGATTGCCTTGGCGATGAGTTCCTTGCCGGTGCCAGTCTCGCCGACGAGCAGCACCGACGCGTTCGACGCGGCCACCTTCCGCGTCATCGCGTAGACCTCCCGCATCGCCGCCCCGGCACCGATCAGCCCCTTGATCGGCGGGCTGCCGTCGTCAGCGGGTTGGGTGGGGGAGCGCAGCATCGGCGGTCGGGGCGACGGGGTCGGCGTCGTCGGAAGGGGGGGATGAGTCTCGCATCCGATTGTAACGTTCGGGATTTGGCACGTCCCAGCCCCGGCAGGCGAGCACGTTCAGGAGCGTTGCCGCCTGCCGTGCCTGCTCGAGCCTCTTCTTGGCACGAACAGCGCGGGCCTTCGCCTCGACGGCCTGCGGGCCGGCGAGGTGGGCGAGCGCCTCCGGAAAACGGGGCGGGCTCACCACGGCCTGCGTCTGCGGATCGACCAGCGGCGCGAAGAAACTGTCGAGCCGGTCGACGAGGGCCACGCACTCGATCCCCGAAAACTTCACGAGCTGCCGCGTGAGAAACCGGCCGCGCGGGTCGTCGTCGAGCGGGTCGATCACGACGAGGATCGGCGGGATGTCGCCGAACGGCTGCTGCTGGATGAACTGTGCGGCTTCGTAAGCCGACGGGTGGTTGATCCGGGCACCGAGGACCACGAGCATCACGTCACGGCTCTCCCGCGCACGCGCCACGGCTTCGCGTCCGGTGGAGGCCACGACCGGCTGATACCCGAACTGCGAGAATCGGGTGGCGAGCTCCGCGGCGATCGCGGCTTCGTGATGCGCGACGACCACGCGGTCGATGCCGGTGGAGGTGGCCGCATGGGCGAGCACTTCGATCACGCGGCTCGATCCAGGGTAGGGCGGATCGCTCCCAGCGAGGGCGAGCGTGCGGGCGGCCGCGAACTGGAGCGCGAAGTCGGGCACGGCGAGCGCCCGCACGAGGGCCGAGCGGACCGCCGGCGGCAGCGCGACCGATTCGGCCGGCGGCTTCCCCTCCCGCCGCACCGCGCTCGAGAGCGCCTCGGCCGCCGCTGCTGCCGCGGGAAACATGCCGCGGGCCACGGCCAGATCGAGGACGTCGGCAACCGCCTCCACGTCGATGCCGTCGGGCCCTTCGAGCGCCGCGAGCAGTTCATCCGCGGTGGCCGGCTTGGGCCGGGCCCGGGTCGCCTCGAGCTGCGCGAGGAGAACGAGCCGCACGGCATGTGGGTCACTGACGCCGAGCGCAGCGAGGTCTCGCGCCAGGTGGGCGGCCTCCCGATCGCGGGCCGCGATGTTGTCGGCCTCGTGGTAGCGGGCGACGTCGTCTCGCGCGATCGCATGGCGGGCGCCGCCGTGAAGCGAATACGGCGGCGGCGCGAGCACCCGGTCGAGCCGCTGCGCGAGGAGCGCGATTGCCGCGCCCCGCGTGGGCGGCTCCCATGCTTCGTCGTCCTGACCGCACCGCCTGGCATGATGCTCGAGTGCGGTGATTGCCCGCGATCGCGCCAGCGGCGGCACGCCCTCCGCGACGGCCGGGGCTAGGAAAAACGCCGCCACGTCGTCGTCCTCGAGCGCATCGAGCGCCGTGATCACGCCGGGCCAGTGGTCGATGTCGTTCGAGCCGAGCCAGGCGACGAGCACCCGCCGGGCATCCGCGCCGAGATTCCGCACGAGCCCCCGCGCGATGTTGCGGGACCGTGCTCCCTCGGGGTCGGACGATTGCAGGAGATCGATGAGCGCCGGCAGGGCGTCGAGGCCGGTGCGGCCGAGCCGTTCGGTGGCGGCGAGGCGCGTCTGCAGCGAATCGCTCCGCAGATCCTCGATCGCCCGCCCGAGCGGTTCGTCGCCGTGGGCGGAGGCGCAGGCGAGCGCGAGGATACCGAAGATCCCGACGAGGGCTCTGCCTATGCCAAGCGGCGCTGCCATACCGCCATTTGGTCGGCAACCCGGGCCGGCGCGGTCGAGCCGAAACTCGTCATCCGCTCCACCGCCCGGGAGGCTCCCAAGGCGCCGCGCAGCGAGGCATTCCAGCCGGCATATTCCCGCAGGCACTCCTCGTCGGAAAGGTCTGCCAGGCTCGCCCCCTTTGCCATCGCCAGCCGCACGAGGCGGCCGACCGTCTCGTGGGCCGTGCGCTGTGGCACACCCGCGGCGATCAGCGCCTCCATGAGACTGGTGGCGTCGAGGTGGCCGCGTTCGATCGTGGCAGCGACTCGCGCGCGGTCGAACGTCGTGCCGGCCACCAGCGGCGCCGCCACTCCCAGCACCGCCTCGAGGGTGTCGATCGAATCGAAGATCGCTTCCTTGTCTTCCTGGAGATCGCGGTTGTAGGCGGTGGGCAGACCCTTGAGCAGCACGAGCAGCGATTGCACGTTGCCGATCGTCCTGGCGCTCTTGCCGCGGACGAGCTCGAGGACGTCGGGATTGATCTTCTGCGGCATGATGGAACTGCCGGTGCAGAATCCCTCGGGCAGGAGGAGAAAGCCGAACTCCTGCGTGCTGTAGATCGTCCACTCCTCCGCCCACTGCGAGAGATGCACCGCGCACAGCGCGATCACGAATGCGAGCTCGCAGACGAAGTCGCGGTCGCTCGCGCCGTCGAGGCTGTTGGCGGCGAGGCCCTCGAAGCCGAGCAACTCCCGCACCCGTTCGCGGTCGATCGGCAGGCTCGATCCGGCGAGCGCCCCCGATCCGAGCGGCAGGACGTTCGTGCGCCGGCGGCAGTCGGTGAGCCGGTCGCGATCGCGCTGAAGTTTTTCGCACCACGAGAGCAGCTGATGCGACGCCAGCACCGGCTGGGCCCGGCGCATGTGCGTGTAGCCCGGGATCACGAACCCCTGCTCGCGCGCGGCAAAGCCGAGAAACGCCCGCTGCAATTCGAGGAGCCCGTGGTCGAGCCGGTCGATCGCCCGCCGGCAGTAGAGCCGGAGGTCGGTCGCCACCTGGTCGTTGCGGCTCCGTGCCGTGTGCAGCTTGCGGCCCGCGTCGCCGAGCCGCGCCGTCAGCGCCGACTCGATGTGGAGGTGGATGTCTTCCTTCGAGGCGGTGAACTCGAACCGCCCGTCCGCGATCTCCCGACGGATCTCCTCGAGCGCCGCGGCGATCGCGTCGGCCTCGGCGGCCGTCATGAGCCCGCAGGCAGCCAGCATCCGGGCGTGGGCGATCGAGCCGTCGATGTCGTCGTCGGCGAGCCGCCGGTCAAACGAAACGCTCTCGGAGAAGGCCTCGACGCGCTTGTCGGTGGGCTCCCGAAACACGCCCCCCCAGGCCTTCTGCGACGCCTTCTGCGGTTCGGAATGCTGTGACACGTAACCGGTCCTCGCGTGAGTGAAAGAGCCTTCTACTTGTACTTGGAGAACGCCAAAAATCCAGCCGCCCGATGCGCGAGCGAATGGAGAGCGGGTTGTATTGGAGAGCGGATGGACCTTGCTTGCGCTGCGGGCTTCCGCGGTAGCAACGATCAACCAAGTTTTTGACCCAGCCGTTACACTGACATTCATGACCACCCCCGACGATTTTCTGGCGCCCGGTGGTCGACTCTCCGCGCGGCTGGCGGGCTGGGAGCCGCGGCCGCAACAGCTCGAGATGGCGCGGCTGATCACCGAGGCGATCGCGGAGCGGAAGCACGCGATCGTCGAGGCCGGGACTGGCGTGGGCAAGAGCCTGGCCTATCTCGTGCCGGCGGTGCTCGCCGCCACGGCCGACCAGGTCGAGCCGTCCGCGCCGGCCGACTTCGCCGTGGAGGACGATTGGGATTTCGACCGCGACGAGCCGGCCGCCGGCACGGCGCCCGCGCGGCGGCCGCGGCGGATCGTGATCTCGACGCACACGATCGCGTTGCAGGAGCAGCTCATCAAGAAAGACATCCCGCTCGTGGCATCGGTCATGCCGCGGGAGTTTTCGGCGGTGCTCGTGAAGGGCCGCGGCAACTACGTGAGCCTGCGGCGGCTGGCGCTGGCGCTCGAGCGATCGGGCAGCCTCTTCAAGGAGGACGAGGAGCTCGCCGAGTTGCGGGAACTGCATTCGTGGGCCCGGCGGACGGGCGACGGATCGCTCGCCGATCTTTCGTTCGCGCCGACGGACGCCGTGTGGGACGAGGTGCAGAGCGACTCGGGCAACTGCATGGGCCGCGCCTGCCCCACGTATCACCAGTGCTTCTACTACGCCGCCCGCCGCCGGATGCACCATGCGCAGGTGCTCGTCGTCAACCACGCCCTCTTCTTCTCCGACTTGGCCCTGCGCCGCGGTGGTGCGAGCCTCCTGCCCGACTACGACATCGTCGTCTTCGACGAGGCCCACACGGTGGAGAGCGTGGCGGGGGAGCACCTCGGCGTGGGGCTCTCGAGCAGCACGATCGACCGCATCCTCGCGAAGCTCTACAACGAGCGGACTCACCGCGGCCTGCTCGTGCATTACCGGATGCAGGATCTCGAGCACGACGTCTTGCGGTGCCGGCGGGCGGCGGAGGATTTCTTCGCAGGCGTGCGGGCGGCCGTGGGGGAGCGCGGTGACGGTCCGTGGCGGATCGCCGCGCCCAGGCTCGTGCCCGACACGCTCGGCGACGTCTTGCTCACGCTCGCACGGAAGCTCAGAGCCGCCGCCGACGGGATCGCAAGCGAGGCGGAGCGGCACGATTTCCATTCGCTTTCCGATCGGCTCACGGTGGTCGCCGGCAGCCTCCGCCTCTGGCTCGAGCAGGGGCAGCCGGGGAGCGTGTGGTGGGTGGAATCGCATCGCAGCCGCCGCGGCCGCGAACGGCTGCGGCTCTCGAGCGCGCCGGTCGATGTGGGGGCGATGCTCAAGCGGGAGCTCTTCGACCAGGCGGGAACCGTGGTGCTCGCCAGTGCCACGCTCGCGGTGGGCGGCGGCCGCGACGACGAGTTCGAGGCCGAATCGTCGGGCGACCCGTTTGCGTATCTCCGCGGCCGCCTCGGCCTCCGCGAGGCGAAGTCGAAGCGGCTCGGGAGCCCGTTCGATTATCCGCGGCAGGCGGAGCTGATCCTCGTCGACCGGCTTCCCGACCCAACCAACCGGGAGGCCTACGACCGGGCCGTCGTGGAGATGATCAAACGATACGTCGAGCGAACCGAGGGGCGGGCGCTCGTGCTCTTCACGAGCATCGCGTCGCTGGCGAAGGCATCGGCGGATCTCGCGGGCTTCTGCGCGCGGAAGAACTACCGCCTCGTGAGCCAAGCCGACGGCCTCAACCGCTCGCAGATGCTCGCCGACTTCAAGGAAGGCCCGGCGAGCGTGCTGCTCGGCACCGACGGCTTCTGGCAGGGGATCGACCTGCCGGGAGACCAGCTCGTCAACGTGATCATCACGAAGCTGCCCTTCGCCGTGCCCGACCGGCCGCTCGTCGCCGCGCGGATCGAGGCCATCAAGGCGGCCGGCGGCAATCCCTTCGCGGAGTATCAACTGCCGGAGGCGGTGCTCAAGCTCAAGCAGGGGTTCGGACGGCTGATCCGTTCCCACGCCGACACGGGCTCCGTGGTGATTCTCGACCCGCGGATGCTCACGAAACCCTACGGCCGCGTCTTTCTCGGCAGCCTCCCGCCAGCCCGCGTCGAGATCGAGCCGTTTCGGGAGTGAGAAATCCCGCCAGGCCGCGGAAGCCCGCAGCGCAAGCAAGGACCATCCGTCCCCCACTTCGATGAGCGCCGCGCCCACCCGCCTCGCGCGAACCGGCCGCACTCTCCTCGCTCGCGCGTCGGGCTTTCGTGAATCCGGATCCGCTTCGGGACGAAGCGGTCTACGGGAAGCGGTCTACGGGAAGCGGTCTACGAGAGATCGAGTTCCGCCCAGGTGGTGGGATCGCTCTCCCAGGGAAACTCGGGCGGGGCGCAGAACGGCACGCGGCCGAGACGCCGGTCGACGAGCGCCGCGAAGAAGCCGAGCCGGGGGATTTCGAGCGGGTCCCAGCCGGGCAGTGCGGCGGCGGAGATGAAGGCGTCGATCTGCCAGCCGTCGACGGAGAGCCGGCTCTCGATCGGGATCGAGCCCTCGGGCAGTTCCGCCGGCACCTCGCTCGTGCGCGGAATCACGCCGGGGACGGCCACCGGCTTGTCGGCAGTGCGGCCGCCGCCCGTCGGCAAGAGGGCGAGCCGGCGGCAGTAGCGGCCGGCGCGGTGGCTTTCCCCCGTCGGCCGCGTCGCGATCCAGAGGTGGAGACCGTCGCTATCTTCCGGCTTCGTCGGGTGGCACCAGCGAGCGTTGCCCACGCCGCGGGCCACCGCCCGCACGCCGAGCCCGTCTTCATTCCAGGCCATGGAGAGCGTCATCAGGTCGGGCACGTTCGCCAGGGGCGCGAGCCCCGGCAGACGGCAGGCCTCATCGAGATCCCATGCCGACGGCGGCCAGAGTTTCTTGCGCCGCCGGCAGGGCAGGCGAAAGCGGAACAGCGCGGCGGGATTGACGAGTGGGCTCATGGCGGCGGGGTGACAGCGTTATAGTATGTCTCGGCGTCGTCGGCTCGACGACCGCCCGGCAGGAAGGCCGCAGCGCGAGCGAGGGAAGCGAAACCGATGCGTGTTTTGTTGGTCGCGAGCGAGGCGGCGCCCTTTGCCAAGACGGGCGGATTGGCCGACGTCGCCGGCGCGCTGCCAGGGGCCCTTGCCCGGCTCGGCTGCGAGGTCACGCTCGTCATCCCCGCCTACCGCGAGGTCTTCTCGAAGGGGCTCCCGATCGAGGCGACCGACATGGTCTTCGACGTGCCGATCGGGGCGCGGCGACTCGCGGCCCGGTTGCTCAGGAGCCGGCTGCCCGGTTCGCAGGCGACGGTGCTCCTCGTGGGCAACGACGCCTGCTTCGACCGCCCCACGCTCTACGGCGGCGCCGAAGACTACGCCGACAACGCCGAGCGATTCATCTTCTTCTCCCGTGCGGCGCTCGAGATCGGCGGCCGGCAGGAGCGGCCCTTCGACATCATCCACTGCCATGACTGGCAGACCGGCCTCGTGCCCGCCTACCAGAAGCTGCTCTACCAATCCTGGCCGATGCTCAATCAGGCCCGCACGGTGATGACGATCCACAACATGGCCTACCAGGGGCTCTTCTGGCACTGGGACATGCTGCTCACCGGCCTCGACTGGAAATACTTCAACTGGCAGCAGATGGAGTTTTACGGGCAGCTCAACCTGCTGAAGACGGGGCTCGTCTTCGCCGACGAGATCACGACCGTGAGCCCGACCTATGCCCGCGAGATCCAAAAGGATCCGGGGGGCTGCGGCCTCGAGGGGGTCTTGGCCGCGCGGAGCGACGCGCTCGCCGGCATCGTCAACGGCATCGACACTGCGGTCTGGGATCCCGCGGCCGACCCGCACATCCCGCGGCCCTACATCGCCGCCGACTTTCGCGACGGCAAGTATGCCGCACGCGTCGCGCTCGCGGCGCGGCTCGGCCGTGCCGCCCCCGATGCCCGCCCGCTCGTGTCGCTCGTGGGCCGGCTCGTCGAGCAGAAGGGGATCGAACTCGTGATCGAACTGCTCGGCCGGATGGCGGGCAGCGGTCGGGCGCACTTCGTGATCCTCGGCACCGGCAACAACGGCACGGAGGAGGCGCTGCGGCGGGCGGCCGCTTCGTTCCCCGGCACGATCGACGTCGTCATCGGGTTTGACGAGGGGCTCGCCCACCTCGTGCAGGCTGCCGCCGACATCGCGCTGGTGCCCAGCCGCTTCGAGCCGTGCGGCCTCACGCAGCTCTATGCGATGCGCTACGGCACGATCCCCGTCGTGCGGGCCACCGGCGGACTCGTCGATACCGTCGTGGACACCACGCCCGAGACGCTCCGAAACGGCACGGCCAGCGGCTTCGTCTTCGAGGCGTTCGACGCGCTCGCGCTCGAGCACGCCCTCACGCGGGCGCTCGAGGCCCACGCCAATGACGAGCTCTGGGACGGCCTCGTGCGGCAGGTGATGGCACAGGACTGGTCGTGGGATTCGAGCGCCCGCGAGTATCTCCGGCTCTTCGAACGGGTTTCCCAACGAAAGCCCGACGCGCAAGCGAGGTGAGTTGGGGTGGAGTAGCGGCGCGGATGGACCTTGCTTGCGCTGCGGGCTTCCGTAGAGGCAGCGGAAGCCTGGGTAGTTTGCGCGGGAGAATGCCTACGGCCGCGACGGGGCGTCGGCCACAGCCGGCCTGCGACCGATACCGTAGGCATGATGCGTTTTTCCGTCAGAGCCTGTGCCCTCGCACTCCTGCTGGCCGCCGCCCCGGCCGTGGCCGGCGAGGCATTCCACTGCCGCAACTGTGCGCCGGGCCACGGCGGCATGCCCTATGGCAACACCGGCTGCGGCCCGCGCTACTGCGGGGAGAAGCACGAGCCGAGCTGCCCCGATCCGTGCGATGCCTGCAACCGCTGGCGAAGCTGCAATGGCGTGACGCAGGGGCCCGACATGCTCGCCCCGTGGCAATTGCCGCCGGGCCGCGGCTTCACCACCGCCGAACAGCTTGGCTACGACACGCGGCCGTGGTGCCGCGGCGGTCACAAGTAGGGCGGCCTTCAGGCTGCCATCACGAGTCGAGAAACGTGGCGGCGAACGTGATCTCGTCGCCGCGGCTGCGGCAGGCCTCGCGCAGCGTCTCGACCGCGTTGCCGGCGATGGCGAGTTCCACGAGCGAAGGCAGCATGCCGATGGCCTGCATCACGCTTGGCATACCGTGGTCGGTCGGCCGCTCGAGCGCCGCATGCAGGGCCTCAGCGGGCCGGCCGAGCCGCCAGAGCAGGTAGATGAGCGTGTCGGCCGGCAGCGTGCCCGCATCCTCCACGCGGGCCAGCGCCGCGGCCTTCCGGAAAGACCGCAGCGACTCGTCCACGTCGCGGCCGAGCTGCGCCGCATAAAAAAGCCGCGAGGCCTCGCCCACGTTTTCGAAGGGGGGCTCGCCGGGATACGTCACCTCCTCCGGCAGCCGGCAGGCGTAGACGGCCAGTTCCCAGGCCTTCTCGATGACGGCCCGGTCGGTGCAGACCCGCGCGATCCTGAGCACCGACTGCAGGTGCGAGACGTCGATGTGAAAGCTCGGGTCGTCTCGCATACCCCCCGCGGCGCCCAGGAGATCCACGATCGACGCCGTTGCGGCGATCGCCTCGCGGGGCACGAGGCCGCGCCGCTCGAGGTCGGCTGCGAGCGATTGCAAGAGGTCGCGATGGAGGTGCTCGACGAGCACGGCCGCGGGCTGCCGCTGCCGCGCCGCCGGCAGCCGCGACACGGCCTGTTCATAGGCGGTGATCGAGTTGCAGGTGCCCTGCGACTCGATCACGAGCCGAATGCCAAGGCTGGGATCAACTCCCTCCCAGAGCGCGATCTGGACGATCTCCTGCAACCGGGCGGCGGCGGCCTCTTCGTCGGCGCTCGGCGCTTCGGCCAATTCCGCGAGCTTGCGGGACACCTCGGCCGGCTCGGCGGCGGCCCGCAGATACATCCAGCCGGCGGCCGCGTGTCCTTCGTCGAGGAGCGGCCAGCCCACCTCGCGGCAGGCCGCGAGCGATCGCTCGTCGAGTCGCTCGCGGGTGGCGTCGTCGAGCGTGCCGATATCGCCGCTGGTCGGCAGGCCGAGCGCCGCACGGGCCTCGAGCATCCGCAGGTCGAAGAGGGCGTGCCAGCGGCGCCGGGCCTTGAGCGAATCGGCAAGCGCTTCGAGCATTGCCGGAGCGCCACGGGCGGTGGCGGTTTCGGCGAGCGCGTCGAAGATATCGGGGGAGTTCGTCATGGCAGGTCTGTCTGGCGCAGGGCTTCGTAGGCCAGGATCGCGGCGGTGGCCGAGACGTTGAGGCTGTCGGCGATCCCGCGCATCGGCAGGCGGACGGTGTCGAGCGCGATCTGGTTGGCGTCGGCCGCCACGCGCCATGCCGGCGAAAGCCCGTGCGCCTCGCTGCCGAGCACGATCGCCGTGGCGCCGGCGAGCCGCGCCTGATGCCAGAGAAGTTTTCCGTCGGGCATCGCGGCGATCACGCGCCGCTCGTGCCGTCTGCACCAATCGATCGCGGCCGCGGATGTCGCTACCGCGAGCGGCACGGTGAAGACGGTGCCGAGGCTCGCACGGATCGCGGCGGGGTTGGCGGGATCGGTGCCGTCGCCACTGGCGATCACGCCGGCGATGCCGGCGGCATCGGCCGTGCGCAGGATCGCGCCCAGGTTGCCGGGCTTCTCCACGCCCTCCACGACGAGCACGGGCCGGTCGGCGGCCGCGTGGAAAACCTCGAGCGGCCGCGCCGCAAACCGCACCACGCCCACGAGACCCTCGTTGCGGCTGCCGAACGCGATCTTTTCGAAGGGACGGCGGGCGAGGGCGGTGAGCCGCGTGCCCCGCGCGGCGAGCGGTGCAAGCCAGGCATCGCGGGCAGGATCGCTCGGCGCGTCGGCGTCGAGAAACACTTCCACGATCTCCACGCCGGCCGCCGCGGCGCGGGAGAGTTCGCGGCGGCCATCCACGAGCGTGAGCCCCGTGGCGCGCCGAGCGTCGGCCTCGCGCAGGCGGGCAGCCTCCCGCACGCGCGGGTTCGAGGGGCTCGTGATCGTTTCGTGCGGCAGCGTCATGGGCGGGTGTGGCGGGCGTAGTCGCCGAGGGCGAGCGTGCGCCCGGAGGCGTCGGTGCAGGCGAGCCGTCCCGACTCGCAGCCTTCGAGGTCAAACGCCGAGACCAGTGTGTCGTGCAGGTGGCGGTGATGCCAGCGGGGCGAGTGGCACGTGAGCAGAACGGGCCCGGGACGGCTGGATCCGCGGGACCTGCCAAGCAGCAACGCGAGATCGGCCAGCAGCTGGACGAGATCGCGGTCGATCGCGAACGCCTGCCCCTTGGGTCCATGTCCCCACGACGGTGGATCGGCCACGAAGCCGTCGTAGCCGACGCCGCGCCGGACCTCGCGGGCGACGAACGCCCGCGCGTCTTCGCAGATCCAGCGGATCGGCGCCCCGCCGAGTTCGGAAGTCTCCGCGTTGCGGCGGGCCAGTGCCGTCGCCTGCTTCGACGCATCGACATGCACCACCTCCGCGCCCGCGGCGGCGAGCGCGAGTGTGGCGGCGCCGGAATGGGCGAAGAGGGAGAGCATCCGCGCGCCGGGGGGCGTCACGGCGGCCAGCCACCGCCACTGCTCCACCTGTTCGAGAAACACGCCGATCTGTCCGGAGGGCGCCGGCCGCACCTCGAGCGCAAGCGGCGTCGCGGCGGGTTCCTTTCCGAGCGGCACGTGGACGAGCCAGGGGTCGGGCAGCGGCGCGGGAAACTCCCAATGGCCCCGGGCCGGGCCGTTCTCAGCGGCGTGGAAGATCGCCCTGGCTTGCTGCCAGGCGGCGGGGAGGCGGCGGCCGGGCAGGGCGTCTTGGGCGAGGGGGCGGTTCACGAGCACGCCCCCCAGCAGTTCCAGCCGCCGCGGTTGTCCGGCCGGGTCGGTGCCGAAATCGATCAGCGAGGGGTCGCGAAACTTTTCGCCAGACGGGCCGTTCATGACAGTGGCAGCATACGTCGGTTCGATCGGCTTCGGGATCGGTCCGGGCAAAACTCACGGGCAAACCCGTTCACACAGGAGATATCCCATGAAAAACATCTGGAAATGGCTGGGGCTGGCCGCCTGCGGCATCGGCCTCTTGGTGGCGATCGATCGGATGAACGTCGTGACGGCGTCGGAAGACCAGCCCGCCTACGAGCGAACGGCCGACGTGTCGGAAAAGCTCGATCGGATCGCCGAGAAACTCGATCGCTTTCTCGACCGGATGGAAACTCGCCGCGGCCCCGGCGGCCCGCCACCGCACGGTCGCCCGCCTCGCGCCGAGCAGGACGACCACGGTGACGACGGGCCGCATCATGGTCGGCCGGAGTGGGGCGGCCCACCGCGCGGACCGCATCGCGAACTGCCGCCGGAAGTCCGCGAGCGGATGCAGCATGCCCGCGAGGAGATGAAGGAGCGGATGGAAAAGGCCCGCGAGAAGTTTCGCGAGCTCGAGGAGCGGGTGAAGACGCTCGAGGCGGAAGTCGAACGACTGAAGGCGGCCCGGGCGGGTTAGGATCCAGTAGGACGGGATTCAGCCTGTCTTCGGCAGGCTGAAGCCTACCCTACCACGGCAGGCTGAAGCCTGCCCTACCGGAGGCAGGCTGAAGCCTACCCTACCGGAGGCAGGCTGAAGCCTACCCTACCACGGCAGGCTGAAGCCTGCCCTACTTTCGGCGCTTGCGCTTGGCGGGCTTCTTCTCCTCGGCGGGAAGCGGCTCGTCCGCTGGTTCGCCGGGCATTTTTTGCGGCACGATGATGCAGTTGTCGCCGAGCTCGAGCTCTTCCTCATCCTCGATCGGGCGGCCGCGGTCGTCGAGCTTCACGTCGGCCTCGGCCGTCTTCTTCTTGGCCACGGCCAGGAGCTGTTCGTAGAGCTTCCCACGATCGACGCCGTTGATCACGGAGACGGCCGTGGCGACTTCGCCCAGGTAGCGAAGGAAGATGCTGCGACGCTGCCCTTCCTGCGCCACGCGGAGTCGGCGCCGCATGTACATGCCGAGCTTGCGGCCGACGGCCTGCAGGGCCAGGCGAATCTCCTTCTGGATCTCGGGATAGGAGGCGATCGCCTCCTTCGACTCACTCGTGAACGGCACCCAGACGCTCGCCACGTGCACCATCGCCGTGACGGGGCCGTTCGGCAGGCCGCCGCGGGATTGCGAGAGCCCGTAAGACCGCCAGTTGGTCGAGGTGATGGTTTGCGTGACCGCGCAGGCGGCCGGCTGAAACTGCAGCGGCACGCGATTGGCATACCGCAGCACGTTCATGCTCTGCCCCTCGTCCACGCTCACGTGTTGCATCGCGCCGTGCAGCGCGTCGAGCTGCTGCTTCTTGAGCTTGGAGGGCGATTGCCGCGGGGCGAGCTGGGCCTCGGTGAGGATCTTGTCGGCGGCCTCGCCCCCCATGCCGGTGAACGTGGTGGTCAGAAACTGCCGCAGGCTGCGGGCGTCGCTCTCGCTCGCCAATTCGCCGAGCGCCTCGCGGGTGATCTTCTGCGCGGCCACGCCGCCGCCGTAGGCGAGCGCCGCCTCGATCACAAACGGATTGCCGCGGTAGACCGATGGCGGTCGCGTGGCCGCCGTGAAAAACTCCCCCGGCACCACCTGCCGTAGGCCGGCGAGCAATCGCTGCTCGCCGATCGGCACGACGCAGTCGGTGGCCGGCGGCGGAATCCTCGTCTCCTGGATCGCCTTGAAGAGGGCATCGGCCTCGCCGCGGCCGAGCTTGCCGGTCGTCACCCGCGAGGAGAGCTTGGCCATGTCGCAGATCTTCTTCGCCGTGCCGTGCGAGACGCGCGAGAATGATTGCGTGAGGAACTGCGCGAGCGTGAGCTTGGGATGCTCCTGGAGCATCGTCACGAGCCGGCCGAGTTCCACGCCATAGGGGTGGGGCTTGATCTCCCTGGGCTCGGGGGGCAGGTCGTCGTTGGATCGCTCGAGGATCCGCTCCGGCCCGTCAGGACCCTGGAAGTGGATCCGCGCATGCGGGTTGGCGATCGCCGTTTGCTCGAGATACTCCTCGACGCTCCCGCGCCCGCGCTGAAACTTCGCCTCCATCTCGATCGTGACGCGGGTGCCGTGATCGATCGCCTCGCTGCGGTCGTTCGCGGCGACCCACTCGATCGAGTGCTTCTTCATCAGATCGTCGCCGGCCTTGCCGGGCGGGATGTCGACGCCCTCGCCCTTGCCGTTCAAGATCTCGGGCTGGTTGGTCTTCGTGTCGATCCGCAGCTCGTAGTAGTGGGCGCGATCCTTGGGGCCGGTCTTGGAGATGATTTTCACCGGCTTGCCGGTGGTGAGCACGCCATACATGCCGGCGGCCGAGATGCCGATGCCCTGCTGGCCGCGGCTCATCCGCAGCCGGTGAAACTTCGAGCCATAGAGCAGCTTGCCGAAGATGAGCGGGATCTGCTTGCGGACGATGCCGGGGCCATTGTCCTGCACGCCCATCCGGTAGCGGCTGCCGCCGTCGCCGACCTGCTCGATGTGGACCCAGATCTCGGGGAGGATGCCGGCCTCTTCGCAGGCATCGAGCGAGTTGTCCACCGCCTCCTTCACGCTCGTCAGCAGCGCCTTGCGCGGCGAATCGAAGCCGAGGAGGTGGCGGTTCTTGGCGAAGAACTCGCTGACGGAGATGTCGCGCTGGCCGGCGGCGAGCGACTGGGCCGTGGCCCGCCGCTTGGCAGGCGCCTTGCCGTTGCTCGACGGGGCCGGCGCCGCCTGCGGCTCGACGGCCTCTGCGGCCTCCGGCGGCACGGACCGCTTGCTCGCCCGTGCGGGCCCCTTCGCGTCGCGGGGCGTTTGCTTGGGTTTTTGTGTCTTGTTTTGTGTCTTGGTGGCCATCGCAGAGACTGTGAACAGCAGTGGAGCCTTGGGGCAAGAGGGGCAAAGTATAGCGGTTGTAGGGGCCGTTTGTGAGGTCTCATGGTGCGGCAGCCGGGGCGGCGGACCTTGCCTGCTGGGCAGGGGCGTCGGCGGTGGCGGCCGTCGGGTCATTGGTCGAGTCAGCTGCTGCCGAAGAATTGACGGCCAGCACGAAGGGCCGGCGGGGGCCGGACGTTTGCGAGGGGAGGCGACGAGATGATGCACCTGCGCAGGATCATTCGAGGAACGAGCGCTGCGGCGGCGATCGCCGTCGCCTGGCTCGCGGTGGATGCATCGGCCGCTCCGATCAACGGCGGCGTCGAGGCCCCCACGCCCGACGTCTTCTACAACTACTACGTGCCGCCGGTGCCGGCCGGGTCGGGGCCCGGCTTTGGCGCACAGCTCTATGTGGCGCCGCGGCCCGTGCCGCCGCGCGTGGGGCACACCTGGTACACCTACCCGCCCTTCATGCCCCACGAGTTTCTTTACAAGCACCGGCGCCACTACGTGCGGCCGGCCGGTGTGACGGGCATGCGAACCGACGTGCGGGCCTACTGGTGGTGAGGAGCAGAGACGCGATGCAGCGATCAACGGTCAAAACATTCAGCGTGGGGCTCGTGATTGCCGGAACGCTCGCCGTCGGCGGGTTGGCCGGCGCGATCTGCCTCGCGGGCGGACATCACCGCCGTCAGGCCACTTGCTCGCAGTGCGGCACCGACGCCTGCTGCCCCGGATGCGGACACCACTGCTGCCACGGCGGATTGTGCGGCCTCTGCGATGGCCACGCCCTTCACCACGACGTCATCGAGAAGCGGTATTTCCTGCGGAGCCAGGGAAAGAGCTGGCACAGCCGTTGGTATGACCCGAGCGTCGGCCGGCCGATGGCGCTCGTCGTGCCGCCGACCGCGGAGTTCACGAGCGAGTATTCCTGGGGCGTGCCGAGTTCGCGAGTGATGCCGATCTATCACCAATACCGCCGTCCCTATCCCGGCGCGGGCGCGGTGCCGGGTTCGGGTGGCGGCATGTATCCGACGCCGAACCAGCCGAGCGACACGGTGCAGTTCGGCGTGCACCCGGTCCGCGGACCGTGGGGCGCTTACTAGCTTCACGGAAAGTCTTGGCATCCTGCCAAACTTTCCTTGGCAACCTCCGGTTGCTGGTGCTGACCCGGCCATCCGGGCCTGGCCATGGTAGACCGCTTCGTCTCGAAGCGGTTCTGATCCGCTTGTGGAACAAGCGGTCTCCTTTGACAGGCTGAAGCCTGTCCTACAGGAGTTTCTCGCGGGCGAGGGCTGCCCAGGGGCTTTCCGGGGCCAGCGCCAGGAATGCCCGCAGGTGACGCTGGGCGTCGGCAGGACGGCCGGACTCTTCGAGAACCCCCGCCATGTGCCAGTGCGCATCGGCGTAATCGGGCTGCTGCCGCAGCACGCCCTCGAGCGCCGCCAAGGCGAGTTCGTGCTCGCCGAGTTCCGCGAGCACGCAACCCAGGCTCGAACGGGCCTCGAGATGATCCGCATCGAGTTCCACCGCCGCGTAATACCGCTCCCGTGCCGCGGTGAGATCCCCCGCGCGGTAGAGCAGTTCGGCGAGCATGTAAACCACCTGAGCCGTCGGACCGCCCGCCTGCAGCGCCGCCCGCAGCGCTTCGGCGGCCTCCAGATATTCACCGGCCGCCTCGAGGTCATCGGCCAGATCGAGCAGATCCGCCACGCATGTCGGGTCGTTGCCCGAGTCGATGTCGATCTCGACGGCCGCCGGGGGAGCGTCTGTCCGCGGGAGCAGGGCGGGCGTCGCCTCCGATTCGTCTGCGTGGAGGCCGTCGGTGTAAAAGCCCAGCTGCAACTGGCCGCCGGCACTCACGAGCCGGTCGCCAAGGCGGATGCTGAGGCGCCGGCCGTCGGTGATGATCCGCTCACTCTGCTTCGCCGCCTCGGCGGCGCCGCCCGGCGCGAGTCCGGAAAGCTTGTCGTCGATGTCGCGCAGCGAAAAACCGGCCGCCAGCAACCTCACGAGCCGCCGACCGATCACGAGCTGCGGAAAATCGAACCATTCGATGGCGCCGGCCCGTCGGGCGGCAGCCAAGAGCCCGCCTCGCACCCAGTGCCGCACCGCGGCTGGCGGCGCGCCGAGCACGTCGGCCATCATCGCCACCGTGTAGAGCCGTCGGACGCCGGACGGTTCGTCGGGAGGCTCGTCCGCGAAGAGGGGCGAGGCGGTCTTCGGCGCTCGATTCGTCTTGGCCGGGCGTCGGCCATCTCGCGCGGCGGCGGGCCGATCGCGTGTTGTGGTCGATCGGTCTTCCCTGACCTTGCTGGGCATGCCTGTTCTCCCTGGCGTCGGGAAGAATCTACTCGACCGGAACGGAGGCGATCCAGCCTTCGAGCGGATCGAGGCGTTTGGGCAGGCCATAGCGGGGCAGGGCGGCGGCATGGGCGGCCTGCAGCGCGCAGATCACCGCGTCGAGCAGGTCGCCGCTGCCGTCGGCGATGAGCCGCCGACGCCAGGTCGGGCTGATGGCAAGCGCTGGCTCGAGACCCGCCGCGCCGCCCACGAGCGCCTCGACGATCGCGCGGCGATTGCGCTTCCGATCCGGCGTCTGCTTCGACGCCGTGTCGCTCTTGTAGGAACGCCGGCAGACCTTGCGCGCCGTGAAGCCCGGATAGGCCTCGAGCGCGATCCGCGGCGGCGTGCGCGGGGCGCCCCGCTGACGGTGCGCCGGAAAGGCGAGGCCGGCATCGAGCATCCGGCCGATGCCGGCGTGCATCATCCACGCGACCGGCGGGTTGGCCCAACGCATCGCCGGGCTCGAGCCCGCCGGCTTGTCGGCCTTGCGCCAGGCAAACTTGTCGCCCGTCGGGCGGGCGTCGCACCAACCGCGAAACACACTGCGGAGCCGGTCGCGCGGCTGGGCGCAGAAAAACCTGACGAACGCCGGCCATTCGCTCGGCCAGCCTTCGTGCTCGATGAGCGGCCGCGGCTGTCCGAAGGGAAGATCGAAGCCGCCGATCCACGCCTCTCCCGTCACGAGAAACCGCTCGAAGTCGTCGAGGTTCTCGATCGCGAGGATCTCTTCGAGCCGGTAGACGCGGCCGCGGCCCCCGGCGAGGCAGCGACCTGGCTCCATGCAGCGGCCTAGCGCCACGGTGATCGGCTTCTTCGCCGACGGGGCCGACGTGAAGTCCACGCCGATGACGACCGCAGTGTCGATGCGGGGCGTCCTGCTCACGGCGTCGCCCCGTTCGTCGATCAGGGTGCGAACGGCCGGCTCGAGGCGGTTTCAGCCTTCGGGAAGTCGGTCGCGACGGGGAGCGTCACCTTGCCGGTCGCCGCCCATTCCGCGCCGCGCTGCAGGGTGTTGATAAAGCCGACGCACTCCATCGAATAGGTCTCGTGCCCCATCGGGGTGTGGAAGACACGGCCTTTTCCGTAGTCGATCGTCATGATGATCGGCTCGTGCCGCTTGGTCCTCGGCGAGAAGGCGGTGGCCAGCACCTGCATGTTTTCGGCGGGGCCGCGAAGGCTGTCGTAGAGCTCGTCCTTGGCGTGCATCCAGGTGGCGGGCATGCCCTTCGTGATCGGATGATTCGCCTCGCGCACGACGACCGCGAACGGCGCTTGCGGGCCGTGGCTGCCGCCGGGGCCGGGGGAGGGGTCTCGGACGATCTTGCCGTCAGCGGTGTAGTAGACGAATGGGCCGCTCTTCTCGTTGCGGCCGCCCCAGCCACCGAGTCCGATCATCTTGTTGTAGGCCGCCCACTCGGGGAACGAATTGTCGGCGGCATGCACGGCCACGAAGCCGCCCCCCTTCGTCATGTAGTCTTCGAAGGCGGTCCTCGTCTCGGCAGGCCAGTTCGCGGCGCCGTGGCCGAAATTGCTGACGACGACGGCGTAATCGCCGAAGGCCGGCTTGAAGTTCGGATCCTCGCCGGTCGGGGCATGGGTGACGACATCGACCGTGAACAGGCCGGTGTCCTCGAGATACTGCTTCATCATCGGGGTCGTCTTCGGCCAGCAGGCGTGATTGTTCTGGCCGTCGACGATGAGCGCCTTCAGCTTTTCAGCCGCCGGAAGCGACGGGGCCGAGAGAAAGAGACCGCAGGCTAGGAGCAAGCGCACGAGTTTCATGGGAAGTCGTTTGGTGGGCAGCAGACCGACGTTTCAGCGCGATCGATGCGATGAAATTAACCCGTGCAGAGCGGGCGGGCAATCAGGTCGTGCGGTCGCCGCGGGTGGCTTCGATCCGCAGGAGGCCGCCGGAGGTTTCGGCGGCGGGCACGTCTCGGGTGTCGGCCGCGGGCGGGGCGGGCTCGACCGACGGGCCGAGCGGGGCGACCGTCGGCTCCTGGGCGGGCTTCGGTGCAGCGGCCGGCGCCTGGGGCGCGACGGCCTCCGACTTGGCGGGGGGCGTAGGGATCGACTCGATCGGCCGCAGGTTGGCGGCTTCGTCGCGGGCCGCGGGCGGCTGCTGCGGGGCGACCGGCTTCTCGGCGCGGACGGCTTCGGCCTGCGCGGGATCGACGTGCGGCTGCGCCGAGCTCGTCCAACCTTCCTGCGGCTTGGCAGGCTGGTCGGCGGGCTTGTCGCTGAACGTCTTCATCGCGCCGGCCTCGGCGCCGGTGAGTGATGGAGCGGCGGTGGCCGGCGCCGTCGCGGGGCGGGCGGCGGCCGACGTGGCGGGCGCCATTGCGGGAGCGGCGGCCGCCGTCGGGATCGCATTCCCGCAGGCGTCGAGCGGCACCCGCATCACGACCGTGCGGGGCGAGCGAACCGTGTAGGTGTAGGGCGTCTTCTTCTCGACGACGCGCGGCACCTGCATCGACCGCTGCTCGGTGACGTACTTGCAGACCTGCGTGCTCACCGGCTCGACCCGCTCCTCGGCCACCATCTTCATGACCTGCACGGGCACCTGGCGAACCTGTTCCTCGGCGACCATGCGCATCGTCTGCACCGGCACCTTGTTCTCGACCCGCTCGACCACCTTGCGGACGGTCTGCACGGGCACCTGGCGAACCTGCTCTTCGGCGACCATGCGCATCGTCTGCACCGGCACCTGCTGCACGACCTGCTCGTCGACATACCGCACCGTCTGCACCGGCACCTTGCGGGTGACGACGCGGTTGACCATCGTCGTCTCCGGCACCTGCACCGGCGTGTAGGTGGGCTGGTAGGACCGGTTGACCTGGTTCACGACGACGCCCGGCGTGACGGTCCAGGCATAGCCGCCGCGCTGCCACGACATCAGGCCCGTGTAGGGGTTGACGGCATAGCCGCCGGGCACGAAACCGAGCTGCGCGGTGCCGGGGGCGACCATCGGGGTGACGGTGTCGATGGCCTGCGAGCCGACGGAGTAGGCGGTGCGGACGGTGGTGACGGGCTCGGCGACGGTGTAGGCCTCCTCGCGCTCGCTCGTCTCGTAGACGGGACGGCGAACGACGCTCACCTGCTGCTGCACCGCGGTCTCGTAGACGGGCTTCATGACGGTGAACCGCTCCTCGCGGGTGCTCGTCTCGACCACGTCGCGGGCGACGTCGTAGCTGCGGTCGACGACCTGCGTCTCGTAGACCGGCTTCATCACCGTGTAGCGCTCCTCGCGGGTCTGCGTCTCCCACACGGGCCGCTGCACGGTATAGCGACGCTCGGAGGTCTGCGTCTCCCAGACGGGCTTCGTGACGGTGTAGGTCTTCGTGTCGTAGACGGTCTCGTACGAGACGCGATACGCAGTGACCTGCTGCTCGTCGTACACGGTCTGGTAATCGAGCCGATAGGTTTGCGTCGCGACGGGCGCGGAGGCCGCCTCGCCGCAGCACTGCGCGCGGGCAAAGGAAGGCATCTGCGGTGCGAAGACGAGCACCGCGCAGATCACGGCGTGGACCTGCTTGAAGAACGACGTGCGGGTCGGGAGGAGACCGAGCGAAGACATGTTTCAACTCCTGAGAAAAGACCCTTCGAGACTAATCCCTCAGACGCAGGCTTCAAGGGTTTTGTTCACTCTTTTTCTGGATTTTTCCCGGGGAAAACGGGGTTCCAAACCGCGTGACCGATGCAACCCGTCCATCTTACGGGCCCGGGGTAGTGCCCCGCCGGCGGGCCCCCTGTAGACCGCTTGTTCCACAAGCGGGTCGGATCCGCTTGCGGGACGAAGCGGTCTACGCGGACGGAGGCGAGGGGGTCGGCGGAAGCTCGAGGAGCATTTGGACCGAGTCCGCGAGGGCCACCGCGACGAGACTTCTGCCGCCCCCGAGCCGGCGCGATTCGACTGGGATCCGCTTCGGGACGAAGCGGTCTACCGGCGGCAGGCTGAAGCCTACCCTACTTCAGGCCCGGAGGGCCGTGTTCATGCGCCGACGGGAGCGGACACTTCGGCGTCGAGGATTCGCAGGTAGTCGGCGATGAACTCGCCGTAGCGGGCCTTCACGTCGGCGGGCAGGTGCTTGTAGCCGGCCACGCGGCCGCGACACTTCGCGGCCCCGCAGAGGCATGGGCCCTTCAGGTGCTCCACCTCGTATTCGAACGTGTCGTAATCGAAGGTGAGCTCCTCGCCCGCCGCGATCGGCTTGAGCGCCCGCACCTCGAGCCGCTTCTCCGCGGCGTGGATCATCACGCCGCAATTCGGCTCGCAGGAGTGATTGAAGAGCACCGTCACGCCGTCGGGAAGGATGTGCGTGTCGGCCGCCACCTGCATCGAATGCCGCGAGCGCTTGGCGAGCTTGCGGCCCCACGTCGCGAGGATCGTCTCGCCGGCGAGAATCGCGCGAGTGGCGCAGACGCCGCGGCCGAGGCGACTATTTCTCACTTCGACCGGCTCGTGCGGCCCGGGCGACCGATCCTGGTTTTCATGGATGGCGAGACCGGCCATCTCGTCGAAATTCGTCTCGCGAAGCCGCTGGCCATACCGCGCGGCGAGCCACGGCATCGTCTGTTCGATCGTGTCGGGCTGGAGCAGCACGAGGTCGCCGGCCGTCACGGCATCGAGCACGAGCGCCGCCGATTGCTCCCAATTGCCCCCCGACTCGATCGTGGTCGGGCGGTCGGCCCGCATGCCCTGCCGGATGCCTTCGGAGAGGAGTCGGGTGATCTCGCCCGGCTCGCGGCCGCGAATGTAGGCATCTTCGTAGATCACCACGCGGTCGAACGTGGCCGCGAGCAGCCGTCCCTGCGCGAGCAGGTCTTCGTCGCGGCGGTCGCCGGCTGCCGAATAGACGGCCGTCCGCCGTTCGTGCGGGAGCCGCTGCATCGCGGCGCAGATCTGTTCCAGCGACGGCACGTTGTGGCCGTAATCGACCACGATCGAACCGCCCTCGAGGTCGAGAAGATTGAACCGGCCCGGCGAGCCGCCGGTGCCGCAGGAGAAGCTCTCGAGGCCGAGGCGGACGAGCTCGAGCGGCACGCCGAGGCACCAGGCGGCCGCCGCCGATGCCAGCACGTTTTCCACCTGGAAGCTCACGAAGCCCTTGTGCACCAGCGGCACGCGGTCGAGATGCGCGAGGCGGGTCTCGCGCGGGCCGTCGCAGAGCACGATCCAGCCGTCGCGGACCGTCGCCGCCAGGCCGCCCGCCGCGAGGTGCTCGACGAGCACCGCGTTCGACGGGTCGAGCGCGAAGTAGACCACCTGCCCCTTGCACCATTTCCGCATGTCCACCACGAGCGGGTCGGCCGCGTTGAGCACGGCGGAGCCCTTCTTGCTCACCGCCGCGACGATCGCCCCCTTCACCCAGGCGATCTGCTCGGGCGTGTCGATCTCGGCGATGCCGAGATGGTCGCCCGACGAGATGTTCGTCACCACGGCGACGTCGCAGAAGTCGAAGCCGCAGCCCTCGCGCAGGATGCCGCCGCGGGCCGTCTCCAGCACCGCCGTCGTCACCGCGGGATTGGCGAGCACGCGGCGGGCGCTGGCCGGGCCGCTGCAGTCGCCCGTGTCGATCAGTCGTCCGCCGATCCAGACGCCCTCGGTGCAGGTGGTGCCGACGGTGGCGCCGCCGGTGGTGGCGAGGTGCGAGATCAGCCGCACGACCGTGGTCTTGCCATTGGTGCCCGTGACGGCGGCGACCGGGATGCGGCCGTCGTCGTCGGAGGCGAAGAGCGTGTCGACGATCGCGGCGCCGACATTTCGCGGCGTGCCGATGGTGGGCTCGAGGTGCATCCGCAGGCCCGGGCCGGCATTCACCTCGATCACCACGCCGCGCTGCGATTCGAGCGAGTGCGTGATGTCGGCGGTGACGATGTCGATGCCCGCCACGTCGAGGCCGATGATCCGCGCCGCCTCCACGGCCCGCGCGGCCACTTCCGGATGGACGATGTCGGTCACGTCTTCCGACGTGCCGCCGGTGCTCAGGTTGGCGTTTTGCCGCAGGAACACCTTCCGTCCGTCGGCCGGAACGCAATCGGGCGAGAGCCCCTGTTCGGCGAGCACGGCCAGCGCCACCTCGTCGATGGCGATCGGGCTCAGGGCCGTGGCGTGGTCGCCGCAGCGCCTGGGGTCTTCATTGACGCGGTCGACGAGCTGGCGCACGGTCGCCTGGCCGTCGCCGACCACCGTGGGAGGATGGCGACGGGCCGCGGCCACCACCTTGCCTCCGACCACCAGCAGCCGGTAATCGGCGCCGGTGACGAACCGCTCGACGACGACCGACGAATCCTCTTCGCGGGCGACCTGCCAGGCCTTCGCGATCTCGTCGCGCGTGGAGACGTTGACGGAGACACCGCGGCCTTGATTGCCATAGCGCGGCTTCACGACGACGGGCACGCCGATCTCCTCGGCCACCGCCCACGCGTCGGCCGCGTCGGCGGCCGGCCGGCCTTCCGGCACGGGGATGCCGGCCTCGGCCAGGAGCGTGCGGGTGAGCTCCTTGTCTTGCGCGATCGATTCGGCGACCGCGCCGGTGCGATCGGTCTCGGCGGCGAGGATCCGCCGCTGCTTGGCACCCTGGCCCAGTCGCACCAGCGAGCCCTCGGTGAGCCGCCGCGCCGGAATGCCGCGGGCGAGGGCCGCCTCGACGATCGACCGCGTGCTGGGCCCGAGCTGCTCTTCGAGCAACACGCCGCGGAGCCGCTTGATCTCGGCGGCGACGTCGAAGGGCTCGTCGGCGATGGCGGCGTCGAGCAGCCGGTGCGCCGTATGGAAGCATGCGATCGCGAACTTTTCTTCCTTGTATTCGATCACCACCTTGTAGACGCCGCGGGTGTTGGTCTCCCGGGCGCGGCCGTAGCCGACGGGAGTGCCCGCGAGCGACTGGAGCTCGAGCGTGACGTGCTCGAGGATGTGGCCCATCCAGGTGCCGGTGCGCAGTCGCTGGAAGAAGCCGCCGCGCTCGCCGATCGAGCAGCGGTGCTCGATCATCGTCGGGAGCCAGCTCATCAGCCGGTCGTTGAAGCCCGGCAGCGTGTGCGAGGGATAGTCTTCGAGGTGGCCGAGATCGACCCAGGCTTCAAGAACGGGGAACGAAGCCCATTGGTTGGGGCCACGCAGAACCTTGAGCGACTTGATCTCCATGGAAGAAATTCATGTTCTCTTGCCCGAACGCAGACGCGTGCGTGGGCTGGGTTGTGTGCGCCTCTCCCGGCCGCAGGACATTCCTGAAGGCACTGATGGGACGGAGGCTGCACGGATCGCCTCGGGGCCTGTCGGGCGCGTCGCCCGAAAAGCCCGGTTTGCAAGGGCAGGGGTGCGAACAGAGCTGACGACGGACGTCGTCAGGGCGGCTGGCAGTCGGGAGCCGCTGGGGAGACGCCCCTGCCGAAGCATGGCTTCGCAGGCAGGCTGAAGAACGACGCGGGAGTTGAAGATCCCGGGAGAGACGAACCGACCAACCACGAACCGGCCAAAGTGGCCATGGGTCGAATGATTTCCCACACCGGCGAGCCGTCTTGCATCGCCGCACGCCGCGCGGACGTGCGTTCGCTTGCGATGCCCGTGCCTGCCGGCACCATGAATCGAACCTGATACCTCATCAGTCACATCAACCGGTCGAGCGAGCAACTCTCGCCGAAGCGGGATCGACTTCGCACGACCACCGAAAAAGTTTACGCTTTCGTTTCCGGATTGCGAACTTTTTTTCAACCGTCCCGAACCGGAGGGACCATCCATGCACGTCTCGTGCCAAGGCACCGACGGACCGGCGGAAGACATGAATAACGCGACGAAACCAGCGGACGCTTGCGGTCCGCGGAGCGTGGTCATGGAAGGGATGACAATCCGGTATGCAAAATCACTGTCGGTCAGTCGGGAGGCGGGAAATATTTACCCTGCAGCCGTTCAAGCAGGGTAATTTAGGAATCTTCGGTAGACGAGGCAAGAATCTGTTGGAAGAGCCGCGGAAACCGCTTTCTTTGCCCGAAAATCAACCAAATCGCCCCGGATAGCCGCTTTCTATGGAAAATCTTCACGGCACGAACGCCGGTCCGGTTCGCGACGCGGCCGGGGCCGCCGGGCAGCCGCCTCGGGAGCGGTTTCAGCTCGAGCCGGGCGAGACACTGCTCGCCGCCTGCCGCTTTGACCTGAACGCCGAACTCGGCTTCACCGACGGCTGGTTGGTCCTGACCGACCAACGATTGCTCGCCGACGCGCCGGCCTCCGCCGACGAGCCGCCGGCTCGGCGAACGGCAGGCGGCGTGTGGGCCTGGCCGCTCGATGCGACGACTCAACTCGACGTGCGCATGCGAAACGCGATCGGCCGGATCGAGCTCGCCAAGCGCGGTGAGGTGATAGCCCGCTGGCGGTTCACGGCCGCCCGCGCCAAGGGAGTGCACGGGCTCGAAGATGCGTTCGACGAGCGACTGCATGGCGAACGGGCGGCGCGACTGGAGAAGCCCCAGCTTCGCGAGGAGGCTCCCGAGCAGGAAGCCGCCGCGGCGCCCTCGGCGAAGGCCGGCGACGAGGAGGCGGCGCCGGGCGCGGGTGGCGCCTCGTGGCAGGCGCTCGGGCGACTCGTGTCGTTCGCCCGACCGCACGCGGGGATGGCTCTGCTCGGCGGCCTGCTCACGCTCGCCGGCACCGCCGCCGCGCTCGTGCCCCCCTATCTCACGATGCCCTTGGTCGATCAGGTGCTGATCCCGCGGCAGAACGGCGCCAACGTGCCCTTCTCGCTCGTCTGGTGGTATCTCGCCGGCCTCGCCCTGGCGGCGTTCGCGGCCTGGCTGCTCTCCTGGGCGCGGTCGTGGGTGCTCGCCTGGGTGAGCGAGCGGGTGGCGGCCGACCTGCGGGTGAGGACCTATGCCCACATGCAGAACCTCTCGCTCGACTTCTTCTCCGGCAAGCGCACCGGCGACCTCATCACGCGGGTGGGGAGCGACACCGACCGGATCAACATGTTTCTCTCGGTGAACCTGATCGAGTTCGCCTCGAACGTGATGCTCGTGCTCCTCACGGCGGCCGTCCTCGTCTGGATGAATCCCACGCTTGCGATCGTCACGCTCGCCCCGTTCCCGTTCGTCCTCTGGCTCGCCTATGCCGTCCGCTACCGGCTGCGGCGCGGCTTCGCGCGGGCGAGCGTGGCCTGGGCCGACATGACGAGCGTGCTGGCCGACACGATTCCCGGCATTCGCGTGGTCAAGGCCTTCGCGCAGGAGCGCCGTGAGGTCGGCCGCTTTCGTGCCGCCAACGACCGGGTGCTCGAGGCAAACGATCGCGTGAACGTCGTCTGGTCGTTCTTCGGCCCGCTCGTGAGCCTCTGCAGCGAAGGGGGCATCCTCGTCGTCTGGGCGGCCGGCGCCTGGCTCGTCTTCGGCGGTTCGGTGACGGTCGGCACGCTCACCGCCTTCCTCACGTACATCTCCCGCTTCTATGGCCGCGTGGAGTCGATGATCCACATGGTGCCCGCCACCCAGCGGGCCGCCGCGAGCGCCCAGCGGATCTTCGAGATCCTCGACTGCAAGCCGAGCGTGGCGGAGGCCGGCCGGCCGGTCGATCCCGGCCGCGTGCGCGGACGGATCGTGATCTCGGGCGTGCACTTCCGCTATGGCTCCCGCGAAATCCTCCACGGCATCGACCTCACGATCGAGCCGGGGGAGATGATCGGCCTCGTGGGCGCGAGCGGCTCCGGCAAATCGACGCTCGCGAATCTCGTCTGCCGGTTCTACGACCCGTCGAGCGGCTCGATCACGATCGACGGAACCGACCTGCGGCAGCTCTCGATCCCCGACTACCGGCGGAATCTCGGCTGCGTGCTCCAGGAGCCCTTCCTCTTCTTCGGGACGATCGCGGAGAACATCGCCTACGGTCTCCCCGACGCCCCGCGCGACAAGATCGTGGCGGCCGCACGGGCCGCCGGCGCCCACGACTTCATCCTGCGGCTGCCGGCGGCCTACGACTCCCGCGTGGGGGAGCGCGGTGGCTCCCTCTCCGGCGGCGAGCGGCAGCGGCTCTCGATCGCCCGCGCCCTGCTCGTCGACCCGCGGATCCTGATCCTCGACGAGGCCACCTCGAGCGTCGATCCCGAGACGGAGGCGATCATCCAATCGGCCATCGACCGGCTCGTGGCCGGCCGCACCACGATCGCCATCGCGCATCGCCTCTCGACGCTCCGACGGGCCGATCGCCTCGTGGTGCTCGACGCGGGCAGGATCGTCGAGATCGGCACGCACGATGAATTGCTCGCGGCCGACGGCGCCTACGCCCGGCTGTACAACGCCCAGATGAAGGCCGCGGAGGAAGCGGCCGCGGGCGTCTGACGAACCGACCCGAGGAACGAGCCATGGCTTCAAAGGAAACCCCGACGATCGAATGGCGGCTCGAGAGCAGGCCGCACGGCAGGCTCGACTTCATCGACGCCCAGGGGCGAGTGCACACCGACGTCGACGTGCTCCGGGCCTTCCCGATCTCCGATCCCGAAGGCCCCGTGGCAATCGTCGGCGAGAACGACGTCGAGCTCGCCTGGATCGACGCGCTCTCGTCCGTCGAGCCCGCGTTGCGGGCGGCCCTCGAGGCGGAGCTCTCCCGCCGCGAGTTCCTGCCGCTCGTCGAGCGGATCGAGGAGGTATCCGATAGCGAGCCGGCCGAGTGGACGGTGGAGACCGACCGCGGCCCCCGCCGCTTCAAGGTGGCGCACGCGGACGATGTCTTGCGTCTGCCCGACGGCGGCGCCGTGATCACCGACACCCATGGCGTGCGCTACACGATCCCGAGCCTTTCCCGCCTCGACGCCCGCAGCCGCCGATTCTTCGAGAGGGCACAGTAGGACAGGCTTCAGCCTGTCTTTCGATTACCAGCCCAACCCGGCTTCGGGCGACCCGTGCCCCGTCGCCGGACGTTCGCTACGGGCATCCATGCCCTTCGCTCACTCGATGCTGACTGCGCTCCGGCATCCTG
>JBIIOM010000101.1:0-8963 GCA_044336925.1 Pirellulales bacterium
CGATCGACCGTGATCTGCGAGCCGTCGTCCGGCAGCAGGGCGATCACGATCGTGTCGGCATATTCCGTGTTGCGACGGAGGTTCTGGCAGATCTGCTGGGCGTCGATCCGGCCGATCGCGTAGTCCACCACGATGCAGTCCGGGTGGAAGCTCTCGGCCTGGATGCCGGCCTCGAAGCCGCTCGCGGCGACCTGGATCTTGAACGACTTCTCGACCGGCAGGTGCTTCTTCAGGTTTTCGATCAGGACCTGGTCCTGGCCGACGAGCAGCACCTTCGCCATCGCCTCGTCTTCGAGGTCGCCCAGCGGCATGCCGTGCTCTTTCAGAAACTTGATCAGGTATTCCCGCGGGATGCGGCGATCCTGCGAGCCCGGGATGCGGTAGCCCTTCAGGCGACCGGAATCGAACCACTTGCTCACCGTGCGGGGAGCAACTTTACAGATCTTGGCGACCTGGCCTGTCGTAAAAACCTTCATCGCAACAACTCCATTTCGATCTTTTGTGTCCGGAACCGATTTGGCCAGCCCGTCCCTTTCTCGGGAAACGGACACAGCCCCCCTGACGCGGATCGTTTGCCTTGGGGTTGCACCGCGTCGTCGCGCCCCAGGCAGGCCGGCTGGCTGCAGAGAGGGGGCATTGAGTAGGCGAACGACGGAACGTCATCCCGAAGGATGCTCCCGCCGGACGCGGCGACTCGCAGGTGTCCCCCCCTGCATCCACACCGCTGAAACGGGCTCGGGTTCAACCCGGACACGTTCGCGGCATGACCGTCCGAGAGGGTAGATCGAAAGATCCTGTGGTGAGACTTGAGACGTTCTTCGCGAAAAGGACGGTGGCACCGGGTGGTGCGCATGTCGGGGACGGGACCGTGGGCCGGATTGCAACGGTTGCCGCCCGTCATTTGCCGCGGATTGAAGCGGTCCTCGCCGGGCGAAAACGCCGCGGGCGGTGAAAATCTCGGCTTCGGAGGCGAGGATACGCCAGTTCGCCTCGATTTCCCCCGACCCCCGTCTCGTCCCTCGTAGACCGCTTCGTCCCGAAGCGGATCCCCTCAAGCGGCCTTGGCCGACGGGCGGCTGGCCGCCGCGGCGGTCGACTCGAATCGGACCGACACCCGCTTCGAGACGCCCGACTCCTCCATCGTGACCCCGTAGAGGGTGGTCGCCGCCGCCATCGTCTTTTTCGAATGCGTGACGATGATGAACTGGGTAGACGAGAGAAAGTCGCGCAGCACCCCCACGAAGCGATCCACGTTGGCCTCGTCGAGGGCGGCGTCGACCTCGTCGAGCACGCAGAAGGGGCTCGGCCGCGAACGGAAGATCGCCAGGAGAAGGGCGACGCAGGTCATCGTCTTCTCGCCGCCCGAAAGGAGCGAGATGCTGCGCGGCTCCTTGCCGGGCGGGCGGGCCACGATCTCGACGGTGGTGTCGAGCAGATCCATCTCGGGGTCGAGGACGATGTCGGCCTGGCCGCCGCCGAAGACCCGCTCGAAGAGTTCGCGGAAATGGCCACGGACGGTCTCGATCGTCTCGCCGAGGAGCCGGCGGCTCTCGTCGTCGATCCGCGCGATGAGTTGCTCGATCGACTGCTTGGCGCTCGTCACGTCGTTGAGCTGGGCCTCGAGCGTGGCGAGCCGTTCGGCGAGCGCCTCCGCTTCGGCCAGCGCCTCGAGGTTCACCGACGACATCGAGGCGAGCTTCCGCCGCAGGTCCTCGATCTCGGCGTCGAGCTCCGGCCGCGTGGCGGGAATCGGTGCCGCATCGGCCGGCGTCTCCGGGCCGGCGGCGGCTTCGCGCTCGGCCCGCGCCCGGATCTCGGCTTCGATGTCGAGGTCGTATTCGTCGCGGATGCGTTCGATGATCCGGGCCCGGCGGTGGCGGGCCTCGCCCGCATCGAGCTCCTGCGTGTGGATCGCCTCGCCGAATCGGGCGGCCGCGGTGCGGCCAGCTTCCGCGGCGGCATTCGCAGCCGCCTTGTCGGTGAAGAGCGCATCGCGAATGGCGGAGCACTCGGCGAGCTCGTTCCCCGATCGTTCGGCGGCGGTCATCGCCTCGGCGAACGCCGATTGCGCGGCGAGGAGTTCCGAATCGAGGGCGTCGAGCCGCTGCTCGGCGACGCCGCGGCGGTCGCGGGCAGCCTCGAGATCGGCGCGGCGGGCTTCGAGGTCGCTGCGGCGGGTGGAGACGGCATCGTGGCCGCGGGCGAGCCGTTCCTGGCTGGTGGCCTGCTCGATCCGTAGCCGATGGATGGCATCGATCACCTCGCCGCGATCGCGATCGAGTGAGTCGAGGGCGGATTGCGTCGCGGCGAGGTCGCGCCGGGTCGCCTCGAGCGCCGCCAGGTGCTCGGCGAGCGCGGTGTCGGCCGTCTCGCGGGCGTGGGCGAGCGCGACGGCATCCCGCTCCGCCTCGATCGCGGCGGCCTCGGCGGCGGCGAGCGACTGGCTGCCGGCGGACCGCTCGCGCGTGAGCCGCTCGAATTCGGCGCGGGACGAGGCGATGGTGTCCGCTTCCTGCTGACGACGGGCGTGGAGCCGCCGGATCGATTGCTGCAGTCCGGCAAGTTCCGCCTGCAGGCCGTCGATCGATTCGGCGGTGGCCGCGACGGTGCGGGTGAGTTCCTCGTGGCGGGTCGTGACCGCCCGCAGCTCGCTGCGGCGGCTGACGATCCCGCTGGCCGCGGCGGGAGTGCCGATCTCGAAGGTGCCGTCGGTCGAGAGGCATTGGCCGCCACGGGTGACGACGAGCACTCCCGCCGGCGCCACGCGGACAAGAGCCTGTGCGTGATCGAGCCGCTCGACCACCCACACCCTGCCGAGCCAGCGGCGGGCGATCTGCCGGTGGCGGTCCGACGCATGTTCCGTCTCGACGAGCCGATCGAGCCTGCCGACCACGCCGGGATGCCCCGAGGCATCGAAGCCCTCGGTGACCGCCTCGTGCGAATCCTCCAGCGTCGTGAAGCCGACGCGGCCGCCGGCCACGAGCGTGGCCTGCGCCTCGGCGGATTCGGCCCAGAGGGAAAACCAGCGGACGAGATCGTCGAGCGAATCGACGACGAGGCTCTGCGCGCGATCCCTGAGCGCGAGGTCGACGAGGTGAGCCCAGCCCACGGGGGCGTCGATCAAGTCGCCGAGCACACCATGCAGTCCCGGCACCGCCGACTGGGCCGTCTCGGAACCGACCAGCCGCTTCGCCGCGTCGGAGAGCCCTTCGTGCCGGCCCACCAGTTCTTCGAGCATGCCCTTCCGCTCGAGGCATGCTTCGAGCTTTGCCTGCCAGCCGGCCAGATCGCGCCAGGCTTGGTCGAGCGCGATGGCCCGCTCGCGCTGCTCGGCCTCGAGCGATTCCATCTCGCGGTCGGTCGCGGTGAGTCGCGCAGCGAGCGCGGCGACGTTGCCTTCCCGGGTGGCGATCGATTCGGCGAGTAGCGCCTGTTGCCGACGGGCGGCGTCTATTCTTTCGCGGGCGGCGTCGATCCGCCGCCGCGCTTCTTCGACGCCGGCGGCCGCACGGTCGGCGTCGGACTCGAGCCGGAGGCGTCGCCGCTCGAGCTCGGCGCCGCGGGCGGTCTGCCCGGCCAGCCGGCCGCGGAGGTCGGCGACGTGCTGGTGAGAGCCGGCGGCGGCTTGCTCGTGGGAGGCGAGTTCGGCATGGATGCGGGAGAGCTCGGCTTGAATCGTCTCGGCGTGGCCGCGGGCATCCTCCACCGCGCCGACCGCGTCGCGCAGCCGTTGGGCCGCCTCGCGCGCGCCTGCCTCGTGCCGGGCGACGTCTCCCTCGATCTCCGCGCGGCGTTGCCGCAATAGCGCGAGCGTGGCTTCGGCGGCGGCCGCCCGCTGCTTGTCGGCCGTGACGCGGTCCTGCGCGTCGGCCAGACGGGGCGCGAGGTCGTATTCGATGCGTTCGAGTTCGGCGGTGCGTCCGGCGGCCAGCGTCGCCTCCGACTCGGCCGCGGCGAAATCCTGCCGCAGCGCGGCGAGCGCCGCATCGACGGCCGCCACCGAGGCATCGACTTCGGCCAGATCCTCCGCGGCGGCGGCCAGCCGCAGCGCCCGCAGCCGGTCGGTCATCACGCGATAGCGGCGGGCCCGCGCGGCCTGATGTCGCACCGTGTCGAGCCGGCTCGACACCTCGCCGACAATGTCGGCGAGCCGCTGCCGATTCTGCTCGGCGCGCTCGAGCCGCCGCAGCGATTCGGTTCGCCGGGCGCGGAATTTCGTGATGCCCGCCGCCTCCTCGAAGACGGCGCGGCGGTCACGCCCCGATGCCACGAGCAGCGCGTCGACGCGGCCCTGCTCGATGACACTGTAAGCCTCCGTCGCGGCGCCCGTTCCCGAGAAGAGTTCGCGGATGTCGCGCAGCCGGGAGATCTCGCCGTTGACGAGGTATTCGCTCTCGCCGCTGCGGTAGACCCGCCGCGTGATCTGCACCTCGTCCTGCTCGACGGGCAGCGCACGGGCGGAGTTGTCGAAGATGAGCGACGTTTCGGCGGCGTTGAGCGGCTTGCGCGACACGGAGCCGGCGAAAATCACGTCGGTCGCGTCGCGGCCGCGGAGGCTGCGCATCGACTGCTCGCCGAGCACCCACTTGATGGCGTCGACGACGTTGGATTTGCCGGAGCCGTTCGGACCGACGACGACCGTGATGCCCTCGGGAAACTCGAAGCGCGTCCGGTCGGCGAAGCTTTTGAAGCCGAACAGTTCGAGTGCTTTGAGCCTGGTCATGACGACTCGTCCGTGCGGTCGCTCCTGGGGGCTTCATCGCGGGCGGTGTCGTTGTCGTCGGGCGCGTCGCGGCCGCGCTGTGCCGCCTCCTCGTGGACGCTCCCGCGGCCGTCGGCGGCGGTCGGCAGGGCGTCGAAGGCGAGCCGGCTTTCGAGGCAGCGGCTCGAACTCGCCTGCTGGAGAAACTGGACCGCATCGGGATAGGTGCCGCCCAGCTGCACGATCGCCGGGACGACCGCATCGACTCGCGCCGGCACGTCGAGCTTCTGGTCGGGCTGCCCAGCCACGAAGCAGCTGATGGCGGCCCGGCCCGACTCGACGACCACGACGATCGACGGCCCGGCCTCGGCGCGGAGTCCGTCGGCGAGCGGGTGTTCGGCGCCGAAGAGCACGATCTCGGGGCGGCGGCTCCGCGTGATGTGGACCAGCGGCGGCCCCTCCACGTCGAGCACGTGGAGCGAGCAGGCATCGGCGAGCATCTCGCCGCGGATGAGCGGTGCGGACGAATCCATCTGCCAGAGGGCATGGAAGGCGCCGTAACGCGTCTCCGCGCTGACGCTCGACAGGAGCCCTTGCAGGGCGTCGATGCCGTTGGCGTCGTCGAGCACGCCGAGGGCGGCGATCGCCGCGGGGCGGGCGGTGCGCAGGCTGCCGGCGGCGTCGGCCAGATGGCTCGCGGCCACCGATTCGCCGAGGTAGGCCAGGGCCTCGGCGGAGGCGAACCGCACCTCGGCATCCTTCGACTCGAGCCCCTTGCGGAGCGTGGGAATCGCCTCCTTGCCGATCGCCTCGAGCCGCAGCGCGGCCGACGGCGCGGTGACCGGATCCGCCAACTGGCGGTCGAGCAGTTCGAGCCGGGCATGCCGTCCGGCGGGCGGCTCCACCACGGCCACGGCGCGGATCACGCGGATGTAGCGGTCGAGATTCCGCTTGTAGACCGGCGGCACCTCGAGCTCGATGAAGCGGTCGGTCTTCGGCGTGGCGACGCCCCGCTTGCTCCCCTTGATCACGGCATGGAAACGCTTGTTGATGGTGTCGCCGAGCCGCTTGGAGAGCGCGACGGACCGGTGTTCCGGAGCGAGGATCAGGCCGATCGACCGCGAGGTGAGCGAGACGCCGCCACCCGGCACGCGGGCGCGGAGCTTCGCCTTCGAGTCGAGCGTGCCCATCGAGACGGGATCGACGAGCAGCGGGCCTTCCGCCACGCCGAGCACGTGGCCGTCGCGGACGCGGTTGCCCAGCACCGCCATCTCGGCGAGCCGCGTCTCCATCAGCCAGCCATTGGCGATGCTCGTGGTGTCGTTGTCCGGCGGCACTTCCACGTGGATGTCGAACCGATCCCCCTTCTGCACGCCGGGGGGCAGGTAGGCATGCACCCAGACGAGCGCCGTCGACTGTGAGGCGAGCAGCTTGTTGGGCTCCACGACGCCGCGTGACTGCATGTCGGCCATCAGCGACTGCCGCTGCAGGCCCGGCGGCGGATCGCTGCCGGTGCCCGGGAGCCCGGTGATGAGGGCCGCCCGCTCGATGCGCTGCGGCGCCGTGCCCCAGGGCGTGGCGTAATCGCCGACGTGCTTGGTGTCGGCCTCGAGGTTGATGAGCGCCTCGACTTCGGGGCTCTGGCTGCGGATCGCCGGTCCGGCGCAGCCGGCCGCCAGGCCGGAGAGCGCGACGAGGAACAGGAGCGCGGTGGGGTGTCGTGTGGGTCGCATCGCGGGCGGCTTCGCTCTGAAGGGAATGCGGCGAAAATGCGGCGGGAGAGTAGGTGCCGTGCGCCGGAGGGTCAAGGTTGTTTCGCCGGTGAAAGCCCCGGCAAAACCACCCGGGAATCGTCTTGGCGGCGACCGGAGCGGCTGCTACGGTTCCGCCCCGAACGGAAAACCGTGCCCCCGTGCCCCCTTTGGAGTGATGCGACCGTGGCGACCTCGGAACAAGAACGTCTGCAGATTCACGTCCGCTGGATGATCCGCCGCGACATGACCGAGGTCCTGGAGATCGAGCAGGAGGCCTTCGAGTTTCCCTGGTCCGACGAAGACTTCACGCGGTGCATGCGGCAGCGGAATTGCATCGGCATGGTGGCGGAAATGGCCGACTCGGTCGTCGCCTTCATGATCTACGAACTCCACCGCTCGCGGCTCCACGTCATCAACTTCGCCGTGCGCCGAACGCACCGCCGCCTCGGGATCGGCACGCAGATGATGGAAAAGCTCGTCGGCAAGCTCACGCCCGAGCGCCGCAGCCGGATCGTGCTCGAGGTCCGCGAGCGCAACCTTCCGGCCCAGCTCTTCTTCCGCACGCTCGGCTACCGGGCGATCTCGGTGCTGAAGGACTTCTATCAAGACACGACCGAAGACGCCTACCTGATGCAATTCGTGCTCCCGGCCGCCGCCGCCGAGGAATCGATGCCGCGCCGCCTCGCCGGCTGATGACCCCTGTCCCGTCGATGAGTAGGACAGGCTTCAGCCTGTCTCAGGCAGGCTGAAGCCTACGGCAGGCAGGCTGAAGCCTACCCTACTGGAGGTGGTTGTCGAGGCTCGTCGTGCGCGCGACGAGCCGCTCGGAGGACTCCTCCAGCGACGCCCCTCGCGCGAAGATCGTGATGACCGGCCGCCCGCGTGCGATCGTCTGGCCCGGCTGTGGGATGTCGGCGAGAGCGGGCCAGCCATCGTCGTGCGTCCAGGGCAACGCAAGCCGGTGCAGGCGGTCGAGCAGCGGTCCGTCGATCGTGAGATCCCTAGCCGCGAAGAGAATCGCCTTCGACCAGATGCCGGCCGCAGCGGCAACGGTCGGCGTGGCGGGGGGCGGGAATCCGCAGGCGGCGAGGTGCGCTCCGGCGATCGATGCGCCGGTCGTCCGCTCGACGAGTTCCATCGATGCCGTGGGCCTGGGGTTGATCTCGATCACCGTGATCGATTCGTCGGCGCCGAGGATGAAGTCGACGCCCACCGCACCGACCAGGCCGAACGACTCGACGAGCAGGCGGCCGAGCCGCTGGAGGTCGTCGCGCACGCGGTCGTGGAGCCGCTCGAGCGGCATGGCGACCGACCCGCAGTAGGCATGGGGTGCGGCATGGCACCATGCCGCGCCGAGGAGTTGTCGGCTCGCGCCCAGAAGCGTGGCGCCGCGTTCCCCGAGGCAGTAGGCGGCCGCCATCGGCGGGCCGTCGACCCAGCGCTGCCAGAGATGCGTCGCAGATCCGCGATCACTCGTCGTGGCGGGGCCACAGGTCCATCGCACGATGCCATGGCCGCCGGCGCTCGACCGCGGCTTGACGATGAACGTGCCGTCGGTGGGCACGCCTTCCGCCGTGGGGAAGGTCGCAGGGAATCGCAGCCCGGCGTCGGCGAGCGCCGCGGCAAGGATCGCGGGGTCGCGGACGCGCCGCACGACGGCGGCCGGATTGCCGGCCAGCGGCCTCGTGGCCGTGATCCGATCGATGAGATCGGGATGATTCTCGATCGCGCCGGTGTAGCACCACGGACCGGCCGGAAAATCGGCCACGGCGTCGAGGAGGCCCGCCGGGTAGTCGCTCACCCTGCGGCACGACTCGGCCACGCTCGCCAGATCCGTGTCGCAGAAGAGGTCCGCGGCATGCACGCTCCATCCCGCCCGCACCGCTGAGGCCGCCAACGCACGAACGCTGGCTCCGAGCATCACCACGGCCGGCGCGGCGGGGGCATCGCGATTGCTTGCTGGCATGGGGGCAAATGGTATCCTGTCGCCGCCCTCCGTGCGTTGCACGAGGGCCGTTATGGTGAGACACCTTTTTTGAGGAGACAGGGAATATGTCGATGTTCATTGGCGAGGCACTGGCCGGCGACGGAAACGAAATCGCCCATATCGATCTCTTGATCGGCAGCAAGGACGGCCCCGTGGGCGTGGCGTTCGCCAACGCGCTGGCCCGCCAGAGCGAAGGCCACTCGAATCTCCTCGCCGTGCTCACGCCGAATCTCGCCGTGAAGCCCGCCACCGTGATGATCACGAAGGTGACGATCAAGGGCGCCAAGCAGGCGGTGCAGATGTTTGGCCCGGCGCAGGCCGCCGTCGCCAAGGCCGTGGCCGACAGCGTGGCCGCCGGCGTGATCCCGAAGAGCGATGCCGAAAACCTCGTCATCGTCTGCGGCGTCTTCATCCACTGGCTCGCCGCCGACGACAAGAAGATCTACGACTACAACTACAAGGCCACGATGGACGCCATCTCGAACGCGATGAAGGGCAAGCCCTCCGTCGACGAGATGAT